>NZ_JBSSBG010000013.1:0-113707 GCF_054968445.1 Polaribacter sp. M10
ACACCTGCATTTTTTGCATGGGCAATTCTGCGTACTTTTAAATAAGCTTCATCAATTAAATTCTCGGTTTTTTTAAAAAGTTCTTTTTGATCTATTTTCTTTTTTTCTCTGTTGATTTTTAAATTTTCGAAATGCAATTTTAAAGTAGCTAAAACAGAACCTAAATTGTCGTGCAAATCTTCTGCTATACGTTTACGTTCTTTTTCTTGGCCATCTACCATTGCATTTATGGTAGTTATTTCTTGTTCTTTTAAAAGGGTTAGGTTTTTCTGAGTTTCTAATATTTTTTCTTGTTCAGCTAGTTTTCTTTTTTTTGTTGAGTTTTTAAGCGCTAATGTGCCAATTATACTAATAAGAATAAAGGAAATTAATGTAACAATAGAAAAACTTAAATTTTGTCTTCTTTTAGCATCGAGTTCAAGAATTTGCTTTTCTTTTTCTACTGTTTTATTCTTGATTTCTAAGGAAGAAATAAGATTGTTTTGATTTTTAAAATTTAAGGAAATACTATTTTGAAAACCTAATTTCATAGCTTTAAACGCAGAATCTTTTTTGTTTAAACCATAATACATTTCACTGATATATAAATTATAGACAAATTTATTTCTTAAAGGTGTTATTTTACTTTCAAAATTTTTACTTTGATTTAAATAATTAATGGCTTCTAAAAATTGTTTTTTTTCAGCTAACTTTCTGGCCAATTCTTTTAAATTTTCGTACTTGTACTTATTAAAAAATATATCCTTTTTATTTTCTAATAATTTAAGCTCGTATTTTAAATTGGATAATGATAGTTCTGTATTATTATAAGAGAGTATGAGTGCTTTTAGATGATAATATTCTATATTTATACTGTTATTTTTATCGAAAAGAATAATTAAACTATCTAATTTTTTAAAACAATTAAGACTTATTTCAGTTCTTTTTTCAATTTTTGATTTACGATCTGTTTTTAACAAACCTATTTCATTTAAATAAATTTTGTAAACGTAATATTTAAAAAGGTATACCTTGTTATTTTTACTTAATTTAAAAAGTTGATCTAAATATTTTTCTACATTATCATCGTTATTTATAATACCATTTTTGAATATATTTAATATTAAAATTAAAAACTCTCTTTCTAAAAATTCGAAATTTAATTTTTTAGAAAGTTTTAATCCTTTATACGCATAATCAAAGGCTTTTAATCTATCATTTTTGTAAGAAATTTCATTTTCAGAAAGAATTAATAAATCTAATAATAATTCAAGATTTTCTCTCCTATTTTTTATAACAATATTTTTTATAATATCATCTGCGTTGTGTTGTTCAAAACCATTACACTTTTTAATTTCGAAATAAATTTTAATTTTATTTTTTAAATCTGTATTTTCTATCTTAACTATTACTTCGGAGGCTTTATTGATTTTTAACTGTTGAATATTTTCAAAAAAAATAGCTAATAGATCTCTATCATTAATACTATTCCTTATTTTTTGAGTAGTAAAAGAAATATTTAATAATATAAAAAGGTAAAATAAATTGAAATACAAACTTATATTAATTTATTATTTCCAACAATACATAATTTTGGGTTTGCAGATTTTATTGATTCAAAGTTTTTAATTTCTCTTTTTATTTGAGCAATATAAGACTCAGCCTCAATTGTTTCTATTTCATATGGAGTTTTATAAGTGTGGGTAATATTAGGAAGCTCATATTCAGAAACTAGTAAAGGTGATAATTCTGTCTCTTTTGCGCTTACTCTCTGACAAATTAAATATTGTTCCTTTTTTAATTCTGTTTCTATAGAATCTGTTCCTTTTTGGGTAGATGTAAATATTTTAATGTGTTTACAACCGCTTGTTTTATCAACAACCTCAACAATATTATTAATTTTAATTTTTACAGGTCCTTTATAATTTACAATTGAAAATTCGATTTTGTATTTATCTTTTCCAATGTTTGTAAATGATGCATAAACGCAATAAAAGGTGCCGAGCTCAAATGAAGCTAATACTAATTGTTTTTCTGTTGAATCTAATTCAATTGATGTTCTAAAATCCATTCTTTAAGTTTTTGTTTGGTTAGTTATTTTCCAAATATCAAAAATATTTGTAGCAATCTATATACCTAGATATAAGTAATTATAGGTAGTTAAATATAGGTAAAAATTATAACTTAACAAGTTAATTTACAGGAATGTCTAAAATTAGAGAGCTTCCTTTTCCTAAGGTAGAATCTATTTTAAAAGTACCATTTAAATGTTCAATCCTAGTTTTTATAGAACTGATCCCCATTCCGTTATTTAAATTTACCTTTTTAATATCAAAACCTTTTCCATCGTCTTCAATAATAATATTTAAGTTTTTATCATATAAAGAAATATTGATGGTTGCATTTTTAGCTTCTGCATGTTTTATAATATTGGTAACCAACTCTTGAATAATTCTAAAAAGCGTAATTTCTAAAGTATTTTCTAAACGTTTGTCTAAACCATAATGAATAACATCTATCTGAATTTTATCTGCTGATGATATTTTTTCTGCCATCATTTGTATGGCTAACAATAAACCTTGATTTGCTATAACACCTGCATTTTTTGCATGGGCAATTCTGCGTACTTTTAAATAAGCTTCATCAATTAAATTCTCGGTTTTTTTAAATAATTCGTTTTGATCTATTT
Organism: Polaribacter sp. M10; assembly: GCF_054968445.1. Classification (NCBI taxonomy): domain Bacteria; kingdom Pseudomonadati; phylum Bacteroidota; class Flavobacteriia; order Flavobacteriales; family Flavobacteriaceae; genus Polaribacter; species Polaribacter sp. M10. Next base: position 2,669 of record NZ_JBSSBG010000013.1, read on the forward strand.
TCTTTTTTTCTCTGTTGATTTTTAAATTTTCGAAATGCAATTTTAAAGTAGCTAAAACAGAACCTAAATTGTCGTGCAAATCTTCTGCAATACGTTTGCGTTCTTTTTCTTGACCATCTACCATTGCATTTATGGTAGTTATTTCTTGTTCTTTTAAAAGGGTTAAGTTTTTCTGAGTTTCTAATTCCTTTTGTTGCTCTGCAAGTTTTCGCTTTCTTTTCGAGTTTTTAAGGGTAAGTATGTAAATAAAACTACCAGTAATAATAGTTAATAATGCTATGATTAAAAGATTTAAATTCTGTTTTCTTTTAGATTCAATTAGTAAATTTTCTTTTTCTAATTGAAGAATTTGTTTTTCGTTTTCTAAAGTGTTGTACTTTTCTTTAATATCTGATATAGCAATAGATTGATTTAATAAATTAAGGCTATCCTTTAATTTATTATGAATTTTTAAGTAGTAAAAAGCACTATCTTTTTGTTGATTTTCTTCAAAACCTTTAGAGATGTATAAATAATATTTTAGTTTGCTTTGGTTTGCATATTGTTTATTTTCTTTTGCTTTTTTAAAAAGTTGAATGGCTTTCGCAAAGTTCTTTTTATCATATTCTATTCTACCAAAATTAAAATAAATCTGACTTAGAATTTCTTTAAAAAAGAAGCTGTTTTCTTTTAACAACAACAATTTACTTCTATTAAAATAATAAGAAGCACTGTCTCTATTTTTATTTCCAGTTAAGGTATATGTGGCTCCGATTATCTGATTTGCTTTTATTTTTGCAAATAGGTTTTCTGTTTTTTCGGCATAGAATAAACATTGTTTAAAGTTTTGTGCTTTTGGATAAGGAGTTTTAGTAAAGTAGGCTTTAGAAATATTAAATCCATTGTTTAAATATTCGTACCAAAAATTGTCCCAATCAGAAGTTTTTATTGCTTTAAATTCGCTTAAATATTTATCTACTTTATTATAATTTAACGAGTTGTTTCTCTTAAAAAAATAATATAAAATTCGTCTTAAAGATTCGTTTATTTGTAAAGTGTCTTTTTGCTGTTTGGCAGTGGTTAAAACTTCTAAGTAATTATTGTAAATTATTGAATCGTTATTTTTACTAGAATAATTTAGGTAATCTGTATAACTTAATTTAAGGTCTTTGTTTGGTGTTTGTTTTAAATATTCAGCCTCTAATTTATCTGTTTTTTTACCATTTAAATAGAAGTTTACAATAAAGGAATTATAGTTAAAAATAGAATCTTTACTAGTAATTTTAGATAAATTTTCTGAAGCTTCTATAAAATTATAGGTATTTAATGCATTATAGAAATTTTTATACAGCAAGCTATCTTTCTCTTTCTTTTGGCAAAATGAGTTGTTACTAAGAAATAGGATACTTAAAAACAACAAATACTTTAAAGTTAATTTATCCTTAGTTTGCATTCAATTTCAGGAGTTTCTTTATCAATATCTGTAGCAAGTTCATTTGTAAAATCTATATGAAAATCTAAAACAGTTCCTTTTTTAATCATAATAGTATCCGAAAAGAATGTTTTGTTATTTTCATTTTTTAAAAAATAATCATCAGAATTTTTATCTAAAGGATTATTTTCAAGCATACTTTTTTTATCATCTATTTTTACAGTAAGTAGAAACTTTTTATCGTCTTTAAAATACCTTATTTTTTCTATAATTAATTTAGGATCTTTTGTTGTGAAGTTAACAAGATTAAATTCAATGTCATTTAACGTAAATTGGCTAGAAAACATACCATTTCTTTTGGCATTAAACCTAATTAATAATGCATGCGGAATTTCGTTATTTGTTTTGTCTGTAATTGTACCAAGATGAACTACCTGATGTTTTTTAGAATGAATACTTGTGTTAAAATATTCAATAAGTTTTTTAGGATCTTCGTCATCACTATTCTGTTTGCTTACTGAACAAGAAAAAAACAAGATTGTAAGCAATAGAACTTTTAAAATTTTCATTTATAGTAGTTTTAGTTGCTTATAAAGATAAAGTATTAGCTGGCAAATTTAGTACCTATTACTAGGTATTTTTAAACCAATTAAAAGTAAAAACTACAGTGTAAATAGGGTTAGAATAATTCCAAAAAGTATGGCAATAAACTTTTGTAAGTTAAATTTATGATTTTCGGTACTTTCAAAAAGAATAATTGTAGAAATATGTAAGAAAACACCTATTATTAAAGCTGTTATCTCTGTTTGGTATGCTGTAAAAAATGGAATTTTATCACCTAATAAAACTCCTAAAGGACTCATTAATCCAAAGAAAAAAAGAAAAGAAAAAACTATTTTTTTAGAATATTTTGTGTTGATTAAAAATGTGGTAAGTACAATTGCAATCGGTATTTTATGCACAACAATTGCCCACAATAAATTGTCTCCTGAATGATGTATAGGTAAACCTTCAGAAAATGCATGGAAACACAAACTAATAAATAACATGGCTGGGAACTCTTTGGTGTCTGAGTGCATGTGTATGTGCCCATGTTCTGCACCTTTAGAAAAAGATTCTAAAACCGATTGTAAAATAATACCAATTAGAATAAAAATTCCAACGGATTTTACATTAGGATTTTCTGAGTAAACTTCTGGTAATAAGTGCAAAATAGTTACAGATAAAAGATAAGCACCACTAAAAGCTACCAATAAACGAACGATTTTTTTGCTAGGTTTAACAAATAATACTAAAAAAGCCCCAGCAAAAACAGATAAAATTAATAAGATGTAATTCACTTGGCAACTAAAATTAATCTATTGGAAGTTTGCGTATCAAAATCATTTAAATGATAATCTCCAAAAACATTTGTAATGGTAAAACCTACTTTGTTAAAATAGGATTTCATCTTATTTATATCTAAATATTTTACTCTTTCTGTGTAAGAATGTTGTTCATCATCAGCAAAAAAAGAAATATTCTTCAAAATAAAACCATCTTTAATTTCTCTGGTAATATGAAAAGTAATATCATCTACAACCTTAGTTTCTTTAGGTACTAAAGTTTTTTTAACAAAATCAGCATTTAAAAAATCGAAAACAAAATAACCATTATTTTTAATTCCGTTTTTAATGTTTTTTAAAATTAAAAGATCTTCATTATCGTCTTCAAAATAACCAAAACTGGTAAACAAATTAAAAACAGCATCATATTTATTATTAAAAGGTTCACGCATATCATGCACCTTAAAATTTAAAGTATCATTTTCAAATTTTTTCGCAATGTTAATGCTATTTACAGCTAAATCGCCACCAGTAACTTTATATCCCAGTGAGTTTAAAAATACAGAATGACGTCCTTTACCACAAGGTAAATCTAAAATATGAGTCGATTTTGGTAACGCTAAAAATTCAGTAATGTTTTTCATAAACAACTGTGCATCCTTATCATTTCTGTCTTTGTACAAAATATGATAATAAGGCGTGTTAAACCAATCTGTAAACCAATCTTTCTGTTTCATATGTCTCTTAATCTGCAAAAGTAACTAAATCTTATTTGTCATAAAACCAAATTTGTAAATATCAGTAACTTGTTTTAAGCAATTATATATTTTATTTATTTGTTATAGTTAATGTTAATTGCCATATGTAAAGCAAAAACCATATTTGTAGTCTAAATTGTACATTAAACTTACAAAATGCAACTTCATTCTTCCAACTTATAATAGTAACTTTGCAATATGAATAGAGATTTTAAAATGACAGCAACAACACTTTTTGGTTTAGAAGGTGTTTTGGCAGATGAACTGAAGAAATTAGGCGCACAAGATGTAAAAGAAGCCATAAGAAGTGTTTCTTTTAGAGGCGATAAAGGTTTTATGTACAAAGCAAATATTGCTTTAAGAACAGCTGTAAGAATTTTAAAACCCATAAAAACGTGTAAAATCTACGATGAAGAAGATTTATACGAAGCTATTCAGAAAATAAAATGGGAAAATTATTTAGATGCTGATGGTACTTTTGCTATTGGTGCAGTTGTAAATTCTAAGAATTTTACAAGCAACTCGCATTATATTTCTTTAAAATCTAAAGATGCAATTGCAGATTATTTTAGACATAAATATCATAAAAGACCAAATGTAGATTTAAAATACCCAGATGTAAAAGTTCATGTTCACATTCAAAAAGATTGGTTAACGGTTTCTTTAGATTCTTCTGGAGATTCTTTGCACAAAAGAGGATATAGAACAGCAACAAACATTGCACCAATTAACGAAGTTTTAGCTGCAGGTATGATTTTGTTATCAGGTTATACTGGCGATGAAAATTTTATAGACCCAATGTGTGGTTCAGGTACAATTTTAATAGAGGCTGCTATGATTGCCAATAACATTCCTGCAAACATCAATAGAAAACTCTTTGCTTTTGAACATTGGAAAGATTACGACGAAGATTTGTATTTTACTATTCAAGATTCATTGTTAAAGAAAATTCGTTCTTCGCATTTTAAAATAATGGGTTTTGATAAAGCACCATCAGCCGTTCAAAAAGCAAAAGCCAATGTAATTTCTGCAAATTTAGAAGAGTTTATTGGCGTACATCATGTAAACTTTTTTAACTCTACAAAAGAAGTTTTTGGTAACACAACAATTTTGTTCAATCCACCTTATGGCGAGCGTTTAAACATAGACACACACGAGTTTTATAAAAAAATTGGAGATACTCTAAAACACAATTATCCAGGTTCTACAGCTTGGCTAATTACTTCAGATACAGATGCTTTAAAATCTGTAGGTTTAAGAACATCTAAACGAATTGCCTTAAAAAATGGAGATTTAGATTGTAAGTTTGTAAAGTACGAATTGTACGAAGGTTCTAGAAAAATTAAGCCAAGAAAAAACACCACTGACGAAGAAGAGTAGATTTTTTTTAGAAGCTGAAACCTGCTTTTCGCACTCGCTTTTTTATTCAGAAAAAGAATAAAAAGAGCTCAAACAAATGCTGCAATCAGGGCTAAACTTGTTTGCCTTTTTTTTGCAGATTTAAAAAGCAATGCTAATTAAGAAACACATTCTGTTTCAGATTTTAGCTTTAAAATTAATTCAGAAAAACGTTCAGGTTTTTCAAACATCGGAAAATGTCCACAGTTTTGTAGGGTATACATTTTAGGAAGGTTTAATGCGTTTTTTAGAATTTCTGCAGAAGACAAACTGCTTAGAATATCATTTTCTCCCCAAATAATATGAATCTGACTGTTATAAGATTTTAAAATAGAAATCCATTTTTCGCTGTACAGTTTTCTTTCTCTAATGCAATAATCTATAAATTTTATAATTCTTGCACCATTATTCAAATTTTGTAGTTGCCATAAAACTTTAAATTCATCTTCTGAAATTGTATCATTTTTGCCTAATGATTCTTTAAAATACTTTTTAAAGAACTCATAAGAAATGGTTATTTTTATAAACTTAGAAGTAATTTCGTTCTCTATAATTGTTTGAAAAGATAGATTCTTTGTAGTCTCAATAGTTAAACTTCCATTCAGTAAAAAAATATTTTTTATTTCTAAAGCTAGTGCATTAGATTCAATAATATTTAAAATTTCACAGAAAACAGAAGTTCCAAAACCATGAGCCAAAACAGAAAAATTCTCAATGTTTAATTGAGATATAAAATCAATTAAAATTTGAGCATGATCTAAAATTGAATTGTAATAATACTGAGGTTTAGAAGATAACCCAAACCCTATTAAATCTGGAATAATTACTCGATATTGCTCTTTTAATTGGGCTATAATTTTGTGATAAGTATAAGAACTCGAACCGAATTCATGAAAAATAATTATAATGTCTTTTTCAGTTTCTGTATCTAAATAAGATAGATATTCATCACCTATTTCTATAGATTTGTGTTTGGATTCCCATTCTTTTAGTTGCATAATTTTTTGTGATTTAATTAATAATTTACGAAAACTGTTTTAAGATAATTGTAAGTAGTAATATCTACTGATTTTAATATCATTAATAACCATCTTAAGGGATTATTTTCGATAACTAAGCATTTTTTGTTTTCAATAATTTCTACGTTTTTGGGTTGAGTTGTGGCTAAATTCAACAATAAGTCTTTCATGTTTTCAACATCATCTTTTTGCCAAAATATTTTTATCGGAATTTTAGATTCTTTTAAAGCTTTAACCCATCTGTGCCAATAAAGATAAGTTTCATCATTAAAACTACTTAAAACTAGAGTTTCTTTTTGGCCTTCCATTTCATTAAATTTTTGCCAAATTCTAACTACTTTTTCATCTAATTTTTTCTCTAAATCGTTATTGTCAAAAAAAGTTTTTCTATTATAGTTTTTTAAAACCTCTTTGTATTTCGAGAGTTTATCATTATTGATAAGATTGCTAATTGTTTTTAACTTTATAAAATAATTGTTATTACAACTGTTATTTAAAGTTATAGCCGTAATTTTAAATGGTAAAAGCTTTGCATTATTTCTATATAGAATTTCTTTGGCAACTTTACCACCATGATTTGTAGCAATTATTTGAAAAGATTTAAGTTTTAATTTTTTCCAAACTTCAATGCAAACATCGGCTTGATCTATAATTGAAAAGCAATAAGAATTTGGTAGTTCTGTTAAGCCAAATCCAAAATGATCATGAATTATAATTCTATAAAATTCTGATAATTGAAGTATAATTTTATGAAAGTCGTAAGAAATTAATGGATAACCACTAATAAAAACAATGGTTTTGTCATGATTTCCTATATCTATAACAAAAACATTATTATTTCGTATTCTATAGTAATTTCCAAGGGATTTGAAATCTTCTAGAAGCATAGTTGGGGGATAATAAGTTAAAATATATGTTAAAATGTTTAGCTTAAAGCAAAACATTTTATCAAAAATAACAGTTATTTTTTAAAATTTGGGTTTATTTTGAAATTATTATTTTTATTGATACTCAAAATTTTATGTCTTTATTCTTTTAAACTGATTTTCTCTTAATTGTTTATTGCTATCAATTAGATTTTTTTTGTTTTTTATAACTTAAAGTGTATTTTTAGAAACTTTACTTTTTAAATTATCAAAATTATACAAATTCTGATCTAACAAATGCGAAGGAAAAACATTTTGTAATGCATTCATCATTATTGCATTTCTATTGGGGAAATCAGTTTCCCAATCTTCTATCATTTGTTTTACCTTTTTACGTTGTAAATTTTCTTGAGAGCCGCATAAATTACAAGGTATTATCGGAAAATTTTTAGCATTTGCATATTGCTCAATATCACTTTCTTTACAAAAAGCCAAAGGTCTTAATACGATTAAATCACCTGTATCATTTTTAAATTTTGGAGGCATTGTTTCCATTTTTCCTGCAAAAAAGAAGTTTAAGAAAAAAGTTTCTAAAATATCGTTTCTATGATGACCCAAAGCCAATTTATTACAACCTAAATCTTTGGCAGCTTCATATAACGTGCCTCTTCGTAAGCGAGAACATAAACTACAGGTTGTTTTACCTTCAGGAGTTTTATCCATCACAATTTTATAGGTATTTTTTTCAATAATTTTGTAGTCTACTTGTAAATTGGTGAGATAATTGGGTAATATTTCTTCAGGAAAATTCGGTTGTTTTTGATCTAAATTAACCGCTATTAAATCGAAAGAAATGGGTGCAACTTTTTGAAAATACAACAACATATCTAATAAAGTGTAGCTGTCTTTACCACCAGACAAACACACCATAATTTTATCTCCTTCAGCAATCATTGTAAATTGCTGTATAGCTTGTGCAGTAGCTTTCTGTAATTTTTTTGTTGTTTGTTTGTCAGATTCCATTTTGGTAAAATAGGGTTTGTGTGGGAGTAAAAAGAAGTGTAAAACTTAAATTACTTCTTCAATGGTTTCTAAAATTATGTTGCAACCAGTTTCAAGTTCTTCATCAGAAATTGTTAAAGGAGGTGTTATTCTTACAGCTTTACCTTCAAACAATAGCGAGAATAAAATTAGTCCATTATTTAAACATTTGTGAATAATTTTAGTAGCTAATTCTTTAGTTTCAACCATTGCAGCCAGCATTAGCCCTTTTCCTCTAATTTCTTTAATAGCAGTATGTTGTAGTTTTTTTCTGATGATATTTTCTTTTCTTATACTTTCTGAAATTAAATTTTTATCTAAAATTTCAGTAACAGTAGCAACTGCTGCAGCTGCAATAACTGGATGCCCAGCAAACGTAGAAATATGACCTAATTTAGGATTATCTTTAAGTAAGCTCATGTGCTCAAAAGAAGCAATAAATGCACCAATTGGCATGCCACCACCTAAACCTTTACCTGTAATAATAATATCTGGAATTACCTTATAATTTTCAAATCCCCAAAAAGTTCCAGTTCTTCCAATTCCTGTTTGTATTTCATCTAAAATTAATAAAGCACCAACTTCTTTGCAACGTTGTTTAACTTTTACTAGATAATCATTTTTGGGTTCAATAAAACCAGCTCCACCTTGAATGGTTTCTAAAATTACAGCAGCAGTTTTTTTAGTGATTTTACTTAACTCTATAGAATTATTAAACTCAATAAATTGAATGCCAGGAATTAAAGGTCTAAAAGCAGCATTTTGTTTTTCTACTCCAGAAACACTCATTGCACCTTGTGTATTACCATGATAAGAGTGTTTTGCAGCTATTATTTCTGCTTTATTTGTAACTCTTTTGGCTAGTTTTATGGCACCTTCTGTAGCTTCTGTACCTGAATTTGTAATATAAACCGATTGTAATTCTTGTGGTAAATTTTGGGCAAGTAGTTTGCAAAGATCTACTTGTGGTTTTTGAATAAACTCACCATAAACCATAACATGTGTATAAGTATCAACTTGATTTTTAATTGCTTTTGATACTTTTGGGTGATTGTGGCCTAAGCTGTTTGCAGATACTCCAGCTACAAAATCTAAGTATTTCTTACCTGATGTATCGTAAATGTAACTACCCTTTGCAGAAGAAACCTCTAGGGCAAATGGATAGGGAGAAGTTTGTGCTTGATATTTAAAAAAATCTGATTTCAATTTACTACTGTTTTAATGTATTTGGAGATTTTTTTTCCTTTTTACCTTTCTTTTCTTTTAAAATAGCTTTCGATTTTTCTTTAGATTTTTTCTCTAAAGGATCTCTTTTAGGTATATTTTTATCTATTATAAAAATATCGTTTTTAGTTTTGGGTTGTTCATCTTCTCGCCAAATAAAACCTTTTAATTTTTTTACATCTTCTGGTAATTTAGAGGGAGGATAGGTTTTGCCATCAGACTCTTTTAAATATTTTATAGATTGTACTTCTCCTTCTTCTAAAACAAATTCTATATTACTAGAAATTTCTTTGGTAATGGTTTCTAATACTTTAGTCTCTTCATTTCTATTAAAATACACAGATTCTGCATTCCCTTTTACAAGTAAATTTTTAAGTTTTCCGTTTAAAAATTTACCATACATATTTCTACCTTTAATTTGATTATAATTATCTTCGGCTAAAGAATCTTTAGAAATAATAAAGGCGTTATTAAATACTTTTAAGGAGTCTAATTTTTCAGTTTCTAGGTTAGATTGTAAATAAATACTATCTCCAGTTATTTGATTTTTTTCAGACCAAATAACAGGATCTCTATACATTTTTGTGTAACCAGTTTCTTGATTTGTATGTATAGAATCGCATTTACCTTGTAAATCAGATTTAAAAATTTTTACATTATGATAGGTTCTAACAATACGTTTTTTAGGTTTACCAGTAACCAACAAAGTATCACCATGAATAAACATCGAATCTTTATCGATAATAGAAATGGCGACTGCTCTTTTTATAATATAGAGTGAATCTTTTTTCTCAAATAATTCAGCATAATTTCCTCGAGAAATAAAATTTTGAACGGTGTCAATTACTTGAATATTATTGGTGGCAGAAGCAAAACCTCTATTTTTATCGTAATACAAACTATCACCTTCTATGGTTCTTTCTTTTAGAAATAGTTTTGCATTTTTTGTAAAATGAGAAATATCTGTTTTGGTATTGTAAAATCCTTTTTCTGAATATAATTTATTTTCGTTTTGCGTATTTGTTATGGTTGATGGTCCGTATAAATAAGTTAAACCAGAATTGGTGTAATAATCTAAATGATTCGATTCTAAGTGATGTTCTGGGTTTACCACTGTAACTCTAGTTGTTGCTGTAAATTTTTTATCATTTAAATAATAATTTCCATTTTTACTTTTTAGAGTGTTGGTTTCATCTTTTATGGTTCCATAACTTTGGTAATATAATTTCTGATTTAAACGATCGAACTGTAAAGTATCTGTAGTTAAAGTCATTGTTGGGTCTGTTAAAACCACATTACCCCAAGAAAGTGCTTGTTTAGAATTGGCATCATAATCTGCATAATCACTGGTTTGTGTAATGGTATCTCCTTGTTTAATAAACACATTACCAATAGCTTTAAAAAAATTCTGTTTTCTATAATACAATGCTTGTTGGCAAGTTAAATCAATGCCTTCGTGCTGCATTTCTACATTACCAATAAGAACTGTAGCTCCAGGATATTTTTCTTCGTCAGCTTCTTGAATTTCAGCTTTGTATTGAATTTTTCTTTTTGGTTTCTCTTTTCCATCAATTTTTTCTTGACAAAGTGCAGTTAAAGAAGAAAAGATAAGATATAAAAAAAATAATTTTTTCAAGTGATTTGTTTTGCCACAAAAATAACGAAAAGAATATAGTTGATTACTAAAGAAAACTAAAAGTTAAAATTTAATAAGGCGCTTTTTAAGAGGGTCAATTTTTCATTTTCTTATGATATTAGTCATCTTTTACGGGGTTTAATAGAAATATATTGCAAATTAATTAAACAACTAAATTAAAAAATGACAAACGTACATTCATTTCATATTCCTGTAATGGGAATAGGTTTTACAATAGATTCGCCCTTAAAAGTAGCACAATATGGCATAGACTCTGTAATTTCTTTGGTTGATGATATTTTAGTAGAAAAAATGCGCAAACTTTATAGCGAAAAGTTTCAAATTCCATATCAAGAAATATCTGATAAAGTGGATGATTTTAGAGCAAAAAGAATAACATCTTATCTTAATTTATTGCACGAGCAAACAGAGCAAAAGTTTAATCAACTTAAAAATATAACATCAGAAAAAAGTTCAGCTTTAAAAACGTACATCAATATGTTGCCAGAATATTCTGATGTTAAAAAAGATTTTTTAAAACTTACTGAAGAAGGTGTCGATTTTAACAAATTAAAAGAATGGGCTAACAAAAATTTAAAAAAGGGGAGTATTGATGTAAATATCATGACAAAAGTTGATAAAGAAAACTACCTAAACAAAGAAATGTTACCTGTAGAATATAATGATGCTCATGCTGCTTTGCGTGGTTTTGCCGAAAGTAAATTGGCATCGTCTTTAGTACTTTCTGCAGGAATGAATCCTAAGTTATATACTTATATCAGTAAGTTTAACGATTTTTTTCCTGATGAAAATGGCATCATCAAAAAGAAAATAATCCTTAAAGTTAGCGATTATAGATCTGCTTTTATTCAAGGTAAATTTTTAGCTAAAAAAGGATTATGGGTTTCAGAATACAGAATAGAATCTGGTTTAAATTGTGGTGGACATGCTTTTGCAACTGATGGTTTTTTAATGGGGCCTGTGCTAAAAGAGTTTAAAGAAAATAAAGAAACCTTAAAAGAACAAACTAAAATTTTATTATTTGATGCTTTAAAAGATGCCCAAAAAACAATACCAAAAAACGATTTGGAATTAAAAATTACAGCACAAGGTGGAGTAGGTAATGAAGAAGAACATTCTTTTTTGTTAAAGGAATACGATTTAGATTCTGTAGGTTGGGGAAGCCCTTTTTTATTAGTGCCAGAAGCTACAAGTGTAGATGATAAAACAATGGACAAACTTATAAAAGCCAAAGAAAATGATTTGTATTTGAGTAATACATCACCTTTAGGTGTACCTTTTAATACCTTGAAAGGAAATACAAAAGACATTCAAAAACAGGAATTTATTGATAAAAACAGACCAGGTACATCTTGCCCAAATAAATTTATTCAATTGAATAAAGAATTTAAAGAATCTGGTTTGTGTGTGGCATCTAGAGAATATCAACATTTAAAATTAAAACAATTAGATAGTTTAGATTTAAATACCGAAGAAAAAAAGAAAGCATTTGATAAAATTGTAGAGAAATCTTGTATTTGTGTAGGGTTAAGTACGTCTACACTTATTTTAAATAATTTAGATACCAAAAAAATAGGGGATGGGGTTTCTGTTTGTCCTGGACCTAATATGGCTTATTTTGATAAAATTATGAGTTTAAACGGAATTACTGATCACATTTATGGTAGATCAAATTCAGTTTCTAGAAAAGATAGGCCAAATGTATTTATTAAAGAATTGTCTTTATACGTGAATCATTTACAAGAAAAATTGAATGAAATAAAAACTACAATTGATAAAAAGCAATTGAGGTATTTATTAAAATTTAAAAATAATTTAGAAAAAGGAATTGAATATTACAATGCAATTTTATTAGAAAGAAAAGAAGCTTTTAAAGATCAAAAAGAAGCTTTGCTAAGTGCTTTATCAGCAGAACAAAATAAATTGCAAGGAATTACAGTGCAAATAGAGAATTTAAAATAAGTTTTAGACCAATAAAAAAAGCATCTTTAAATTATTTAAAGATGCTTTTTTTTGCTTTTATTTTATTAGAATTATCTGTTAATTGTTTGTTTTCTATCAGGACCAACAGAAACAATTTTTACAGGAACTCCAGTTTCTTTTTCTATAAAAGAAATATAATCCATTAAATTTTGTGGTAATTCATCAGCAGAAGTCATTTTAGTTAAATCATCTTTCCAACCTTTAAATTCAGTATAATTTACAGATACATTTTCTGGTTCTATGTTGTATGGTAAATGTGTAATTTCTATGCCTTTATAGTTGTAAGAAGTACAAACTTTTAAAGTATCGAAACCAGAAAGTACATCACCTTTCATCATCATTAATTGGGTAACTCCATTAACATCTACAGCGTATTTTAACGCTACTAAATCTAACCAACCACATCTTCTTGGTCTACCAGTTGTTGCACCAAATTCATGACCAACTTTAGCCATTGTAGCTCCATCTTCATCAAATAATTCTGTAGGAAAAGGACCAGAGCCAACTCTAGTTGTGTAGGCTTTAAAAATACCAAAAACATCGCCAATTCTATTTGGCGCAACTCCTAAACCTGTACAAGCACCTGCTGCAGTTGTGTTAGATGATGTTACAAATGGGTAAGTACCAAAATCGATATCTAATAGAGAACCTTGAGCACCTTCTGCTAATATGGTTTTTTTATCTTTTATTGCTTGATTTAAAAATGCTTCGCTATCAATAAATTCTAAAGTTTTTAATTTTTCAATTCCTTTACAGAATTCTGCTTCTAATTCTTCTAAATTATATTCTATTTGAACATCAAAGAATTCTAGCATTTTAATATGCTTTTCTGTTAAAGCATCGTATTTTTCTTTCCAGTTATCTAATTCTAAATCACCAACTCGCATTCCATTTCTACCAGTTTTGTCCATATAAGTTGGGCCAATTCCTTTTAAAGTAGAACCAATTTTAGCTTTACCTTTAGAAGTTTCTGAGGCAGCATCTAACAATCTGTGTGTAGGTAATATTAAATGTGCTTTTCTAGAAATTAATAATTTAGATGTATAATCGATATTATGTTTATCTAGGTTTTCTAATTCTTTTTTAAAGATTACAGGATCTATAACCACTCCATTACCTACAACATTTAAGGCAGTTTTATGAAAAATTCCTGATGGAATTGTGTGTAAAACGTGTTTATATCCATCAAAAATTAAAGTATGTCCAGCATTTGGACCTCCTTGAAAACGTGCAATGATATCGTAGTTTTTGGTTAAAACATCTACAATTTTACCTTTACCTTCATCTCCCCATTGCAATCCTAGTAATAAATCTACAGCCATTATATTTTTGTGTAATTATTTAGTTGTTTGTTAGTTAATCTTTATTATTTAGTTTAAAAACTGTTTATTTCTTTTTTGTTCCGTAAAAATATAAGGAATGATTGTGAATATCAATCTCAAAGATTTCTTCGATAGTTTTTTTGATAATTTGAATTCTTGGGTCGCAAAATTCTTTTACATCACCAGTATCTGTAAATATTACGTGATCGTGGTTTTTATCGAAATAACTTTTTTCGTAACGAGCCATAGTTTGCCCATCGAATTGATGTTTACGCACCAAACCGCAGTCTAATAACAAATCTATAGTGTTGTATAAAGTTGCTCTACTAACTCTATAGTTTTTGTTTTTCATTTTAATATATAAAGATTCTATATCAAAATGCTCTTCTGCATCGTATATTTCTTGTAGTATAGCATAGCGTTCAGGTGTTTTTCTGTGCTTATGCTCTTGTAAATAGGAGGTGAAAACTTTTTTAACTACTTCTTGATTTTCAAGAGAATTACTCATTGTATTAACTTTTACGAAAAAACAAATTTACAGTTATTTCTTAATTAAAATACACTTTTCTAAGAATGATATTTACATTCTATTAACACGCTCTACTTTTTTAACGCCTTCTACTTTTAAAATGCGTTTGATTAAATTGTTTAATTGAGAGCTATTTTTAACATTTAAAGATATTTTTCCGTCAAAAATACCTTCATCACCAGAAATATTTATACGTTGTAAATTAACGCCATTGCTGTTAGAAATAATTCGAGTTACGCTATTTACAAGACCTGCATTATCTACACCACTCATTTGTAAAACAGCCTTAAAGTCTTGTTTTGTAGAGTCTATCCATTTGGCTTGCATAATTCGATATGCATAATTCGATTGTAGAGAAATTGCATTCGGACAGTTTTTTTTATGCACTTTAATACCATCATTTATGGTTAAAAAACCAAATACTTGATCTCCAGGAATAGGACTACAACATTTAGAAAGTGTATAATCTAATTTTTCTTCTTCTTTACCAAAAACTAATGCATCGTATTTGTTAGTAACTTCTTCTGCATTTTCTTTAATATCTTCGTGAGAAGGACTTCGTCTTAATTTTGTTTTAAAGAAATTAAGTATTGTACTATTTCTTTGATTTACAAAAGCCTTTAATTGTGTATTGTCTAATGCACCATTACCAATTCTATA
Source organism: Polaribacter sp. M10 (assembly GCF_054968445.1). Classification (NCBI taxonomy): domain Bacteria; kingdom Pseudomonadati; phylum Bacteroidota; class Flavobacteriia; order Flavobacteriales; family Flavobacteriaceae; genus Polaribacter; species Polaribacter sp. M10. The sequence goes on from NZ_JBSSBG010000013.1 coordinate 17,862, forward strand.
AAACAGATCGAAACTTGTTTTTAATTTAAAGTAAACAACTAATTCATTGATTGTTTTTTCGTTAAAAGGTATTTTTAAATGTCGTAGTTTTCTTGTTAAAATAGCTTTGCCTTCTTCTGCAATTGCTTTTTCTTCTTCTTTTAAAGCCGCTCTAATTTTAGTTTTTGCTCTTGCAGTTATTACAAAATCTAACCATCTTGCATTTGGTTTGTTGGTAGAACTTGTAATTACTTCAATCTGATCTCCACTTTTTAATACGTGGCTTAATGGCACTAGTTTTCCATTTACTTTTGCTCCTCTACATTTTAAACCGATATCTGTGTGAATAGAAAAGGCAAAATCTAAAGCAGAAGCATCTTTTGGTAGCGATTTTAAATCACCTTTGGGTGTAAAAACATAAATTTCTTTGGCATATAAATTTAATTTAAAATCCTCTACAAAATCAACAGCATTCATATTGTGATTTTCTAAAGTTTCTTTTAATTTATTTAACCAGGCTTCTAAACCACTTTCGTTTTTTTGATTCTGTTTGTATTTAAAATGAGCAGCATACCCTTTTTCTGCAATTTCGTTCATTCTTTCAGATCGAATTTGCACTTCTACCCATTTTGCATCTGGACCAATAACAGTAATGTGTAATGCTTCGTAACCCGTAGTTTTTGGTTGAGAAATCCAATCTCTTAAACGTGCAGGATTTGGTCTAAAATTATCCGTTACAATAGAATAGATTTTCCAAGCATCGTGTTTTTCATCTTCAGAAATTGGTTTAAAAACAATTCTTATGGCATATTTATCAAAAACTTCATCGAACGTAACATTTTGCTTTTGCATTTTTCGTCGAATTGAAAAAATAGATTTAAATCTACCTCTAATTTCGTAGGTAAAATTTTCTTTATCTAATCCGTTTTCGAGGGTTTTTGCAAAACGATTTAAGTAATCTTGTTGCTCTTCTTTGCTCTCTTTTATTTTGGTGATGATACTATTATAAACTTCTGGTTCTGTATATTTTAATCCAAGATCTTCTAATTCTTGTTTAATATTATATAAACCTAATCTATGTGCTAAAGGAGCATAAATATATATGGTTTCTGATGCAATTTTAACCTGTTTATGAGCAGGCATTGCATCCATAGTTTGCATATTGTGGAGTCTATCTGCAATTTTTATTAGAATAACTCTTACATCATCATGTAATGTTAAAAGCATTTTTCTAAAATTTTCTGCTTGTATAGAGGCGTCTTGTTCTTTATTTAAACGAGATATTTTGGTTAGTCCGTTTACAATTCTTGCAATTGTTTCTCCAAACAATTGCTCCATATCATCTAAAGTATAATGTGTATCTTCTACAACATCGTGCAATAAAGCAGCAGCAATAGAAGTGGCTCCCAAACCGATTTCCATAGCTACAATTTTGGCTACAGCAATTGGATGGTAAATATAAGGTTCGCCTGTTTTTCTGCGCTGTTTAGAATGTGCATCTACTGCAATTTCAAAGGCTTTTCTTATGAGTTCTTTATCTTCTTTAGATAACACCTCATAAGTACCTTTTAGCAAATCTTTGTAACGATTTGCTATTTCCTTATTCTCTTCTTCTGGTGTTGCATTATACTCCATAAACTCGATGAAAGACTTAGATTAAAACTTTAGTGAATTTAACAAATAAAATTTAACAGCCAAAGAATTACTTTTCTAAATTTAGAATTCTTTGCAATAAAGTTGGATGCGAATAATGCATAAAAACATATGCAGGATGTGGTGTTAAATTACTAAGACTATTTTTCGATAATTTTTTAAGAGAAGTAATTAAAGGTAAACTAGCAAAAGTTTCTTTTGCAAAATTATCGGCTTGATATTCAAATTTACGAGACATATAATTCATAAATAAACCTGTAATTTCTGATATTGGCGAGTAAAGAATTCCGAAAGCGATTAACCCAATATGAAAACTAGTAATTGAAACACCTAATGCTTCTGATAAAACAGATGAATTGATAAAAAGTGATAAAATAAATAAAGTGAATCCAGTAAGTAAGATTGATGAAAACAAATTAAAGATGATGTGTTTTTTCTTATAATGCCCAACTTCATGTGCTAAAACTGCCACAATTTCATCAGTTTCTAAATCATTAATTAAGGTATCAAAAAGTGTAATTCTTTTTTGTGAACCAAAACCAGAAAAATAAGCATTTGCTTTGGTAGATCGTTTAGAACCATCAATTACAAAAATATTATTCAGCGTAAATCCTACTTTTTGTGCATATTTTTCAATCGCAGATTTTAATTCACCTTCTTCTAAAGGAGTTTGTTTATTAAATAGAGGAACAATCAATTTTGCATAAAACATATTCATAAACAAAGAAAAAACGGCTACTAAAACCCAAGCGTAAATCCAGAAATTTTCTCCTGCAAATTGATAAAACCAAATGATGAGTGCTAAAATTCCACCGCCAATAATCGAAGACATTAACCAGCCTTTTATCTTATCTAACCAAAATGTTTTTTTGGTTGATTTGTTGAAACCAAATTTTTCTTCAATTACAAAAGTTTTGTAATATGAAAAAGGAGTTGTTAAAATATCAGAACCTAACATTATCACACCAAAGAAAATTAAGGCAACTAAAATAGGATGATTTGTATAACTCCTAGCAAAATTATCAACTAATTTAAAACCATCAACAAAAAAGAAAATTAAAGTTAAAACAATTGAAAATGTTGATGTTAAGTTAGAAAATTTTTCATTGGTTTTTTTGTAGGCTTGCGATTTTTTATATTCATCTTTATCATAGACATCTGCTAATTTTTCAGGTATTTTATCATCAAAATGTTTGGCATTTAAAGTGTCCAAAATTTTATCAATAATAAAACTGATAACAATTATTGAAATTAAAATATAGAATAGAGTAGTGGGCTGCATTAGTCTTTTAGATTTTTATGCGCATACATAGCAGCACCAATAATACCAGCATTATTTCTAAATTCAGCTACTTTTATTTTAACATCAGTTTCTAAATATTCTTTAAACTGATCGTATTTTTTACTAATTCCACCTCCTAAAATTATTAAACTTGGTGAGTATACAATTCTAACATAATTTAGTAATTCATCAAAACGTAAAGCCCATTGTTTTAGTGTTAAATCTTCTTTTTTTCTGATAGAATCCGCTGCATAAAATTCTATGATTTTTCCATTAGAATGTAACATTTTACCCAATTCTAAATTAGGAATTAACACTCCGTTGTAAAATAAACCAGAACCAATACCTGTACCAATTGTAATTACTATAGTTACTCCTTTTTCATCTTTACCTGCACCTAAACTAACTTCTGCAACACCAGCTAAATCAGCATCATTACTAACATAAAATGGGAGTTTGGTTGCTTTTTTAAAAAGTTTATCAACCTTAACATTTAACCATTTTTCACTTAAATTACCAGAATGAATGCATTGCCCATCTACAATTGTGGTAGGAAAACTACAACCAACAGCTTTTTTCCAATCGAAATAATCTACCATTTCTTTAACTACAGCTGCAACAGCTTCTGGAGTAGCAGGTTTTGGAGTGTCTATTCTGTGTCTGTCAGAAATTAATTCTCCTGTTTTAGTGTCTACAATTGCGGCTTTTATTCCTGATCCTCCAATATCAAATCCTAGTATTTTCATTTAATAATTTTAGTTTTTATAAATTTTGTTCAACAAAATAATAAATATTACTTGATTTTTTAATTCTATTTAGAAAATTAAATTTTTTTAATATTAATAAAATGCTGATTTATTAAATTTTATTTAAATTCCCTTTGCCTTTTGGCTTCAAAGATAACAATTGCAGCAGCAACAGAAACATTCATAGAATCTATTTTGCCTTGCATAGGTATGTTGATGTTTTGTGTTGCTTTTTCTCGCCAAATTTCAGTTAAACCAGTGGCTTCTGTGCCCACAACAATAGCAGATGCTTTTGTGTAATTTTCTTTATGATATTCGTTAGAATTCTGCAAAGTTGCTGCATAAATATCAATATTATTTTCTTGTAAAAAAGTAATAATTTCTTCTGATGTTCCTGTAGCAATTTGATTTGTAAAAATACAACCAACACTTGAGCGAATAATATTAGAATTGTACAAATCGCTTTTTGGATTGGCTATAAAAACAGCATCTGCATTTGCAGCATCTGCAGTTCTTAATAAAGCTCCAATATTGCCAGGTTTTTCAATGCCTTCTGCAATTAAAATTAAAGGATTTCTATTTTTAAAAGTGATGTTTTTTAACGAAAAATCTTTGGATTTAGTAACTGCAATAATGCCTTCTGTAGAGTCTCTGTAAGCTAATTTTTGATAAACTTCTTTTGCAATTTTAATGCGTTGAATATTTGAATTAAAAAGAGTTAAAAGTTCTTTTTCTGATATCAGATTTTCATCAAAAAGAACCGTATCAAAAGTATATTTAGATTGTATAGCTAGTGTAATTTCGCGTTTTCCTTCAACAATAAATAAACCTTGTTTTTTACGCTCTCTAGACTTTTCTTGAAGTTTTATTAAATTCTTTATATATGAATTTTGAACGCTAGTAATTTCTTTCATCATGGCAAATATACCTATTTGTAGGTATTGTTCAAAAGTCTATTAAAATGAATATTTGCTATGTAGTAATTAAAGCTTGAATTTTTTATAGGTTAAATTACTATGAAAGAGAATTTAATTTGTTTAGACCAAAAAGGCTCGCAATTGCGAGCCTTTTTAGTTTATGATTAGAATTTCTATTCTGTTTTGTATTTCTTAGAATAACGTTTCCAAAGTTCGGTTTGATGAGATTCTAAACTAATATCTCTACCTTGAATATAGGCTTTTGTTAATTGATTACTTCTCATATCTAAAGCATCACCTTCAGAAATAAATAAAGTAGCATCTTTACCAACTTCTAAAGTACCTACAATGTTATCTATTCCTAAAATTTTGGCAGAATTAGAGGTTATAAGCTGTAAAGCAACTTCTTTATCTAAACCATGTGCAGAAAAAGTACCAGCATAAAAAGGTAAGTTTCTTGTATTCATACGTTCCATTTGGCCTTCCATACCTAAACTAACTACAACACCTTTTTCTGTTAATGTTTTAGCAATTGTATAGGTGTAATCGTAAGCATCATCTTCTGAATTAGGATTTCTGTGTGGTCTTTGTAACACTACAGGAACATTATTTTTTACCAATAAATCAGTAACAGTTTCTGCACCTTCGCCATTTACAATAACAATATTATCTATCCCTAATTCTTTAGTTATTGTAATAGCATCAGTAATTTCTCTTTTTCCACTGGTGTGGATAAATAATTTTTGAGATCCATTAAAAAGACCTTCCATAGCTTGATATGGTAAATGAACTTTTTCTTTGCTACCTGCTAAATAATTTTTAGCATCTAAAAAATAGGTTTTAATTTTATCGATGTTTGCAGGATATTTAGTATCTGCTTTTAAAGCAGGATCTTCTCCTAACCACCATCTACCTCTTGTAAAACTACCAGGCCAATTCATGTGGATAGCATCATCTACTTTAATAGCAGCATCTTCCCAGTTCCAAGCATCTAATTGTACAATAGAAGAAGTTCCAGAAATAGTACCACCTCTTGGTGTAATTTGCGCCATTAAAACTCCATTTGGTCTCATAGATTCAACTACTTTACTTTCTGCATTATAAGCGATTAAACTTCTAATATGCGGATTTGCAATACCAATTTCTCTTTGATCGTCACTGGCTTTTACAGCATCAATTTCTACTAAACCTAAAGTTGAGTTTGCAGCAATAAAACCAGGGTAAATGTGTTTGCCTTCTGCTTTTATTACTTTTCCTTGTCTTGCAATTTTCATCATTGCAGAGCCAACAAAAGTAATTTTACCCTCATTAAACATAATTAATGAGTTTTCTATTACTTTTCCATTTCCTAGGTGTGCAGTTGCTCCTTCTATAGAAATGGCAGTGCTTTGTTTGTCAGCTGGAGTTTGTTGTGCGTTTACGTTTCCTAATACAAAGAAAAATAGTAAACTATATATTATTTTTTTCATCATTTCTAGCTTTTAAGTTCTTCTAAAGTATCACATTCAAAGTTTCTGTCTTTTCTAATCATTGGTGCTTTGGTTTGGCCTCCACCCAATTTTTCTTTTAACATCATATTAATTAAAGTACTTTTTTCTTCTTTAATTGCTTTACGTTTTTTTGCATCTTCAGCTCTATCAAAAAATACTTTTCCATCAATAATTGTTTTTTCTACTTTAGCATAAATAGACATTGGGTGATTGCTCCATAAAACAACATCAGCATCTTTGCCAACTTTTATACTACCCACTTTATCGTCTATATGTAATAATTTAGCAGGATTTATCGTAACTGTTTTCCAAGCTTCTAATTCAGTCATTCCACCGTATTTAATGGTTTTAGCAGCTTCTTGATTTAAACGACGAGACATTTCACTGTCATCTGAATTAATAGCAACTGTAACACCAGCATTGTGCATAATTGCAGCATTGTAAGGTATTGCATCATTAACTTCGTATTTGTAAGCCCACCAGTCAGAAAAAGTAGAACCACCAACTCCATGTTCTGCCATTTTATCAGCAACTTTATATCCTTCTAAAATATGAGTAAAAGTATTTACTCTAAAATCGAATTTTTCTGCAACTTTCATTAACATATTAATTTCTGATTGCACATAAGAGTGACAAGAAATAAAGCGCTCTCCGTTTAAAATTTCTGCTAAAGTTTCCATTTCTTCGTCCTTTCTATAAGGCTTTCCACTTTTCTTTAATGCATCATATTCTTTAGCTCTTGTAAAGTAATCTATAAACATCTGCTCAACACCCATTCTTGTTTGTGGAAAACGAGTACCATTTCTACTTCTAGATTGTTTTACGTTTTCACCCAAAGCAAATTTTATGAATTTCGGAGAATCTTCATAAATCATAGATTCAGCATTTTCTCCCCATTTTAGTTTGATAATTGCAGAACGACCACCAATAGGATTTGCAGAACCATGTAAAATCTGAGCAGAAGTTGTACCCCCAGAAATGTTTCTATAAATGTTAATGTCTGTAGGATCTACAACATCTTCTATGGTTACTTCTGCTGATGAGTTTTGTGCTCCTTCATTAACTGCAGAAGTTGCAATATGAGAATGCTCATCTACAATACCAGCAGTTAAATGTTTATCTGTACCATCGATAACAGTTGCTTTGTTAGATTTTAAACCTTTTCCAATTTTGGCTATTTTTCCATCAACTAAAAGTACATCAGTATCTTCTAAGATTCCTTCATCTTCGCTTGTCCAAACTGTTGTGTTTTTAATTAAAATTGTTTCAGTTTTTGGTTGTACAAAGTTTCCAAAACCAATATTAGGATAACTAACAGGTAATACAGTTACAGCCTCATTAGATTTCTTTTTCTTACCACCTTTTTTTGCATCTTCTTTTACCACTTTTTTACTTGCAGACCAACTTGTTTCATTGCCTTCTGTATCGTAAGCAGTTCCTTGCATTACGTTAGATGCATTAATGATTTTACCCATTAATCTGGTATAACCACTTTTTTCGTTTAAAGTAATAGCAATCCAATCGTCTTTAAAAGAAAATTTGGATTTTATTTTTTCTTCGCCCATTTTAACGGTTCCAGTTTGTTTAGCACCTTTACCAGAAATGGTTAAATCGTAATTTTGATCGTTTACAGAAAGCATATAAGTACCTGTAATATCTTTGATATTCATATCATTAATTACATTTTTAGCACCTTGTACCCAGTTTTCGAACATTGTTGTTTTGGCATCAAAAACATCACCAGAAGTAATGATAAAGTTTGCATAACTTCCTGTTTTTAAGTTTCCAATAGAAGAATTACCAATAATACTTGCAGGAATTGTAGTTAATGCAGCTAAGGCTTTTTCTTTATCAAAACCATATTTAATGGCTTTTTGTAAATTTTTATGGAAAGATTTTACTGATTTTAATTTATGTGTTGTTAAAGCGAAATTTACCCCATTTTTAGCAAGAACACTTAAGTTAGAAGGTTCTTGATTCCATTTACGCATATCTTGCAAAGAAATTTGTTGCGCCAAAAGCGGATTAGAAACATCATAAGCAACACTAAAATCTATAGGAATAATAAAATTAGCTTTGGTAGCTTTTATATCTGCAACACGTTCGTACTCATCTCCAGAACCAACAATAGTGTATTGAACAGAAAATTCATCTCCAACTTTATCTGCTCTAACAGCATCTAAATGGTTACCAGTTTCAAAGATTTGAACAAGATTTTTGTTGTCGTTAAAAGCTTCTAAAGCTAAATCTTTATTTTTCATATTACCTTTTGCATACCAATCTGCATCATTATATACTTGACGTAATAAAGCCATTGCACCCATTCTAGAACTTGGATACATTTGTTTAGATTTTGCACTTTTTTGAAAAGATAAATATTGAGCAGATTTAGTATCTAAAATTCTGTACGCATCTGTAGAATTTGGATTTAAAGCTATTAATAAACCATTACCACGTACAATACCATCTTGTAAATGAGTGTTTACAACACCAAAACCAGCTTCTATTAAACCTTTTGCTTTTCTGGCATCGAATTTAAATTCATCTATTGGGTCAGTTTCTGGTCTAATATGATCGTTCCAATAATAACCTTCTCTTTCAGCTGCATATTGCGATCCTCCAAATCTACCTCTTTCTCTTTTTGGTTTAGTTATTCCGAAATCAGAATAAATATCAATAAAAGAAGGGTAAATTGTTTTACCAGCTAAATCTGTGGTTTTTGTCCCCACAGGGATTTTTACAGATTTACCAACACCAATAACTTTACCATCTTTAATTAATAAAGTACCTTTTTTTATAACCTCTGTTGGAGTTACATAAATAGTTGCATTGGTAAATGCATAGGTTGAATTTTCAGTTGTTTTTACTCCTTCATCCGTAGGAAAATAATCTTGTGCTTGCGTGACTGAAAGCGACAGGAAAAAGAGTAAGGATAATAGTTTTTTCATGTGTGTGTAATTTGAATTTAGGCTAAATTTATTGATAAGCATTTTGTAAAATGTTAAAGCATAATATTTTTAACAAAGTTTTAAGAAAACGAATTCACCTTTGCAGACTCAAAATAAGAGATTAAAAGATCTACAACATAGTTGTAAGATTCTACGCCTTTGGCTTGTTTGTTGGCTTTTAAATAGGCATTATATCCTTTTTTAACAAGTGGTTCAAAAGGATTTTTATAAGCTTGCCAAAATAAATAACTGTTGTTAAAATCTTTAATAATTCCTTTATGTACAGTTTGCCAAAGTTCTTTGGATAGTTCAGGATCTCGTTTTCTAATTTCTGAAATACAATAGCCAAAAGCCATTCTATAACTAGCATATTTAAAATACGCATCATCATTATAATTGGCAGCTAAAAAACCAACAAAATTAGCTTCATTTTCGGCAGCAAAACCAATTTGATGCGCCATTTCATGACAAGTTGTAGTAGGATAACTTGTTTTTGGTATTTTATCATTTACTTGAGCCTCGCCAGTTAACGGATTTAAATAACCAGAAGTACCATTATAAGTTTGTAATAAACTCATTGATGAACTTTTTACGGATGAAAATTGATATTTTAATTGCGGAAAATCGACAGCTAAATTATTATAACCATTAATGGCTAATTGATACATTACTTTTGGTTGATACGGATTATCAACTTTTAAAGTATCGTTTTGTGTGATTTTAAATTGATTTTCATTCAGTTTTTTAATAATATGTTTGGTAACTTTTGCAAGTTGTTCTGTAGTATATTTTTGTTGCTTATAATTTAGGTTTTTTGCCAAAGGTTCTCTGTAATAATTTAATCCCCAGAAAAGATAAAAACAGAAATAAATTACGGATAAAATGGCTGTAAAGTGAATTATTTTTGGAATAAAATTTTTGAATCGATTTTTTATCAATAAAAACAAAAATCGAAAAATTAGAAATACACCAAAAGCAATTAATAAATCGCCAACAGAAAAAGGAATCCAACCCAAAAGTATTCTAAAAAATGAAGATATATAGGGATAAATGCCATTAGAATAATACTTTTCAATCATAGCTGGGTTTTTAGCAACCCATTGCATCAAAAGCATTTGTAATGGTAAAGAAAATGTAAGAATTAGGTGTTTTTTATTCCATTTCATGGATGTAAAAATAGTGAAACAAATTAAATACAAATTAGTTATTAACACACTAATAACAATTTATATTCAAATTTTGTTCAAAAAGAAAATTGTTAAAATATTACATTATAATCTGTAAAAAAGTACATTTGTAGTAATGGAAAAAACGAATACGATAGCAGGAAAAAAGATTGATAAATCTAAAATTATTAGCCTCGAAAAAGGTAAAATTCCACCTCAAGCAGTTGAGTTAGAAGAAGCTGTTTTAGGTGCAATGATGATTGATAAAAAAGGGATAGATGATGTAATTGATATTTTACATTCTGACGCTTTTTATGATGCTAGACATCAAGAAATTTATGCTGCAATTTATGAATTGTTTCAAAACTCTCAACCCATTGATTTATTAACCGTTTCTAATTTGTTAAAAAAGAATGGTAAACTAGAAATGGTTGGTGGCGATTTCTTTTTAATTCGTTTAACTCAAAAAGTAGCTTCTTCTGCGCACATTGAGTTCCACGCAAGAATCATTTTACAAAAATACATTCAGCGTAAATTAATTTCGATTTCCTCAGAAATTATAGAAAGTTCTTATGACGAATCTACAGATGTTTTCGATTTGTTAGATGAAGCCGAAGGTAAATTATTCGAAGTAACACAGGGTAACTTAAAAAAGAGTTCAGAAGATGCTGGTTCTTTGGTAAAACAAGCCTTAAAGAAAATTCAAGAAATTGGTAATCAAGAAGGTATGTCTGGTTTGGCAACAGGTTTTACCAAATTAGATGCTTTAACTTCTGGTTGGCAACCATCAGATTTAATTATTATTGCAGCACGTCCAGGTATGGGAAAAACGGCATTTGTAATTTCTATGGCAAAAAATATGGCCATTGATTTTAATCATGCAGTTGCTGTATTTTCTTTAGAGATGTCTTCTGTACAGTTAATTACTAGAATGATTTCTTCAGAAACTGGATTAACATCAGAAAAATTAAGAAAAGGAAATTTAGAACCACATGAATGGGAACAACTAAATGTTAAAGTAAAACGTTTGTCTGATGCGCCTATTTTTATTGATGACACTCCTTCTTTATCTATTTTCGATTTACGTGCAAAAGCAAGACGTTTAGTATCGCAACATAATGTAAGAATTTTAGTAATTGACTATTTACAGTTAATGACAGCTGGAGGAAATGGAAAAGGTGGTGGAAACAGAGAACAAGAAATTTCAACAATTTCTAGAAACTTAAAAGCCTTAGCCAAAGAATTATCTGTACCTGTAATTGCACTTTCGCAGTTATCTAGGGCAGTAGAAACTCGTGGAGGATCTAAAAGACCTCTTTTATCAGATTTACGTGAATCTGGTGCCATTGAGCAAGATGCAGATATTGTAAGTTTCATTTTTAGACCAGAATATTATGGAATGACAGAATGGGATGATGATGAACACACACCTTGTGAAGGACAAGGAGAATTTATTGTGGCAAAACACAGAAATGGTGGTTTGGATAATATTCGTTTAAAATTTACTGGGCATTTGGCAAAATTCTCAGATTTAGAAGAAGGTTTTAGTTCAGAATTTCAATCGTCTATGAATACAGATTTTCCTGATGATCCTTTTGCAGGAGAAGGTGGGGTAGACCCAAAAGATGCTTTTGGTGATGATGGGGATGATGTGCCATTTTAGTCGTTAATCAACATTAAATAATAGAAATACACAATTGCTTTAAAGTAATTGTGTATTTTAGTTTTTGATATGAAAAAACACTTTTTTTTATTTTTAATTTTTTTATTCTCAACAGCAACTTGGGCATCATTTATATATGTGCCTATGAATCATGATAATCAAAAAAATCATTTAAAAGCTTACGGAATTGTTTATTTTGGATTAGAAGCTGGCTTAAAATCGAAATGGTTATTAAATTATGATGGAGGCGCTTTTTTAATAGAAAATAACAAGGCCATAGAAAACGAATGCAAAATTAGAGGAGTATCTTATCAAATAATTTCTGATGCTAAATCACAATTAATTTTGCAAGAAATTTCTTCACCATCATCAAATCAAGAAGCAGTTACTTTAGAAAAAGCACCTAAAATAGCAGTGTATTCACCTAAAGATAAAATGCCTTGGGACGATGCTGTAACTATGGTGTTAACTTATGCAGAAATTCCTTTTGATGTTATTTATGATAAGGATGTTTTAGAAGATAAATTGTTAATTTATGAATGGTTGCATTTGCATCATGAAGATTTTACAGGGCAGTATGGAAAATTTTATGGCTCTTTTCGAGCTGCACCTTGGTATATTAAAGGAAAAATAAATGCAGAAAAATTAGCCAAAGAATTAGGGTATAATAAAGTATCTGAAGAAAAATTAGCTGTTGCTAAAAAAATTAGAGATTATGTAATTGGTGGTGGTTTTATGTTTGCAATGTGTTCTGCAACAGATAGTTTTGATATTGCTTTGGCTGCAGAAGATGTAGATATTGCAGAAGCCATGTTCGATGGTGATGCCACAACTCTTAACTATCAAGATAAAATCAACTTTAATAAAACTTTTGCATTTACCAATTTTGAATTAGAAAGAAGTCCGACTAAATACGAGTTTTCTTCAATAGATATGACGCGTAAACGCAGAATACCAAAAACGTCAGATTATTTTTCTTTGATAGAATTCTCGGCAAAATGGGATCCAGTGCCCACAATGCTTACACAAAATCATACAATATTGGTAAAAGGTTTTATGGGCCAAACCACTTCTTTTGATAGAAATACTGTAAAATCGAATGTTTTGGTTTTAGGTGAAAATAAAACAAATAGAGAGGCAAGATATATTCATGGCACAAAAGGCAAAGGAATGTTTACCTTTTATGGAGGTCATGATCCTGAAGATTATACGCATAGAGTAGGAGATCCAAAAACGGAATTAGATTTGCATCCAACATCACCTGGTTATCGTTTAATTTTAAACAATGTTTTATTTCCTGCAGCTAAAAAGATGAAGCAAAAAACATAGATGAGCTTTTTTTATGTAACCATAAAAAACATTAAACGGCTTCTTTTTTATTCAACTCTTTAATGTAATAAGAAGGTTTTAAACCTGTTTTTTTATAAAAAGCATTAGAAAATGATTCCGCATTTTTAAAACCAACTTCGTTTGCAATGGCTTTAATGGTATATTTTTGAATGGTAGCATCACTTTGTAAAATATCTAGAGTATGATTAATTCTCAACTCATTTAAATAAGCAGAAAAACTTTTACCTTTATAATGATTGATTATTTTTGATAGATAATTTGAATTAGTTCCTAGAATTTTAGCTAATGAATTTAAGGTAATCGAAATATTCGTAAACTCTTTTTGAGTTTCAAAATCCTTTAATTGTTTTAAAGTTTTGGTAATAACTTCTTCTGGAACCGCTATTTTTTTAATTTTAATAATCTTATCTTCAGTGTTTTCTTTTTTAATAGATAGCTCTTTTTGTAATTCGTAAAAGCGTCTTTTTAGGCTTCTTCTTTTTTGATATTGATAAATCATTAAAATTAAAGCAAATAAAGCAATACTGGTTAAAACAATTTTAATGATGTTAGCAGTATGAGCTTCTTCTTTTAGTTTTTTAATAGCTCGTTCTTTTTCAGCCATTAATATGGGGTTATCGTAATCTTCTGTAAATGTTTTGGCAAGATTTTTACTTCTAATATACAGAATGCTATCTACTTTTATTAATTTTTCGATGTACTTTAATTGATTTTTTAGATCGTTTTTATTCTTGTAATAATTTATTAAAAAATTGTAACTGTTTTTTTGAGAAGATAATGTAATATTTGTTTTTTGATATAAAGAATCTATTTTTAGATTGTATAACAAAGCATTTTCTGGCTGATTTAATTTTGAGTAAGATTTAGCTAAAAAACTATATATTGAAGATAAGTTAGGATAATCTTCATAGTCTATAAATAAAGGTAGTGCTTTTTTAAAACTATTAATAGCAGATTTAAATTTTTTCTGTTTAAAACTTATTTGTCCTTGGGTACGATATGAGTACCCAATAAATATTGAATCTTTCATTTTTGTTCCAAAATCTATACCTTTTTTATTATAATAAAGTGCAGAATCATACTGCTTTGTTTTAATATAAAGTACAGATAAATTCTCTAGTAAAGAGAAATAGTTGTCATTATCAATTTTTGGGTTGTTTTGGTTATAATAATTATAAGAACTTAAGTAATGTTTTTTTCCATCTAAAACATCATTGTTTTTTATTTTTAAAAGTCCAATCCTTTGATTTATAATAAACTTTAGACTATCGTTTTTATTGCAATATTGTAAAGCTAAAAGATAATTTTTTAAAGATTTATCATTTTCTCTGTATTCAAAATAATACCTACCTTTATTCATATATGCATATGCAGGAAACATTTTTGTAGGTTTCTTTTCTGTTTTTAAAATTAAATCATCTAAATAATTTAAATAAATTGAATCATTTTTAAAAACCTCACCTAAATAGTAGTATCCATCTATACTATTAATAGTGTCTTTTTCTTTTTTAGCTTTGTTTAAATAAATATCGGCATAAGTTTTTGCTTTTATAGGATCTACGGTTTTATATTCATAATACTTATCAGATATAAAAGTAAAACTAGAGTCTAATAAAGCATTTTTATTTTGTGCATCTAGTTTATAAAACAAAAAAAACAGCAAAAAAAATAGTAGATAGGGGTATTTGTTTTTCATACTAAATTTATGAACTACAAAATTAAAGAATAAATTATTAAATCACACGATTTTCATAAATATCGTGTGTAATCATTAGTGTTTTCTTGAGATGAACTTTACTTTTGTGTCAACAGAAAATGTTTGCAGTTTATGTAAACAAAGGGAAAGTTAATTGAAAAAGAATGTTCTTTAATTAATATTTTATAAAATGTTTTAATTTGAATTTAAGCCGAGTTTCGAATTCTTAATTAAAAAATTGAAATATTTTTTTAATGAATAAAAAAAGCCGAAAAGCTGTTAAAGTAGGCAAATATTTAAAACCTATTTGATTCATTGAATCAAATAGGTTTTAAATTTAAAAATCGATTTTATTTTATTAAAAATATAGAGACTTTACTTAAAATTTGTTTCATTAAAATTACAAGATTTGCATTTGTAATAGCTATTTCACAATTTTTAAATAAATATTTAATTTAATCCTCTACTAATTCAATCACTTTTGTATTTTTGTCGTTAAAATTAAAAGAATACAATGCCTACAACACAACAATTACAAGATTTTACACAACAAGTACGTAGAGATATATTAAGAATGGTTCATAAAGTAAATTCTGGTCATCCAGGTGGATCTTTAGGCTGTGCTGAGTTTTTTACTTGTTTGTATCAAGAAGTAATGGATTATTCTACAGATTTTACTATGGATGGTAAAAACGAAGATTTATTTTTTCTATCTAATGGTCATATTTCTCCAGTTTATTATAGTGTTTTGGCACACAGTGGATTTTTTCCTGTAGAAGAACTAAACACATTTAGATTAATAGATTCACGTTTACAAGGGCACCCAACAACACACGAAGGTTTACCAGGTATTAGAATTGCTTCTGGTTCTTTGGGGCAAGGAATGTCTGTTGCTCTAGGCGCTGCAGAAGCTAAAAAGTTAAATGGTGATGACAAATTAGTGTATACCTTACATGGTGATGGAGAATTGCAAGAAGGACAGAACTGGGAAGCAATTATGTATGCATCAGCAAAAAAAGTTGATAATTTAATTGCAACTATCGATTTAAATGGAAAACAAATTGATGGTGCTACAGACGAAGTTTTACCAATGGGAAGTATTAGAGCAAAATTTGAAGCTTTTGGTTGGGATGTTTTAGACATCGAAAAAGGAAACGATATTGAAGCTGTTTTAGCTGGCTTAGCAGAAGCAAAATCATTAACAGGAAAAGGAAAACCAGTTTGTATTTTATTACATACAGAAATGGGGAATGGAGTAGATTTTATGATGCATACACATGCTTGGCATGGTAAAGCACCAAATGATGAGCAATTAGAAAGTGCTTTAGCTCAAAACCCTGCAACTTTAGGAGATTATTAAAAAATAATCGACCAAAATTATTAAAATACGACATTTGTCGTATTTTTTTTTGTTTAAAAATAAAGGTTTTTTGTATAAACAACATAAAACTCTTTAAAATGAAACAAATTAAAATGAAACTAAAACTACTAATTCTATTTCTTTCAATTAGTATTTCTTTTTCTGCACAAAATTGGAAAGATTACAAAGTAAATGAGAAAGGAGATATAATAGGAAATATGGTTATTGGAAATTTAAATGATACCATTTATGCATCTGGAAGTGATGGTAGCACTTATTACAATAGCTTTATTTATTCTAAAGACAAAGGAGCTACCTGGAGTGAACCCAAAGGTATTCTAACAGAAGATTACGGTTCTGTTGCCCAATACGTAGGAGTTAAAGATAGGGTATTTGCATCTTTAAAATTACCATCATCAGACTATTTGTATTATCACTCTAAAGACAATGGAAATACTTGGGTTTTAGATACAATAGGTTTACCTCATTTTTACGGAATAAATAGTAGACATAAAGATGCTTTTACTTTAAAAAAAATAGGTCATGAATATATTGTAGCCTATAATAATTTAACTATAAACTCAGCTTACTACAAAAAAAATGATGAACAATCGTGGAAGCCATTAACTACGTCAGCAAGCAAAGTTAACTTTAGTCTTACTTCTTTAAATGATACATGGTTCTCTCTGAATCCAAGTTATTTAGCCGCAAGTAATGAATATATAACCAAAAGTATAGATAATGGGGTTACTTGGCAGACAATTGAAACAACAGGCTTGCCAAGTACTTTTTATGCCAACATATTGGTTAGTAATAATAAAGGTAGATTATTTTTAGGAGCATCATTATCTAGTTTAACAAATAAAACGGCTGTATTTTATTCTGATGATGAAGGTAAAACTTGGCAAAACACAAATGCAGAAACATTAGTTCCCTTTACGGATAATAAATACATTGTAGACATATTTGCAATTGATAATAAAGTTATTGTAATTTACAATACAGGCTTTAACTCACCAGCTTTGTTTTTGTATTCAGATCAAGAAACACCTAATTTTGAATTTGGTGATACCACAGGATTAACAGACAATACCTTTGCTTTTCCTAATGTATTATTTAATATTGATGATACCATCTATTTAAATCATTATAATGATTTATACTCTTCAGAAACTAGTGCTTTAAATGTAAATAAGTTTAAAAAAAGTAACCTTATTAATATTTATCCTAATCCAATAGAAAATCAACTAACAATTAAAAGTGATAAAGATTTTATCTGGAACCTATCAACCCTGCAAGGAAAAACAATTATGTCTGAAGAATATCATACAAAGCAACAATCAAAGACAATTAATTTAGAAGCTATAACAAAAGGAATATATTTATTTCATACAAATAATGGATATCGAAAAAAAATTATAAAAAATTAAAACTTTTACGCTTAATAAAAGTAACCGCAATTTAAGTTGCGGTTTTTTTATGTTTTTATTTTGATTTGAACTGTAAGATTAACTTTATATTTACAACTAATAAATTTTAAACCTTCAATAAAAATATGAGAATAGGTATTGTATGTTATCCAACTTTTGGAGGAAGTGGAGTAGTAGCAACAGAGTTAGGAATGGCTTTGGCAGATAAAGGTCATGAAGTACATTTTATTACTTATAATCAACCAGTTCGTTTAGATTATTTATCACATAAATTACATTTTCATAGAGTTTTAGTAGAAGAATATCCTTTGTTCGAATATCAGCCTTACGAGTTGGCTTTATCTACAAAAATGGTAGAAGTTGTAAAAAAATATGAGTTAGAAGTTTTGCATGTACATTATGCAATACCACATGCTTATGCAGCTTATATGGCAAAACAAATGCTTAAAGAAAAAGGCATTTATGTAAAAGTAGTAACCACTTTACATGGCACAGATATAACATTGGTGGGTAGTCATCCTACCTACAAAACTGCTGTAGAATTTAGTATTAATAATTCTGATGTGGTAACTGCAGTTTCTAATAACTTAAAAGATACTACCAATCAACTTTTTAATATCAATAAAAAAATACAAGTAGTTTACAATTTTATTGATGTAGAAAAATACAGCAAAGCAGAAGAAGATGAGTGCCAAAGAGGAGCATTGGCAGCACCTAATGAAAGAATTTTAACTCATATTAGTAATTTTAGACCTGTAAAAAGGGTAGAAGACGTTATTAAAATTTTTTATGAAGTTCAAAAAGAAATCCCTTCTAAATTATTGATGATTGGAGAAGGGCCAGAAAGAAAAAAAGCAGAACTTTTAACAAAAAAACTTGGAATTAGGAATAAAGTATTCTTTTTAGGAAACAGTACAGAAATCGATAAAATTTTATGTTATTCTGATGTGTTTTTACTACCCTCTGAAACTGAAAGTTTTGGTTTAGCAGCTTTAGAAGCAATGGCTGCAAAAAATGCAGTTATTTCTACAAATACAGGTGGTTTACCAGAAGTGAATCTACATGGAGAAACCGGTTTTTTAAGTAATTTGGGAGATGTAGAAGACATGGCGAAAAATGCGATTTCTATTTTAAAAGACGATGATATTCTTGAGTGTTTTAAATTAAATGCAAGAGAGTTTACAAGACGTTTTTCTTTACAGAATATTTTGCCTGTTTATGAAGATATTTACAAGTCTTGTTATAAAAGTGAAGTTTAAAAAAAATCATAAAAAAAACTCAAAATCATCGATTTTGAGTTTTTTTAATTTGTTTTTCTTTTCACTTCAACCTTCCACCATCATAAAACCTTTTTCACTTCCAATTCTATTATTTTCCGAAAAGACCACCTAGCATTCCACCAATTCCTCCAGATTGTTTATTACTTCCTCCTAAAAACATTCCAGCAACATCATCAATTACACTTCCATCACCATCAGCATCTAAAACTTTTTCTATAAAACTTTGGTCGTTTGCAGCAGAACTACCACCAAGTAAACCACCTAAAAGCCCAGTTAAATCTCCAGAAGAACTTACATTTTGATTGCGTTTTTCTTTACCTAAAACTCCCATTAAAATCGGTGCAGCAACTTTTAAAATGTTAGCAACAGAACCTGCATCTAATCCTGCTTTTTGACTAATAACTTGTTCTACACCTTGTTGCTTAGCACCTAAAACATGATTTAAAATTCCTGCTCCATCTTGTTTTACACTTTCATCTACACCACCACCAAACAAAACACCAAGGTTGTCTAAAATACTTCCATCGTGTTTGCTAGCTAACGCACCCATTAAACCTTCTGCTCCTTGTGGGGTAGCTGCATTTCTCTCCATAGCTTTCATTAACACAGGTAAACCCATTGTTAATACACTACTTGTTTTACTAGAATCGTTACCTGTAGCACCTGCAACACCCGAAACAATTTGCTTTCCTAAATCACTATTTAATAAATCTAATATTCCTGCCATTTTATGTTTTTAATAATTAATTTATATGTTCACTAAAAATAAGACACAATATAATAATAAAGTCACTTTATTTTTAAATATTTTTTTATCTTTCAGCTTATTTTTTAAATTCTAAATAACTATATGAAGAAACTCGCTTTGCATTGGAAGATTTTAATAGGAATGGTTTTAGGAATCATATTTGGTTTCATAATGAATTCTATTGATGTTGGTAAGGATTTTGTAACAGATTGGATTAAACCTTTCGGAACTATTTTTATCAATCTTTTAAAATTAATTGCAGTACCACTTATTTTAGCTTCCTTAATTAAAGGAATATCTGACTTAAAAGATATTTCTAAAATTAAAAAAATGGGTTTCAGAACCATTTCAATTTATATTTTTACAACCCTAGTTGCAATTATTATTGGTTTAGGAATTGTAAATACGGTTAAACCTGGTAATGGAATGCCTGCTGATACTATAGAAAAAATTAAAGCAAAGTACGAAACGTCTAGTGGGGTTTCTGATAAGTTAGCAAAAGCCTCTGTTCAAAAAGATTCAGGTCCACTACAAGCTTTAGTAGATATTTTTCCGAGTAATATTTTTAAAGCATTTACAGAAGCAAGTATGTTGCAAATTATCTTTTTTGCCTTATTTGTAGGAATTAGTCTATTATTAATTCCAGAAAAAAAAGCAAAACCATTAACAGACTTTTTTGATTCTTTAAATGAAGTGGTAATGAAAATGGTAGACTTAATTATGCTTTTTGCACCTTATGCCGTTTTTGCTTTACTGGCAAATGTTATTATTGCTTTTGATGATACAGAAATTTTAGTAAAATTATTGGCTTACGCATTGTGCGTGGTTGGAGGTTTAGTGATAATGATAGGTTTTTATGTTTTATTAGTTTCTGTGTATACAAAAAAATCACCAGCTTGGTTTTTAAAACAAATAAGTCCAGCACAATTACTTGCTTTTTCTACAAGTTCAAGTGCTGCAACTTTACCAGTAACTATGGAGCGTGTAGAAGAACATTTAGGTGTAGATAAAGAAGTTTCTGGTTTTGTTTTACCTGTTGGAGCAACTGTAAATATGGATGGAACTAGTTTGTATCAAGGTATAGCAGCTGTATTTATTATGCAGGTTTTATGGCCAGAAGGATTAACTTTAAGCAATCAATTGATAATTATAGGAACTTCAGTTTTAGCTTCTATTGGTAGTGCTGCTGTGCCAAGTGCAGGTATTGTAATGTTGGTTATCGTTTTAGAAACAATTGGTTTTCCTGCAGAATTGCTACCAATTGGTATTGCCTTAATTTTTGCTGTAGATAGACCTTTAGACATGTGTAGAACAACTGTAAATGTTACTGGTGATGCAACTGTGGCAATGATTGTAGCAAAATCTTTAGATAAATTACACGATCCTAAACCAAAAAATTGGGATGATAATTATGAAGCTGTAAAGTAAAATGTCTTTAAAAATAGATAAACCTTTAGTTTCTTCAGAATGGTTATTTAATCATTTAGAACATGAAAACTTAATTGTTTTAGATGCAACTTTACCCAAGGTAACTGCTCTAAAAAAAGAGGTTATTACAAAAAAATATCAAATTAAAAATGCTGTTTTTTTTGATATTAAAAATGTGTTTTCTGATGTAAATGCTCCTTTTCCAAACACCGTTTTATCAGCTAAAGAATTTGAACAAAAAGCTCAAAATTTAG
This sequence comes from Polaribacter sp. M10, assembly GCF_054968445.1. Classification (NCBI taxonomy): domain Bacteria; kingdom Pseudomonadati; phylum Bacteroidota; class Flavobacteriia; order Flavobacteriales; family Flavobacteriaceae; genus Polaribacter; species Polaribacter sp. M10. The sequence goes on from NZ_JBSSBG010000013.1 coordinate 39,252, forward strand.
ACATAAATAAAGAGAGCTGTATTGTTGTTTACGACGATTTGGGTATTTATTCATCACCAAGAGTTTGGTGGTTGTTTCAATTAATGGGCTTTACTAATATTGCCGTTTTAGATGGTGGTTTTCCAGATTGGGTAACAAAAGAATATCCTATAGAAAAACCACATAAAAAGCAGCTAAATAAAGGTGATTTTACAGCTAATTATAAACCTGAAAAATTAAAATTTACTAATGATGTTTTAGAAGCCATCAACAATAAAAATCAATTAATTGCTGATGCAAGATCTAAAGGTCGATTTTATGCAACTACTCCAGAACCAAGAGCAAATGTAAAAGGTGGGCATATACCCAATTCAGTGAGTTTGCCTTTTAATGATGTATTAATTGATGGAAAACTAAAATCGGAAAAGGAATTAAAATCAATTTTTAAAACCGTAAACCCAGAAAATAAAGAATTTATTTTTTCTTGTGGAACAGGAATTACGGCTTCAGTTTTAGCTTTAGGTGCAGAAATTGCAGGTTATAAAAATTGTGCTGTTTATGATGGTTCTTGGACAGAATGGGGTTCTACAAATAATTTACCAATAGAAAAATAATGGAAAAATTAGATTGGACAAAAAAAGAATTTGAAGCTTATGTGCTTTTGTATGCTGCACATTGTAATTTTTTTGAGTCAGAAGAAGAAGAAAAATACATTTTATCTAGAGTTGATAAAAAAATATATCATAGAATTCATACAGAAGTTGTTGTAGATTCTGATGAACAAAACTTAAATAAAATTCAGCAGTATTTATCAGAAAATAAATTTAGTCAAAACGAAAAAGACGATTTAATTAGAGATATTAAAAATGTGTTTTTTGCTGATGGTTCTGTAGATGTAATCGAAAAAAAAGTGTTCAGTATTTTAAAGAAAATTATAGAATAATATTATCAGTATTATGTTAGTTTTTTTTGGTGACTCTATATAAATTTCACCAATTAATAAGGGTTTAGAACCTAAAATAAAGCCTCATTATTAGTAGAGGCTTTATTTTTATAAATTTTAAATTCTTATTTTAATCTTTCTAATAAAAATTCTGCAACTAATTCAGAAGAAGCAGGGTTTTGACCTGTAATTAACAATCCATCTTCTATAGCATAAGCACTCCAATCTGCTTTTTTAGAGTAAATACCGCCATTATTTTTTAGCATATCTTCTACTAAAAACGGCACTACAGAAGTTAATTGTACAGCTTCTTCTTCTGTATTTGTAAAACCGGTTACTTTTTTACCATCAACTAAATAAGTTCCATCAGTTTTTTTTGTGTTTTTAAAAATTGCAGGAGCATGACAAACAGCAGCAACAGGTTTATTGTTGTTGTAAAAGCTTTCTATTAAGTTAATTGAATTTTTATCTTCAGCTAAATCCCATAAAGGACCATGACCACCAGGATAAAAAACAGCATCAAAATCTTCTTGGTTTATGGTTTCTAATTTTAAAGTTTTCGATAAAATTTCTTTAGTTTCTGCATCATTATTAAACCTTACAGTTGCAGGCGTTTGAAAATCTGCTTCATTACTTTTTGGATCAATTGGAGGTTGGCCACCTTTAGGAGAAGCAATTGTAATTGCAATGCCTTTATCTTTTAATAAATAATATGGAGCTGCAAATTCTTCTATCCAAAAACCAGTTTTTTCTCCTGTGTTACCTAATTCATCGTGACTTGTTAGTACAAATAATACGTTTTTCATTTTAGTGCTTTTTTCTGAGTTAATCTTAAATTTTTCTGAAACAGATTTACTTTCTTTTGTGCTTTTTGCACAAGCAGATAACAAAACTATTGCTATAATAATTGTTGATATTTGTTTCATTTGATACTGTTGTTTTTCTTTATGACAACAAAATTACATACAAATGAAACCCTAAAAATTGATGTATGGTAATAAATTAATTTTGCGCTATTTCTTTTCTAATTCTACTTAAACTTTCTGTAGTAATTCCTAGATATGAAGCAATATGAAAGTTTTTTACATTCTGTTCTATATTAGGATAAGTAGTTATAAATGAAAGGTATCTTTCTTTGGCTGATTGAGATAAACTAGCCAAAATTCTTTTTTGAAAACTAGTAAAAGCCCTTTCCATTTTTTTCCGGAAAAAAGTTTCTAATTGAGGAATTTCTTTATAAAGAATCTCCATATTTTCTTTTGATATTTTATATAGCGTAGCATTTTGGATGGTTTCTATATGCATTATTGCTTTTGTAGATGTAAAAAAAGCAGTGTAATCACTAATCCACCAATCATTTATAGCAAATTGTAAAGTATGTTCTTTACCAGAATTGTCTATAAAATAGGTTCTTAAACATCCATCAAAAACATAGTATTGATTAGTTACTATATCACCGGCTTTTAGAATTGTTATCCCTTTTTTTAAAGTAAGTTTTTCTAATTTGCTTTCAATACTCTTTTTTTCATCCGAAGAAAATGAAACATTTTTAAAAATTTGTGATAGAATAGATGTATCAAGGTTCATATAATTTAAGTGTAATTTAAAGTAGAAAGTATTATATAAAAATAAAAAAAAGTCTCATAAAAATGAGACTTTTAAATATTGTTTAAAAGAATAAATTATTCTTTTACTTCTGGTTCTTTAACACCTAATTTAGCCATTACTAATTTAGTGATATCATATTTTTCATCAACATAAGCAAATTCGTTACCAGAAATTGTTAGTATATGAGTATATCCTTGTTCTTTTACAACAACTTTTATAGCGTCGCTTAATTTTTTATACAAAGGTCTCATTAACTCGTTTTGTTTTAATTGCATTAACTTTTTACCATTATTTTGGTATTGATTCATGTTTTGCTCTAAACCTGTTAATTCTTTAATCATTGTTTTTTTCATTAAATCGCCCATTTCTTTCTCTTTTTCTTTAAAATCGGCAACTTTATCTTGATATTCTTTCATTTTAATAGAAAAAGAAGAATCTAATCTTGCACCATATTCTTGGGTTTTTTTAACAACAATTTTGGCCTCTGGCATAATATTTATAATATAATCGCTATTTATTGTACCAGTTTTGGTTTGTGCAATTGATAATGTACTAATAAAAGCAATAAATAGAATTGTAATTTTTGATTTCATGATTGTAATTTTATGTGAAACAAAGATATAAAAGTGAATGATTTACGAAAGTGAGTTGATCATAAAAAAAGTTAAAAATTTAACTTTCTGAAACTAACGTTTCTTCTATGGTTTTAATAATTGTATTGATGTCAGTTTTATAATCAAACCAAAAAGTTTCACTGTCTTTTTTAAACCAAGTTATCTGTCTTTTAGCAAAGCGTCTTGTATTTTTTTTAATTTCAGAAATGGCAAATTCTTTTGTAAAATCGCCTTCAAAAAAAGAAAATAATTCTCTGTAACCCACAGTTTGTAAGGCGTTAAGGTTTTTGTGTTGATGTAATGCTTTGGCTTCTTCTAACAAACCATTTGCTATCATTAAATCTACTCTTTGGTTAATTCTACTATAAATAATTTCTCTATCTGCTGTTAACCCAATTTTAATACTATTAAAATTTCTTGGGGCTTTGGGTTTGTTTTTAAAAGTAGCATAAGGTGTGTTTGTGCCAATACAAATTTCTAATGCTCTCATAATTCTATGCGGATTATCTAAAGCAATAGTATTATATGTTTCTAGATCTAACTTTTTTAGCTTTTCTTGCAAAGACTCAATTCCTTTTTCTTCTAATTCTTTGGTTAAATCTATTCTGATTTGTTTATCCACTTCAGGAAAATAATCTAAACCTTTTAAAACAGCATCAACATATAATCCACTGCCACCTACCATAATTTGTACAGGATTTTCTTTAAAAAGATTTTCTAATTTGGTTAAAGCATCTCTTTCAAATTGCCCCACATTATAGTCGTTAAAAATACTTCTGTCTTGTATAAAATGATGTTTTGCAGCCGCCAATTCTTCTGGTTCTGGCACAGCAGTTCCTATGGTCATTTCTTTATAAAACTGTCTAGAATCGCAAGAAATAATATCACTTTTAAAATGATTTGCCAATAGAATACTTAAAGCTGTTTTACCAATGGCAGTAGGACCAACAATAGTAATTAAGGTGTTTTTATGTTTTGTCATTCGTTTAAAATACTACCACAATGATAACAAAAAGTGGCGTTTTCTTTATGATTATCTTTTAAACAATTTGGGCAAGATTGCGTATTTGTATGATGTTCGTGAGCAGTTTTAGACATTTCTGAACTCACAATACCTGTGGGAATTGCAATAATAGAATAACCTAAAATCATAATAACACTTGCAATTAATTGCCCTAAAGGAGTTTGTGGAGCAATGTCTCCAAAGCCAACAGTAGTTAAAGTAACAATTGCCCAATAAATACTTTTCGGAATATTTGTAAAACCATTTTCAGCACCTTCTATCATATACATTACTGTTCCTAAAATGATACAAACAATTAAAACAAAAAATAGAAAAACAGCAATTTTAGCTCTACTCGCTTTTAAAGCTAAAAGTAATTTATTAGAAGCACCAATATATCTGGCTAATTTTAAAATTCTAAAAACTCTAAGCAAACGTAAAGCTCTTAAAGCTAATAAACCTTGAGAACCAACAAAAATAAAAGAAAAGTAAATGGGGATGGTTGATAAAAAATCGATGATACCATAAAAACTAAAAACATATTTGAGTGGTTTTTTTATAGAAATGATTCTTAAAATATACTCAATACTAAACAAAATGGTAAAAATCCATTCACCAATATATAAGGCATTATGATATTTTGCATCAAAGCTTTCGACACTTTCTAGCATTACCAATAGTATACTAGCAATAATGGCAATCAATAAAATAACATCAAATAATTTGCCTTCTGGAGTATCTGCTTCATAAATTATTTCATGAAGGCGAAATTTCCAAGATTTATTTTTAGTAGAATTCTTCAATTTTTATTAAAATTTCTGATACAATACTACAAATATTTAGTGGATTTATAATTTTTTTTACCTCATTTTCTCTTTGTTTATAAGGAATTTGATTTTTTTTTGAAAAAAAACAAACTTTTTTAAAACCGTAATTACAATTACCTCGTAAGTATATGTGAGATTCAATTAAAAATAACTTAAAACTCACACAATGAAAAAAACAAAAATTTTAGTAGCAACCGTTTTCGTAGCGATAATCGGTTTAATTACAATTGCAGCAGATCATATAGATGCACCTGCAGTAAGTGGAACATCAGCAGACATTACAGACTTTTATGCTTTTCAAGGAGAAGACACAAACAATTTAGTATTTGTAGCAAACGTACAAGGATTATTAAGTCCGGATGCAACAACATCAGCTTCTTTTAGTGAAAATGTTATGGTAGAATTTAATATTGATACTAATGATGATAAAGTAGAAGACTTAGTTATACAAGCAATACCAAGAGATGGAAAAATGTATTTCTTTGGTCCTTATGCACCTTCAAACCCTGGATTAAATAGTACAATTAATGAAATGGCTACAAAATCTGAAGTAGCAATATCATCATCATCTGCAATTGTTGCCAATCAAAATGGAATGAAATTTTTTGCAGGTCCAAGAGATGACCCTTTCTTTATGGATTTTGCTCAATATGGCGAAATTATAGCAGGAAATGCGACTGGTTTTAACAGTCCTGGTTCAGATACTTTTGCGGGTACAAATGTAATGTCTATTGTAGTAGAAGTGCCAAAAAGTGCAATAGGTGGCTCTGGTACAATTAATACTTGGGTAGAAGCAAAATCAAAACAATAAAAAACTAACAAATAATTTAAACAATAATATTATGAAAATTTCAAAAATAAAATATTTAGCAATTGCAGCCTTTTCTTTACTAATGGTGAGCTGTAATGATAATGATTCTGATATGATGGAAATGAGTGTAGATTTCTCAGGAACTTACGTTCAAGAAGATCAAATGGGTAGACCAGCAGTAAACACAGTTTTTGTTTCTGCAGCAAGTAAAGATGCTTTTAACACAACAATACCTTCTGAACAAGGAGCAATGTTTCAATCGATGTTTCAAACTAATTTAACAGGTTTAAGTCCTGCTTATGCAAATGATGGTGATGCAAATGCTTTAGGTTTAGACGCTGCTACTTTTACAGGTTTATTAGCTACAGACGTTTTAAATGTGTCTTTAGATGGTACTACAACATTTTATGATGGTACAAACGTTTTAACAGGTAGAGCTTTAGCAGATGATGTAATTACTGTTGAATTATTATTGATTTTTGGTGGAGAAGATTTCTCCGAAAACCCAAGTTTATCTAATGATAATGTAGATGCCAATGACAAAGAGTTTTTAACTTCTTTCCCTTATTTAGCAGCTCCTTGGTAGAATTATAGGTTAAAATTCTCTTAAACGAATTCCCCCCAAATTCGATTCAAAATAAAATCAACCCCTAAAAAAAATACTGGCGTAGTAAAATACGCCAGTTATTAAAATACTAACTTAAAACTACAAATCATGAAATACATCCAACTTATTTTAGTATTTGTAACTTTTTATATAACAATCAGTTGCAATAAAGAACAAACCAAACAAATAACAAATCCATATGAATACCAAGCGTATTTAGAATTAAATAAAAACAGCGCCTTAGAAAGTATAAATAAAGAATTAAATTTTTGGGCAAACAAGTTAGAAAAATCACCTAATCAATATCCTTATCATTCAAAAATAGCTAGTGCAAATGCTCAAATTTTTAAATTAACAGGTAATATTAATCAACTTAAAGAAGCCGAAGAAAATTTATTAGCCGCTAACCAAAAAACAAATTTTAATAACGCTGGCTATTTAAGAAGTTTAGCAAGGAATTATATTTCTCAACATCGTTTTAAAGAAGCTTTAGACTTATTAACTAAAGCTGAAAAAAATGGAGAAAATTTAAAGCAGACCCATTTTATGTTGGTTGATGTACATCTAGAATTAGGAAATTATAATGAAGTAGCTACATATTTATCCAAAGTAAAAAACTTTAATAATTTTGATTATTTAATAAGACTTTCTAAATACAATGATCATTTAGGAAATTTAGATAATGCCATTAAATTTTTAGAAAGTGCTTTAAAAATTGCAAAATCTACCAATAATAAAACTTTAATTCAGTGGAACTACACAAATCTTGCAGATTATTATGGACATGCAGGTAGAATTAAAGATTCTTATAATGCTTATATAAATGCATTAAAAATTAACCCAAACAATACTTACGCAAAAAAAGGAATTGCATGGATTGTGTATTCTTATGAGAGAAATCCAGAAGAAGCCTTAAGAATTTTAAATGCAATTCAAAAAGAAAACACTTCTCCAGATTACTTTTTATTAAAGCTAGAAATTGCAGATTTTATGGGGAATGTTGCTGAAAAAGAAAAGCAAACCAAAAAATATTTAGAAGCTGTTTCTAACGAAAAATATGGTGCAATGTATGCCAAATACAACGTTATTTTATTTGCTGATAGTAATGATAAAAAGAAGGAAGCCATAGAAATTGCAAAAAAAGAGGTTAAAGAAAGACCTACAGCACAATCTTACGATTTATTGGCTTGGGCTTATTATAAAAATGGTGAAACTAAAAAAGCATTACAGATTTCAGAAAAACATGTTATTGGTAAAACTTTTGAGCCAGAAGCTTTGTTACACACTGCTTTTATTTTAAAACATAATGGTAAAATACTAGAAGCTAAAGAGATAAAAAATGAGTTATTAGAAAGTGTTTATGAGTTAGGTCCTTTAACAGAAATTGAGGTGAAAAACATATAGATTCGCGAAAAATTTTATAAAAAAATGAAAAATAGATTCATATTATTCGTGGTTTTTATCTTCAGTTTGCAAACTATAGGACAAACTTTAAAAGGAAAAATTATAAATCCGTTTAATGAGCCTTTAGAAAATGTTTATGTGGTAAACGAAGCATCTAATACACATACACATACCAACGAAAATGGAAATTTTACGTTAGACAAAATACAGATTAATACTAGCATTAAAGTTAGTATTCTTGGATACGAAAAAATGACATTTAAAGTGATGCCAAACCATATAAAAAATGGAATAACAATCACTTTAACAACCAAAACTTTTCAATTAGAAGAACTGGTTTTGCGTAAAGAAATAAATGCTTTACAAACTATTGCAAGAGTAGATTTACAATTAAACCCGGTAAATAATTCGCAAGAAATATTAAGAAAAGTGCCAGGTTTATTTATTGGTCAACATGCAGGAGGAGGGAAAGCTGAACAAATTTTTTTAAGAGGTTTTGATATAGATCATGGAACAGATATTACCCTTTCTGTAGATGGTATGCCTATAAATATGGTTTCGCATGCACATGGTCAAGGTTATTCAGATTTGCATTTTGTAATTCCAGAAACCATTAAAAATATCGATTTTGGTAAAGGACCTTATTATGCAAATCAAGGTGATTTTAACACAGCTGGTTATGTAAATTTTGCGACAAAAACTGCCATAAATAAAAATATGATTTCTGTGGGTTATGGAGATTTTAACTCATTAAGAACTGTTGCAATGTTCAATTTATTAGAAAATGCAAAAAATGATGATGCTTATGTAGCTCTAGAATATATTGAGTTTGATGGCCCATTTGAATCGTCACAAAACTTTAACAGACTAAATTTATTTGCAAAATACAACACGTATTTAAACGGAAAAGACAAGCTGACTTTAACAGCATCACACTTTACAAGTGCTTGGGATGCTTCTGGACAAATACCAGAAAGAGAAGTTGCAAATGGTAACATTACTCGTTTTGGTGCTATTGATGATACTGAAGGTGGTTTTACTTCTAGATCTAATATAAATGTACAGTTGCAAAAAACTTTAGATGATAGCTCTATTTTTAAAGCCAATGCATTTTATTCAAATTATAATTTTGAGTTGTATTCTAACTTTACTTTTTTCTTGGAAGATCCTATAAATGGAGATCAAATAAAACAATTTGAGGATAGAAATATCTTTGGGATGAATGCAAAAATCATCACCGAAAAAAAATATGGAAATGTAGAGGCAAAATTTACCAAAGGTTTAGGTTTACGTTTTGATAATATTAAAGACAATGAATTATCGCACACAAAAAATAGGAGTGAGGTTTTAAATAGAATTCAGTTTGGTGATGTGCAGCAAACCAATGCTTATGCATTTTTTAATTCAGAATTTGAAATTGGTAAATTTAAAATATCACCAGCATTAAGGTTCGATTATTTTAAGTTTTTATACAATGATAATTTAAGTACAACTTACGAAACATTGAGTAAAACTAAGGCAATTGTAAATCCGAAGTTAAATTTTTTATACACTCAAAACGATAATTTACAATGGTTTTTAAAATCTGGAATTGGATTCCATTCTAATGATGCAAGAGTGGTTTTACAACAAAATGCTGATAAAGTTTTACCAAGAGCTTATGGTGTAGATTTTGGGAATGTATGGAAACCTTCTAAAAATTTGGTTCTAAATACTGCTTTGTGGTATTTATTTTCTGAAGAAGAATTTGTGTACGTAGGTGATGCTGGTATTGTAGAACCATCAGGAAAATCTGAACGTTTTGGTGTTGATTTAGGAATAAGATATCAGTTAACTAATAATATTTATTTTGATACAGATGCAACTTATACAAAAGCAAAAAGCTTAGAAAACATAGTTGGGGAAGATTATATTCCTCTAGCACCGAATTTTACGATGTCTGGAGGAATATCTTTTTTAAATCTTGGTAATTTTTCAGGCGGATTAAGATATCGATATTTAGGAGATAGAGCTGCAAACGAAGACAATAGTATAATTGCAGAAGGTTATTTTGTGAGCGATTTAAATGTGAATTACAAAGTAAATGATGTAACCTTTGGTGTTGCTATAGAAAACCTTTTTGATGTAGCTTGGAATGAAACACAATTTGCAACAGAAAGTAGATTACAAAATGAGGTAAATTCTGTAGAAGAAATACATTTTACACCTGGTACACCATTTTTTGCAAAAGCAACAATTACATATCAATTTTAGTATGAATACATTGAAAATTGAAAAAGAAATTAGAATAAGAGAAAGAAATATTATTAAAATTAACCTGTTGTTTGGTTAGTTTAGTTGGATGGAAGTGCCTGTTACTTCATTGTAATGGGCATTTTTTAACTTATAAAATTTAAATTAAGTTTGGTTAGTTTGATTTTAGATGAAATGCCTATTGCAATTTGTAATAGGCATTTTTAATTTATAAATCTACTCTTTAAATAGGTAAACTTTCATTTATCAATTCCTTATTTATTGCAGCACCAGCAATTGTTCCAGAAGATGTTGCAATAGAAACAGCTCTAAAAGGAGATGAATTATCCCCAGCAGCATAAACTCCATCAATGTTTGTTTTCTGAAAAAAATCGACTTCAAAATGTCCTGATTCTGATGTTTTACAACTCAATTCAATTGGTATTTTACAATGTTGAATAAAAGGAACTCTAGAAAATATTGCTTCGATTTTAGTTTTAGAACCGTCTTTAAAAGAAATATTTTCTATGTTACCATTTAAATGAATTAATTCTTCAATTTCTTTTTCAACAATTGTAATTTTTAATTTTGATATAAGTTCGATTTGTTCTTCTGTTAATTCTGATTTTCCATTGGTAAATAATGTTAAATTCTTAGACCAATTTTGGATCAAAGTACAAAGTTCAAATGCAGTTTTACCATTGGCGATAATTCCTAAATTTTTGTTGGCAACTTCATAACCATGGCAATAAGGGCAATGTAAAATACTAATTCCCCAAGATTCTTTAAACCCTTTTAGATTTGGCATTATATCTTTAACTCCTGTTGAAAAAAGGACTTTTTTTGCCATAATTTTTTCTTTTAACTTGGTTTCTATTTCAAATCCTTTAGAAATTTTAGAAGTAGAAATTACCAAATCATTTAAAAATTGAACGGTATTGTATTTTAAAACTTGACTTTTTGCTTTTTCAAAGAGTTCTTTAGGTTTTACACCATCTTGAGTAATAAAATTATGCGAATATGGTGTTTGTCTGTTACAAGGTTTACCACTATCAATAATTAAAACAGTTTTTAAAGATCTTCCTAATGTCATTGCTGCAGATAAACCAGCATAACTTCCACCAACGATTACAACATCAAATACTTTTCTTTTTTCCATATTTATTTGATTCTAAATTTTACGAACAAATATACCTAAAATCCAATTAACGCAACTAAGTTGCAATAGTAATTTTGATATAAAGATTTTAAGAAATCATAATTGATTTTTATGTAGTATAAAATCATTCTAAAAATGACATTATAATCAACAATAAAAAAGTGAAAAAAAAATTTAAGATGAAACTGCACCTAACGTGTACAATTGCTCTAAAGTAGGAGAGAGGCTACCACCTTCTGGCTCTAAAGTAATACCAAATGCTTCAGATTCGTTTGCATTTGTAATGGTAAAGATTTTATTATTATCCGCAGTAAAACTGTCTAAAGTACCTAAACTTGTAGGTGTTAAAGGACTTAATTTTAAAGACCAAACTTGGTAAACTTTTCCTTTTGGTGGTTCTGGTAAACCTTTAGCATCTAGGTAAATAGAGTTTGTTTTTTTGTCCCAATATACTTTGGCATAAGAAGTAGGCGAAACTGTTTGCCCAGCTAATGGTACAGAAATGATGTCTTTGTCTCTAAAAATTTCAATCAGTTTTTCAGCAGCCGCTAAATTAGTAGATGCACTATCAATTTGTGCTTCTAACAATTCTTTTTCTGATGCAATTTGTTCTTTTAATTGATTGTTTTTAGAAAGTGTAAAAATTAAAATACTACCAATTAATAAAGAAGCTGCCCAACCAGAATATTGCAACCAATTTGTTTTTGGTTTCGAAATCGGAATAACTTTTGGCTCTTTATCAATTAGCTGATTTTTTATAGTTTCAAAATCATAAGAATTGTCTTTTTTGGCAAAAGCGGTGAGCTGTACAATAGCCTTTTCTATAGATTCTACTTCTGCTTTTACTTCAGGATATTTTTGCATAGCTTCATATACTTCCTGATTTTCTTTTTCAGAAAGGGAGCCTGCAACATAAAGTTCCAAAATTCCAGATGCTATGTATCCTTTACTATCCATTTTTATTCTCCTAACATTGTACGTAATTCGCCAATGCAAGTTCTATTTCTTGTTTTTATGGTACCAAGAGGCATTTCTAATTCTTCTGATGCTTCTTTTTGTGTAAAACCTTTAAAGTATATCAACTCAATTACAGCTTTACATTTATCACCTAATTTAGTTACAAATTCTTTTAAACCAATTGTATTAGTGCTTTTGTCTAAACTACTACTGGTTTCTAATATATCTACGAAAAAATCGGCATTAAGGTTTTGTTTAGACTGTTTATATTTTTTAGATCGCGTATAATCTATGGCTGCATTTCTAGCTATATTTAATAACCACGTAAAAAATCGTCCTTTTTTTGCAGAATAAGTATCTGCTTTGTGCCAAGCTTTTATAAAAACATCTTGGGTAATTTCTAGAGTAACATCATCATTTTTAACAATATTATTTACAACTCCAGAAATACTATCACAATACATATTGTATAGTTTTTCATAGGCTTTAACATCCTTTTTCTGAAATTGTAAAATTAATTGCTCTAAACTCATAGTTTGCTATCGAGGGCTAAAATAACATAAAATAGGTTAATGGTATAATCAATTTAAAAGAAAACTATTTTTTTTCTATAGTAATGTAAGAGTTTTCGGCAATTACAATTTGATTAAAAAACTCTTTTAAAGCAAAATATTCTTCTGGTGTAAACCTACTTTTGTTGATGTTAATTCTAGTATAAATGTTAACAATATTATCCTTTTTTACAATTTTTAAAGTAAATAATCCTCCTTTGTTGGGTAAAGAAATTGCCACTTCTTTGGGCAATTGCGTAATTTTATAAGAGTCTGGTATTTGCAAACTTAATGAAAACCTATTTTTACTGGCATAACCAAAATCTACAGGATAATTTCTTTCTTTTAACGTAAACGGATTTTCTTTTAATCGATCAAAAAGAAAAGGATTTATTCTTGTTTTTTGAGTTAAGTCCTCGTTCATTAAAATGTTTAAACCAAAAGTTTCTTGTAAAGGTTTATCCAAATCGTCTAAACCAATCACTTTGTAATCTTCTACTTCTACATCTGGATTGTCTTCTTCAAATTCGTCTAAATAATCTTCTTTAGACAAAACATTTAGTTTTTCTCTTTGTTTTTTGGCTAAATAGCCTTGCTTTCTAATTAACAAATAGCCAGAAAATTCACCTTCTTCGTTTAAAGTTAACCTTGCAGTTGTATTGTTGGTTGATCTGTATTTTGGTTTAATGTTAATCCAATTACTTTCTTTTTTGTAATTTATAATTCTAGCTTGTCCGTTTAAAGTTCTAAAAGGAACCTCGCCAAAAGGCAAAAATTTATCAGTAGCATCAAGTAAATACTCTTTATCATCTATAGTTGCTTTTACAATTACGTAATTAAAATCAAAAATTACAGGATAAAGAGTGGTTGGCACTCCGTTTTTTCTGGTTGATAATATTATTAAATCTGTTTTAATATCTGCAGCAACTAAGGCATTGTATAAAGATAGATTTATTTCTCCTGCACTACCGACTTTATTATCGAAAGCTTTTTTTACTTTTTCATCTTCAGCATTCCAATATTTATCATTCCAAGTATAATGATCTTGTAAAAACGTATAGATTCTTTTTGCTTTTTCTAAAGGATTATCGAGTGTAAAAATTTCTTGAGGTAATTGTTTTTTAAAGAAACTTTTTTTAGATGTTTGGTTGTTTAAAAATATTTTTCTAAGTTTTTTATCTGCTTGTTTCCAGGTTGTTGTATACTTTTCAATTGTGCCTCTAGGATCTGTGTACGATTCTAAATCAAAAGAAATACGAGATATATAATTCTTTTTACTTAGCATGTAATCTTCTTCTTTAAAAGCAGGAATATGATCCATACCAAAAGAATATACTCTACAAGAACCAGGTCCTAAACCATCTATATCTATACAGTTTTCTTTAATAGAAGGTTCGTTTTTATCTAATTTTAAAAAACCGACAATTCTAATATTATATTTGTAATTCCCTAGAAAAGCGGCATCATATTCACTTTTTATTTTTGGAATATTAGATTGAAAATACCAATCTTTTATGCCTGAATAAGGAGAAATTATGCTGTAAGAATATTCGATAACAGAACCTACTTTTATATTGGGCAGCGTAAAACGATGTGTGGTCCAGTTTTCGGTTTCATTTACCGCAAAAATTTTGTCTTTAGACAACCCAGTTCTTTCTATGCTTCCAATATCAGTAATATTATAGGTAATGGCTCTTATATCTAAAACTTTTTGATCTTTGTATAATTCTAAAGCAACATTAGCTTCATCAAACGCAGTTTTATCTAAAATTTTTATTCTATAATAATAATCTGTTCTTGTTTTATAATCGTTTTTTGGATCTAAATAAACATTGGCATGTTCATACAAAACTACTGCTGCTGCTGTAGAATCTTTTTCATAAACCGTCATTTTTAATTCATCTAAAGTAGTTTGTTCCATTTTAGATGATTTTTCTTGTTGGGCATGTATTACTAAAAAGGAGAATAATAGTAATACTAGGGGTAACTTTTTCATTTTAATTTTTATAACCTAATAATTTTTTGAACCTTATTTTTATCTAAATAATTTTTAATAATAGTTTTAGAAATTTCTTTGTTTTCGATATTAGTTAATACCGATTTTAAAATATCGATATTATTTTCTTGATAAGCTAAATTGGTGTAACCATAGCAACAAACTGTATTGTTTTCTATTAAAATTATAGCATTTTCTTCTAATTCTCTGCCTTTATCAATAATAATAAAGTTATCGTTATTAAAGTTGTCTTCGGTAATTTTAAACTTCTTTTTAAAGTTAAATTTTGGCGATATAGATTCTAAAGCTAAATAATATTTTAAACGTGTAAAAAGCTCATTACCAGTTTTGTTAAAGGTTACAGAAGACGCTCTTTCTTGAATTTTTAAAGCACGTTTGGTGGTTTTTAAAAAAAGCTTATTTATTTCTAGTTTTATATTTTTTCCTCTACCAATAAAAATTACTTTTCCATTAGTATCGTGAATAAAAAAAATACCTGATACACGCGGAATTTCTTCAATTAAAGATTTAAGCTTTTCTTTTTCAATTCTTCTATCAAAATATTTAATAGAATTTTGAATAATCTCTTTCTTGGTGTCTTTTTCTAATAATAATTTAAATAATTGAATGGTGGCTAAAGCATCTCCATTGGCTCTATGTCTATCTGTTATGGGTATGCCTAAAGATCTTGTTAATTTGCCTAAACTATAAGAAGGTTGATCTTTGATGAGTTCTTTACTTAATTCTACAGTACATAAAGTATTTCTTTGATAATCGAAACTTAATCGTTCAAATTCTGTTTTTAAAATACGATAATCGAAAGCTGAGTTGTGAGCTACTAAAATACAATCTTTGGTAATTTCTACAATTCTTTTAGCAATTTCAAAAAACTTGGGCGCATTTTTTAGCATTTTACTGTTTATCCCTGTGAGTTTTACAACAAATTGTTGAATTTCTCTTTCAGGATTAACCAATGATATAAATTGGTCTATAACTTGGTGGCCATCAAATTTATAAATAGCAATTTCGGTAATGCCTTCTTCATTAAATTTACCACCAGTGGTTTCAATATCTAAAATAGCGTACAAATTCTTTTTCTTTAATTTTTTTTAAATTTACTTAATATAATTACGATGACCAAATATTGAGCTACCAACTCTTATCATTGTACTTCCATTTTCTATGGCTATTTTATAATCGCCACTCATTCCCATAGAAAGTGTTTTTAAATCTGTGTAATTTGTTTTAAGTTGATTAAAAAAGTTTTTAAGTGATGAAAATTCTGCTACTAATTGATCAGTATCATCAGTAAACGTAGCCATTCCCATTAAACCAACAATCTTAATATTTTTTAAATCTTCAATTTCTTTTGATGATAAAATGGCTTCAATATCAGCAAAAGACAAACCGAATTTAGTATCTTCTTTTGCAATTTTAGCTTGCAATAAACAATTTATAATACGATTGTGTTTTTTTGCTTCTTTGTTAATTACATTTAGTGTTTTAAATTTATCTACACCATGTATTAAATCTACAAAATGTGCCATATACTTTACCTTATTACTCTGTAAATGACCAATCATGTGCCATTTAATGTCTTTGGGTAATGCATCATATTTATCAACCATTTCTTGAATTTTATTTTCTCCAAAAATTCGCTGACCAGCATTGTATGCAACTTGTAAATCTTCTATAGGTTTGGTTTTAGAAACGGCCACTAAAGTTACATTTTCTGGTAAAGTTGCTTTTATTTTTTGTAAATTTTCTTGTATCATTTTTAAATTATAAAATGAAAAACGATACAATTTTTAAGTTGTATTGTTTTAAAATTGTATCGTCTTTTTTAATTTCTTAATAATTCAATAATTTGTTTGGCCAATTCTAAGCCAATTCTGTCTTGTGCTTCTATGGTTGCAGCACCAATATGAGGTGTTAAAGAAATTTCTGGATTCATTAAAAGTTGAACTGCAGGTGTAGGTTCTGTTTCAAAGACATCTAAACCAGCAAATTGCACTTTACCACTTTCTATGGCTTTCACCAAATCTACTTCATTTAAAATTCCACCTCTTGCAGCATTTACAATACCAACTCCGTCTTTCATTTTATCGAATTCGGTTTCAGTAATAATATAATCGTCTTGTGCAGGCACGTGCAAAGTAATAAAATCTGCAGCTTTTAATAATTCGTCTTTATCAATGGTTTCTATCTGAAAAGATAATTTTTGGCCGTTAAAAAAATCTAAAGTTATAGGTGCAGTTTCTATAAGTTCGTCTGTTGCAATAACATTCATGCCTAAACCTAAACCAATTTTTGCAACTTCTTGACCAATTCTACCAAAACCAATAATACCCAAAGTTTTACCTCTTAACTCAGTACCTTGTGCGTAAGCTTTTTTTAATTCTTTAAAACGAGTATCGCCTTCTAAAGGCATTTCTCTGTTAGAAGAATGTAAAAAACGAACCATTCCAAATAAATGCGAAAAAACCAATTCTGCAACAGAACTAGAAGATGCAGCTGGTGTGTTTATAACGTGTAAACCATTGTCTATAGCATATTCTACATCAATATTGTCCATACCAACACCACCTCTTCCTATTAACTTTAAAGATGGACAAGCTTCTATTAACTCTTGCCTTACTTGTGTTGCGCTTCGCACTAAAATTGCATCGATATTGTGTTCGTTAATATAATTTTCTAATTGATTTTGAGCTACTTTAGTGGTTAAAACTGTAAAACCTCCTTTTTCTAAAGCGTCTATTCCGCTTTTAGAAATTCCGTCATTTGCTAATATTTTCATTCTTTAAAAATGTTCAAAATTTAAAATTTAGAGTTCAAAGTTTATGTAATACTCAATTTTTTTGAATATTAAATTCGAAACTTTAAACCTTTTTTTCTAGTGCTTGCATTACATCCACCAAAGCCTGTACACTATATAGAGGCAAAGCATTGTACATACTTGCTCTGTAACCACCCACACTTCTGTGACCATTAATTCCGTTAATTCCAGCTTCTGCACAAAGTTTATCGAAAATTTCTTTGTGGCTTTCATCAACTAAATTAAAAGTAGCGTTCATAGTACTTCTGTCTTCTTTAGCAACAATTCCTTTAAAAAGCGGATTTCTATCTATTTCAGCATATAATAACTCCGCTTTTTTATTGTTAACTTCTTCTATATATTCAATACCACCTACATCTTTTAACCATTGTAAGGTTAGCATAGAAACATATACTGCAAAAACAGGAGGTGTATTAAACATACTATCTTTGTCTATATGCACTTGGTAGTTTAACATAGAAGGGATTTCTCTTTCTACTTTACCTAATACATCTTCTTTAATAATAACTAAAGTTGTACCTGCAGGCCCCATATTTTTTTGTGCACCAGCATAAATGATATCGAACTTTTCGAAATCTAATTTTCTAGAAAAAATATCTGAACTCATATCGCAAACCAAAGGAACATTGGTTTCAGGAAATTGCTTAATTTGAGTACCAGCTACAGTATTATTACTTGTACAGTGAAAATAATCTGCATCTTCTGGAATGTTAAATCCTTTAGGAATGTATGAGAATTTTTTGTCTTTAGATGATGCAACTTCTACAACCTCACCAAATAATTTTGCTTCTTTTAAAGCTTTATCAGACCAGGCACCTGTATTTAAATACGCAGCTTTTTTGTTTAATAAATTGTAAGCTACCATTAAAAACTCGGTACTTGCACCACCTTGTAAAAATAATGCTTTGTATCCTTTGTTTTCTAATCCTAAAAGTTCTAAAGCCAAAGAACGCGCTTTTTCCATAACTGCTACAAAAGGTTTACTTCTGTGAGAAATTTCTATTAATGACAAATTATCATCATTAAAATTTAATATAGCTTCAGATGCTTTTTGTAATACTTCTTGTGGTAAAATACAAGGACCTGCACTAAAATTATGTTTTTTCATTTTTTTAAGTTATAAAGTTTCAAAGTTTCGAGTTTCAAAGTTTTAAGGTTGATTAGTATTATCAAAACCCCAAAACCATCAACTAAAAACCAATTATATATTTGATAAAAATTCTAAGGTATTAATGCCATCTGCATAATCTGTTAACTTTGGATGTTGAGTTTGCCCAAAAGCAACTTCATTTTCTAAAAAGTTTTTAGCAACAATACATTGAATTTGTTCTCTTTCTTGATGTAATTTTATTTTTAAATCGATTTCATTATCATAATATTCGTAAAAAAGTGTAGCAATTGGTGATGCATAACTTTCATCTTCTTTTATCATTAAAAAACCATTTTCTAACAAATCGAATTCGCTCATTAAATAAACGGCTTTGTTGTAGTCGTAATTATTGGCATATTTTGCATTATTAATGATTTCTTTTTTTGCAAACATCCCGTTAAAAAAGGTTTCAAAATTATAATCTTTAGGTACATATAATTTAGATACAGATCTACAACCCAAACCAAAGTATTGAAAAACATCATCAGATAGTTTTGTAAAATCCTCAATTGTTTCATCACCTTTAATAACAGCCACAGAATTTCTGCTTTTTCGAATTATATTGGGTTTATTTTTAAAATAATACTCAAAATAACGCGCAGTATTATTGCTTCCTGTTGCTATAACAGCATCGAAATTGGTTAGTTTTTCTTCTGTAAATGTAATTTTACCTTTAAAAGTTTCATCAACAAATTCTAAATACTTGGCTAAGAATGGTAATAAATGTTTGTCGCTAGTAGATTGTTTTACCACCACAGAATGACCAGATATTAATACCGATAAAAAGTCGTGAAAACCAACTAAAGGAATATTACCGGCCATAATTATGGCTACTTTTTTAGGTACAATAGTTGTAAATGATGTGTTTTTTGTAAAATTAATTAAGTTGTTTTCTGTTAGTGCTTTAGACCAGGTATTTAAGCTGAATAATATGTTTTCTTTGGTAAACCAAGAATTATTTTCTTGAGCTATTTTTATTTGATGTAAAAATCCATCAAAAAAGATTTCATTATATTCAATATTATCAGCTTTTTTTATTGTATCAACAGAAAATTGACTTAAAAAGTGGCCTAATTTTGCAAATGCAGTAATTCTATTTTGAATACTATTCATTTATTTTGGTTGTCTATAATTTTGGCTTTATTTTTGCAAAAGCAAAGGTACAAAAACAGAAAAGAAAATTATGGCAATTATAATAACAGATGAATGCATAAATTGTGGGGCTTGTGAACCAGAATGTCCTAATACAGCAATTTACGAAGGTGCAGACGATTGGAAATATTCTGATGGTACAGATTTAAGTGGTAATATTGTTTTACCTAATGGAAAAGAAGCAAATGCTGATGAAGATCAAGAACCAGTTTCTGACGAAATTTACTACATTGTTCCAGATAAATGTACAGAGTGTAAAGGTTTTCATGATGAGCCACAATGTGCTGCAGTATGTCCTGTAGATTGTTGTGTACCAGATGAAGATGTTGTTGAAACAGAAGAGTTTTTATTACAAAAACAAGCATTTATGCATAATGACTAATTTTATTATTTTATAATATGAAACAAAACCTCGATGAATTTCGAGGTTTTTTTTTGATATATGTTTTATTATTTGCTTCTTGTTCAGGTTTATGTGAAATAATATATTCAAACTGGCAGCCACTATTTATATTTTCTAAATATAAAACTTACATGTAAATTTAATTTGCAAGTATTAAAATAAAAAAGCCTGAACATTTTATGTTCAGGCTTCTTTGTGGGAGACTATTTAAAATGCTTACAAACTAAAGTTAATTCTTGTAAAATAATAAGCTCCATCAGATCCCATTTGAACTGAATCTGCTAAACCACCTTGATCTGTCCAACCATCAAATTGTGGTGTTGGATAAATATTAAAAAGGTTGTTTGCACCAAGAGTTATATTAATTTTATCAGAAATTTTGTATCCTAAACTTAAATCTGTTGTAATTAAAGACTCGTAAGTATCTGTTGCAACTGCAAACAAAGCATCAGCTTCTGCTTGTGTAGTTGGTGGTGCATCTACCCATTGAAAATCTTGTAATTGAACTTCGCTAAATTTAGTTAAAGTAACATTTGCATTGAATTTGTTTTTAGAATATCCTAAGTTTAAACCAAACTTATAATCTGGTGCTGCAGCTTCTAAATAGGCTTGTGAAAATCCGCTAAAAAAAGTAAACGGATTCAAATCTCCATTATGGATTTCTTTAATTTCTAGATCGTTTAAATTACCAATTAAACCAATATTTATATTATGGTCATTACCAAAAGTAGTTTTGTAATTTAAAACAATATCAACTCCGCTTGTTTTAGTATCTACACCATTTGCAAAAAATTGTGCAGCATCTACATTTAAAGGACCTAATATAGTTTGATCTGTAAAGTTATCTGTTAAAATAATTCTATCATCAACAGCAATAGAGTAAGCATCTATTGTTGCTGTAAAGCCATTTTTCTTATAAGTAAAACCAATACTAGTATTAATTGCTTTTTCTTCTTGTAAGTCTCCAATACCAAATGCTCTAGTAACTGTACTATTATTTGCTGATAATAAAGAAGGAACAGAAGTACCTGCTACAATATTTGTGAATTTTAAGTTGTAATAAATTTGTGCCAAAGATGGTGCTCTAAAACCACTAGAAACAGAACCTCTAAAAGAAAGGTTGTCATTTACTTTGTATCTTGTTGCAAGTTTGTAGTTAAATGTGCTACCAAAATCACTATAATTTTCATAACGTAAAGCTGCACTTAATAAAAAAGCTTCACTTAGGTTGATTTCTGTATCAAAATACACTCCTAAATTTGTTCTACTTCTGTCTACTTCGTTATCTGGACTATAACCAGGAAAACCTTGTGAACCACCAGATAAAACATCGCCATTAGAATCTGTAGCTACAGTTTGTATAGCTGGGTTTGTTAATAGTACTCCATTGTCATCATACAAACCATAAGAAGATTCTTCACCTGCAAAAATTTGAAAGTTTTCGGTTCTGTATTCTAAACCAAATGCAAAGTTGATTCCATCAGCATAATCTTCAAAATATTTACTAAAATCTACTCCTGTTGTATTCTGAGATAAACTGTGTCCACCAGCATCAAAATCGGTAGGAGAAGCATCACCTAAAGAAGCATTATTAGAATCTTTAATAAAATAATGAAACTTATTCATACCAAAAGTATTATTAAAATCAACTTCCCAACCATTATCTAAAGTATGTTTTAAACCTCCAGAAATTGAATTATCTACAATAATTGATGTAATTCTTGGCGTAAATCCATCAGGATAAATACTTGGTACAGATCTATTATCACCATCATCAAAACTACTTCTAGAAAATGCATAAGCATTTGTATCTCTATAATTTCTACCACCAAAAACATATACTTCAGTTTTATCAGAAACAGGGATAATTGAGTTAACCATAAAATTAAAACCATCTAAACCTGCACTACCATAACCTTTACGCCAAGAAAAACCTGGTCTTAAAGTGTTGTTTTTAGATAAAAATTCTGTTGTAAAGTTTACAAAACCACCTAAGTCATTAATCTTAGCACCGTAGTTTAAATCGATTTTAACAGTTTCACCATCAAAACTTTTTTCTTTACCATCTAATCTGTTTTTACCTTCTACATTAAATAACTCTGGTTCCCATCCACCTTGAGTATCAAAAATTTCTTGAGCAAAATTACCGCCAACAGCAGTACTGTAAGCTCCATAAGTTACACCTGCAGAAATACCATCAGTATTATCATTTAAAACAATATTTATAACCCCAGCAATGGCATCAGAACCATATTGTGCAGAAGCTCCATCTCTTAAAACTTCTATTCTTTTAATGGCAGCTGCAGGTATTGCATTTAAATCTGTACCAGAATTTCCACGACCTCTTGTACCAAAAATATTAACTAAAGAAGATTGATGTCTTCTTTTACCATTAATTAAAACCAAAGTTTGATCTGGACCTAAACCTCTTAAAGAAGCTGGTACAATATGATCTGCTCCATCAGAACCAGATTGTTTTGTTGCATTAAAAGAAGGTGCAGCAAATTGTAAAATATCATTTACCTCAACTTTTCCATTTGTTGTAGCTAACTTCTGTACATCTATAATGTCTACAGGTACAGGAGTATCTACTGCAGTTCTTTTAGAATTTCTAGAACCAACTACTACAACTTCATCTAAAGCATTATCTTCTTTTATAACAATAGATAAAAAAGAAGTATTATTCACTGTAATATTTTTAGTTTCAAAGCCCATAGACGATACTATAAAAGTAGTAGGTAAGTTTTTTACTTTAATAGAGAATTCTCCATTATCATCTGTAACAACACCATTAGAAGTGCCTTTTTCTATAATATTTATAAACGGTAAACCAGTACCAGAAATGTCGGTAACCTTTCCTTTAATATTCTGTGCCAAGAATGTTACAGGAATCATAAATAAGATAATAGTAAATAATTTTAATGTTTGATTTTGTTTCATAAAATTTAATTTTAATTAGAAATTGAATTGTTTTACACTAAATTTTAAATAAAATTTAGGCGTTCTTATTTTAAAAAAGACATAGTGATAAAAAATATACTCTTTAAAATTCAATTTTTTTTACCAAAAAGTTAAAATTGATGAATTTAATACAATGAATTGTTTGTTTGTTGTGATTTAAAGCTTTGATTATTTTGTTTTTGTTGCATATAATGTAAAATCAAGTATATGAGTATTATTAAATTCATTGATCAGTTTTTTTTCTATTACTCATTGTTTTATGAAAGTTCGTTTATATTTGCACTCGCAAAAATATTATTAAATGAAAGCTGGAATTGTAGGATTACCAAACGTAGGAAAATCAACTTTATTTAACTGTTTATCTAACGCAAAAGCGCAAAGTGCAAACTTTCCTTTTTGTACTATAGAACCAAATTTAGGTGTTGTAAATGTTCCAGATACTCGTTTGGAAAAACTAGAAGAATTGGTTAACCCAGAAAAAGTTGTTCCTGCAACTGTAGAAATTGTAGATATTGCTGGTTTGGTAAAAGGAGCTAGTAAAGGAGAAGGTTTAGGAAATCAGTTTTTAGCAAATATTAGGGAAACAGATGCAATCTTACACGTTTTGCGTTGTTTTGATAATGATAATATTATTCATGTTGATAATTCTGTAGATCCTGTAAGAGATAAAGAAACGATAGATATCGAATTGCAATTAAAGGATTTAGAAACGGTTCAAAAACGTTTAGAAAGAGTTAAAAGAACAGCAAAAACAGGAAATAAAGAAGCACAAGCTGAATTAGTTGTTCTTTTAAAAATAGAAGAAACTTTATTACAAGGTGTTTCTGTTAGAGCATTAGATTTTAACGAAAAAGAGATTGAGTTTGTACAATCTTTGCAATTTATTACTGCAAAACCGGTTTTATATGTTTGTAATGTTGATGAAAATTCAGCGGTTTCTGGTAATGATTATGTAGATAAAGTAAAAGAAGCTGTTAAAGACGAAAATGCAGAAGTTATTGTTTTAGCAGTAGGTACAGAAGCAGATATTACTGAATTAGAAGATTATGAAGAACGTCAAATGTTTTTAGAAGATATTGGTTTAGAAGAAGCTGGTGTTTCTAGATTGGTACGTTCTGCGTATAAATTATTAAACTTACAAACTTACTTTACTGCTGGAGTAAAAGAAGTAAGAGCTTGGACAATTCCTATTGGTGCAACAGCTCCACAAGCAGCAGGAGTAATTCATACTGATTTTGAAAAAGGTTTTATTAGAGCAGAAACAATTTCTTACGAAGATTATGCCAACTATGGTTCTGAATCGAAAGTGAAAGAAGCTGGTAAAATGAGAGTAGAAGGTAAGGAGTATATTGTTAATGATGGTGATATTATGCACTTCAGATTCAACGTTTAAAATCAAATTAAACTGCCTTATTTTTGAATGAAGTAATTGATGATTAACCGTTTAATTTTTTTAAACTGTATAAAAATTCCATTCATCTATAGTTTATTGTGCTTGATATGTTTTATAGAGAAGCGTATTTAGATAAATATTACTTTTGAGTAACCTTAAAAACTTTTTACCATGTTTACTCAAATTATAAATCTAATTTCTTTAAAAGCTTTAACTTCTCAAATTGTAGATTACACTTTATTAATGATTGCTTTTGTATCATTTTTTGTTTTAGTTGATAAAATTATCAATATTATTAAAATAGCAAATAGATACAAAGCATTATCAAGAGTTAAAATGTAATTTTTACTATTATAAATTTTCTTTTAAAGGATAGTAGATAATCCTTTAGGTGATTGTAAAAAAAGTACTTGCAATTGGTAATATTTATTAAAACTCTTTAATAGTTCACTTTAACGATGATTTATTACCATTCGTATAAAAAATAAAATTGCATCTTAGATTAAATCTATTTTTGAGTAAACCAAAAAACTACTACTCATGTTTACGCAGCTTTCAAATTTTATTTCTTCTCAAGATTTAGTTTCTCAATCTATTGATTATACCTTATTAACAATTGCTTTCTTTTCTTTTTATGTTTTAGTATCTAAAATCATAAAAGTTGTAAAAACTAATGAAAGCGAAAGAGCATTAGTTAAAGTAAAACTATAATTCCATCTTTTTTTAGCATTAGATTTTAATAACTTTTTCGAAATTTCTTTTCTACAGAAAAATTAATCAAGTTCATAAAATTTTCATGCACTCCCAAAGTAAGCTCTAATTGCAATTGATCTATTAGTTTAACAATCTGTTCAGATTTAAATTGTAAATCTGGTATGGATACATATTTTTCGAACACTCCTCCAATACTTTTGTAATATAATTGTTCAAAACCATTTTGGTTTTCAGGTTTTTGATCTACATATTGATAAGAGTTGATGTTAAAGGACTCTAAAACATCGCCCACATAATTTTTATGTAATATTTGCTTCGGATTTACAATGTTTAATTCCTTTATACTTGGAGTTAAAAATGCGTATAATATTGCTTTTGATACAAAATCTACAGGAATAATATTCAATCCACTTTTCTGATCTACCCAAATTCTAAAATTCTCTTTGGCTTTTTTAGCATATTTATCTAAAAATATGGCCCAAGAATAAAAAACATCATATTTAGGAGTTTCAAAAAAAGGTTTATCAATTAAACGACCACAAATTATACTTGGTCTTAAAATTTGAGCATCAATTTGTTTTAACTTACAGGTTTCTTTTACAAAACGTTCGCTCTCATATTTCGATTTTTCATAAGGATTTCTAAAATCGGTTACCTTATAATTTTCTATGCTATCATTTACTTTATCATCTTGTATACCAAAAGAAAAAGCAGTACTTATGTATAAAAATCGATTTACAAATTTTGGTAATACCTCTAATAAATGTTGGGTAACTAAGTAATTTTGAGAGTGTACAATTTCTTTAGAATCGTTTGTGTTTAATAGGTTTGTAGAGCCTGCACAATGTATTACCGTCGTAAAATGATACCTATTTAAGGTTTCTTTTTCTAGGGTTGATAAATCACCAGAAATAACAGTGATTTTCTCTAAACATTCTTCTAAAGAAAATTGATTTAAAAAATTAGGACGAGATTCATCTTGTAAAATATCTTCTAATCTTTGTTGAGCAGTTTTTTCTGAATCTCTAATCACCACAAAAAGATGATTTACAGTTTTATCTACAATGGCTTTTTGCAACCATTCAAAAATAATATGACTTCCAACAATTCCTGTTCCACCCGTTAATAAACAATTTATCATAATTTATTTAGAAAAATTTTGCCAACGAAATTAGTTCTTTTAAAATAAAAAAACCTCACAAAGTGAGGTTTTTAAACTAGCTATTAGTTAACTTATTTTTTGATGTAATTTTCTGGAACTGCAAAATTGCTTCTAAAGTCTTTTACAAATTTAATATTAGAAATATTTCCATTTCCAATTTTATTGGTTAAGCCTTTTTTGTTGTTCCACTCATAAAATTCCCAATTTGTAGCAAAAGGAACACCATCAATAGTAGTATAATTATTGTATTTTATGGCATGCGGATCTGCTTCTGCAGCAGCTTTTGTTTTCCCTAAAGTTACAATATATGCAACATGCTGTAATACATTTTCTTTATTTGTATAGGTAATGTACCAATCGTCAGGAGCATCACCAACATTAGATTCAAAACTTAATTTTGCTGTTGTTAAAGTGGTATTTGTTTCTTGAGTTTTGTAATTGAAATCCCATTTTGTTCCATCATCATTTAATTTATATGGAAAAAGGAAAAAATAGTTCCAAGTATAGGCATGAAAACGAACTCCAGGATTTTCTTTTAAACTCGGAGAAACAAAAATATCTTGTTGTTTTACAAAGATTTCATCGCCATTTTTATAGGTTATTTTTGCCAAATCAGAACCAGTTGTAATAGTAATATTAGCATTAAATATTTCTTTTCCACCAAAGGTGATTTCAGCATCAAAAGAAATTGCTTCTTTTTTTAAAAATGTATTTTTTTGATGAGCATCTTCAATTTTTTCTGAAAGATTTTTCTCAATTGGTTTTTCTACAACTTTTTTAGGGGTTTCTTTTTTTTGTTGACAACCAAACATAAAAAATAAAAAGGGTATTGATAGAATAAGTAATTTTTTCATTGTTTTTTTAATGTTAAAGAGTTCGATGATATAATCGAACTCTTTGTAAAAACCTTACAGTTTTTTTAATTTAAATTATATTTTTTAAGCTTATGCTTCTTTATAAAATGGTAATTTAACAATGGTAGATGAAATTGCTTTTTTACGAACCTGAATAAAAATTTCTGTCCCAGGTTTCATATATGCTGTTGGTACATAGCCTAAACCAATACCTTTGCTTAAACTTGGGCTCATTGTACCAGAAGTTACATTACCAATTACAGTTCCATCAGCATCAACAATAGCATAACCTTGTCTTGGAATTCCTCTTTCATTTAACTCAAAAGCAACCAAGCGTTTTGTAGGTTTTTGTGCTTTTTGTTTGGCTAAAGCTTCTGCATTTACAAAATCTTTGGTAAATTTTGTAATCCAACTTAAACCAGCTTCTATTGGAGATGTTGTATCATCAATATCATTACCATACAAACAATATCCCATTTCTAGGCGTAATGTATCTCTTGCAGCCAAACCAATGGGTTTAATACCAAAATCTGCACCCGCTTCAAAAACTTTGTTCCAGATTTGTTCAACTTCATTGTTTTTACAATAAATTTCAAATCCGCCAGAACCAGTATAACCAGTTGCAGAAATAATAACGTGCTGAATACCAGAAAAATCGCCAACTTTAAATTTATAAAAAGGAATATCGGCTAAATCTAAAGAAGATAAAGATTGCATGGCTTCAACTGCTTTAGGACCTTGAATGGCTAACAGGGAATAATCTTCGGATAAATCTCTTAAATCGGCACCAAATTCTTCATTATATTTTGTAATCCAGTTCCAATCTTTTTCTATGTTTGATGCATTTACCACTAATAAATAGGTGTCTTCTTTAATTCTGTAGCAAATTAAATCGTCTACAATTCCGTTTTCTGTGTTTGGAAAACAGCTGTATTGTGCATCTCCAATGGCTAATTTAGAAGCATCATTAGAAGTAATTTTCTGAATTAAAGCCAAAGCATTTTCTCCAGAAACTAGAAATTCACCCATATGGCTAACATCAAAAACACCAACTCCATTTCTAACTGTAAGATGTTCTGCTGTAACACCTTCGTAAGAAACTGGCATGTTATAACCAGCAAAAGGTACCATTTTTGCGCCTAAATTTTCGTGAACTTTATGTAATGCAATATTTTTCATTTATAGATTTCTTTAATAAAGGGCTAAATTATTGAAAAATTCGCAATAAACAATCACTAATAATTTGTTAATATTTTCAACGGAATCATAAATAATATTACATTTGAGAGTACAACCAAATTAAACTTGTTCTCATGAAGCCTTTTAAATTTTTATTCCTTTTCTTTTTAATGATTTCCTTACATGGATTTTCGCAAACTCCAACCGATTTTTTATCAAAAGAATTTCATAAAGAAAGACGTGATTTGTTACGTTCTAAAATGCCAGCAAATTCTGTTGCTGTCGTTTTTGCAAATCCGCTAAGAAATAGGGCCAATGATGTAGATTATGTTTTTCATCAAGATCCAAACTTTTACTATTTAACAGGTTATAGAGAACCAAATGGAGTTTTAGTTTTGTTTTCTGATGATCAAACTGATGTGAATGGAAATACATATAACGAAATTTTATACGTACAAAAAAGAGATCCAAGAGCTGAGCAATGGAATGGAAAACGTTTGGGAGTAGAAGGAGCAAAAAATGAATTGGGTTTTAAAGTTGCCAAAAATGCCAGCGAATTTTTAACTGACAAATTAAACTTTAAAGATTTTGATAAAGTTTTTATCGAAAAATTTAATGATGATTACAGAGATTTAAGTGGAGCAGATATTTTTGATTTGGTTAAAAGTTTTAAACAAAAATCAGGATATGATCCAAACATGTTTTTATCAAGATTAAAAGAATATGCATACAGTAATGTTGCTGAAACTCCTGTAGAAAGTAGTGCGAATGTAATTAGCATAATAGATCGTTTAGCAAACCGTTCATCAGAAATTAAAAATGACGAATTGTTAAATAAATATAAATCAGCAGATTCAGATGCTTTAAAAAATGAAATAAAGCAAAAAATTTCTCTGGCTTTAAAACCTAAAACCAATATCGATCTTAATTTTTTAGGAGCCAGTTTGGCTTCAATGCGTGAAATTAAAACAGCAGCAGAATTAAAATTATTAACCAAAGCAGTGCGAATTTCTGCTGTTGGACAAATAGAGGTGATGAAAGCAATGAAACCACACATGTCTGAAACTGAATTGCAAGGAATTCATGAATTTGTCTACAAAAAATACGGTGCTGAATACGAAGGATATCCGTCTATTGTTGGTGCAGGTAATAATGGTTGTATTTTACACTATATAGAAAATAATAAAACTAAGGTTGCCAATGATTTGGTTTTGATGGATTTAGGTGCAGAATACAGAGGTTTTACAGCAGATGTAACACGTACAATTCCTGCAAATGGAAAATTCACAAAAGCCCAAAAAGAAATTTACGATTTGGTGTATAAAGCCCAAGAAGCAGGTATTGCTTTATATACCATTGGTGCAAAAATAAGTGCTCCGAATCAAGCTGCAAGAAAAATTATCAATCAAGGTTTGTTTGAGTTAGGAATTATAAAATCGGTTGATGAAAGACATAATTATTTTCCTCATGGAACTTCACATCACATTGGTTTAGATGTACATGATCCTGGAAATTATAAAGAATTTGAAGAAAATATGGTGGTTACTATGGAGCCAGGAATTTATATTCCAGAGGGTAGTCCATGTGATAAAAAATATTGGGGTATAGGAATTAGAATTGAAGATGATATTTTGGTTACCAAAAACGGACCAGTAAATTTATCTGCAGAAGCGCCAAGAACCATAGAAGAAATTGAAAAAATGATGGCTAAAAAATCGGTTTTAGATGAGTTTATTTTACCGAATTTAGATAAATAATGGGCAAAACTGCAATTCTTTTAGGAGCAACTGGTTTAACTGGTTCTATTTTGCTAGAAAAATTAATAGCAGATAAAGAATACTCGAAAATTAAATTATTTTCTAGAAATTCAGTAGCCCATAAATCAGAAAAAATAGAAGAATTTATTGTTGATTTATTAGCTTTAGAAAAAGAAAGTGAAGACTTTATTGCTGATGAAGTTTTCTGTTGTATTGGTACCACAGCTGCAAAAACCAAAGATAAAAAGTTGTACAAAGCAATTGATTACGGAATTCCTGTAACTGCTGCAAAAATTGCCAAACAAAATAAAATACCTACGTTTGTAGTAATGTCTTCTATGGGAGCAGATGCAAATAGCAGTGTTTTTTATAACAAAACTAAAGGAGAAATGGAGCGCGATGTTTTGCATCAAAATATCCAAAATACATATATATTAAGACCATCTATCATTGGTGGAAATCGTGATGAATTTCGATTAGGAGAAAGTATTGGTAAAGCCATAATGCGTGTTTTAAATCCTTTGTTTTTTGGTAGATTAAAAAAATATAAAATGATTCATCCCGAAAAAATAGCAACTTGTATGCAAGTTTTGGCCAAAACAAAACCGATTATAAATATTTTTAGTTCTGATGAAATAGAAAAAATTTCGAATAACAAATAATGAGTAAAGAACAACCAAACAATCCATTACATGGCATAAAATTAGCCACAATTTTAGAAGAATTGTATTTAGAATATGGTTGGGAAGAATTGGGTTATGCCTTAAATATCAATGCTTTTAAAAATAATCCTACTTACAAATCATCCTTAAAATTTTTAAGAACTACACCTTGGGCTAGAGAAAAAGTAGAGAAATTTTACTTAAAAAATATGATCGATTAATTTTTTTTAGAAGCTATTTCCAGCTTTCCACTATATCTTTTTATGCTGAATTTATTACAGCATCTGTTTATTCATAAACACTAGATTTAGTATCACTAGCTTATACTGAATTTAGTTAAGCATAAAAAGGATGTCGTTTCAATCTGGGCTAAACTTGTTTGCCAACAAACTTGCTTAAAAAAAGCACTATTTATTATCTTCTTTAATTTTCATCTGTAGTTGCTTTATGGTTAAAGTACTTCCATCATGGCTCCAGCCAGGAGCTGCAAAAGCGTACATAAATTTATGATACCAATTTTTAGATTTTTTCATATCTAACCAAATATCTTTGTATTCGTGGGTAAGAATTACAAACGGATTGTAAGAATTTGGTGGTTTTGTAACTCCGTATTTAATATCAATAGATTCGTCAAGTGGTTTCCAAGTGCCAAAAACACGATCAAAAATATTTAAAAATCCACCATGATTTTTATCCATATATTCTATGTTTTGTGCATGATGCACTTGATGCATGGTATGTGTATTCATAAATTTTTCGATTAAACCTAACTTCGGAATATACACACTGTGCAATTGAAATTGCCATAAAGCTTCAATTCCTAAACAAACGACTAACATTTCTGGCGGAAAACCTATAGCAGGAATCCACATATAAAAAAAGGGTTTGTAGAAAATTGTAAACCAACCATTTCTTACAGCAGTTCCTAAATTAAAATTATCTGAAGAATGATGTACAATATGTGCAGCCCATAAAAAGCGAACATTATGATTTTGTCTATGAAACCAGTAATAACTAAAATCGTCTAAAAGCTGACAAATTATCCAAATATACCAAGC
This sequence comes from Polaribacter sp. M10, assembly GCF_054968445.1. Lineage (NCBI taxonomy): Bacteria > Pseudomonadati > Bacteroidota > Flavobacteriia > Flavobacteriales > Flavobacteriaceae > Polaribacter > Polaribacter sp. M10. Next base: position 71,224 of record NZ_JBSSBG010000013.1, read on the forward strand.
ATATCCAAAAGATTCATAGCCCATAATATTAGTTCTAACACCATCAATTACAGGGTTAAAAACATCATAAACAAAATTAAAAAGAACAATAGCAGCAATGGTTTTGGTTAGTGGAGCTATAATTGTAGAGCCAATTCCCATAGTTAAACTAGCTGTTAAATCTTTCCATTTATAAAGGTCTATATTTTTCTTTTTTTTATGATGTTTGCTGTAAGTTAGCTCCACCAAAATGAGCGCTAAAAAACAAGGAACACCATATACTAGCGGGTTTGTAAAATCCATTAAAAGTTTGGCTTATTATTTTTTTATTCAAGAAGTTACTAATGTAATATAAAGATCAAGCTTTTGAGTAGTTTATTTGAGATTATTTTTAAAATTTATGATGTATAGCTCAAAATGAGATTCAGTTAATTTTCAACATATTATACCAGAAAAGTTATGCAGCACTCAAGTCATAAAATTATTCAAAAGTTTATTTGATGAATGGATTGTTATAAGTTAATAACAATAGAGACCCTTAGTAATTTGAGTTTTATTTGAATTTTATTTGAGTTTTACGGATAACCGTACAATTTATTTACTGTGATAAAATATTTTTACTTTGTTTAAGGTAGAATGGAAAATGACTTAAGTCGACGTTATCTTTTTATTTTTTTTAGATAAAAGATCTAAATGATGAATGAACTAAATAATAGAATTCCTTTAAACTTAAAAAAGTTATTTATTTGCCTGTTTTTTAAAAAAAAGTATTTTTGTAATGATCATTATTCTTTAGTATTAAGGAAAAGATTAAAAAAGTTATTTTAAAAGAAAAAGCTATGAAAAAAAACATCTTTTTGGGTGTGTTGTTATGTATAACACCTTTTTTATATTCACAAACTTCCATAACATCTTCAGGTATTACTAATAGTAGTAATTCAGGTTCTGTAGCCTTTACTCTTGGTCAATTAGTGTATACAACTGCCTCTAGTAATACTGGTTCAGTTGCTCAAGGAGTTCAACAGCCTTTTGAATTTCAGGTGCTCAGTGTTTTAGATGATAAATCTATGATCCTTACGCTTACCACTTATCCAAATCCAACTTCTGATGAACTTGTTTTAAAAACATCTAATACGCCTCAAGATAAATTGGAGTACGCTCTTTTTGATCTTCAAGGAAAACAATTAAAGAGTGGACGAATTATTGACACAAAAACAACAATTGAAATACAAGATATTTCTAATGGAGTTTATCTGCTAAAAGTTACCAAATCTAATTTATTATTAAAAGCTCTGAAAATTATCAAGAAATAAATCATTATGAAAAAAATAGTATTTGTAGTTATCGTTATTTTAAATTCTTTATTTACCTATGGTCAAGCTCCAGAAAAAATGAGTTACCAAGCTGTATTAAGAGATGTCAATAATACCTTAGTTGTAAGTGAACAAGTAGGTATGCAAATCAGTATTTTACAAGGAAGTACTCCTGTATATGTAGAAACGCAAACACCTACAACCAATAATAATGGGTTAGTGAGTTTAGAAATTGGAGAAGGGGCTGTTTTAACTGGTGATTTTTCTAATATCAACTGGTCTGTTGGTACTTATTTTATTAAAACTGAAATTGATTTAACAGGTGGAGCAAATTATAGCATATCAGCAACAAGTCAAATATTAAGTGTACCTTTTGCTTTGCATGCTAAAACTGCAGATAGTATCGCCGGAAATTCCTATTTAGAAGCTAGTTCAACTGCTCAATTATCAGGAGTTATTAGCAATAAAATTAACATATTAAACTCAAGTGGAGGCAGTATTTCTTGGAGTGGTACAGAAGGTAACCTATATAAAATTGTATTAACTGAAGACACCATTTTACAGAATCCTACAAGCCCGATATTAGGAGCAACTTATATGTTTTTGGTTAACCAAGATGCCACTGGGCAATGGACATTAGATTACGGAAATCAATTTTTATTTCCTGATAAGATTACTCCAATTATGGATTTGAATGCAAACTCTAAAAACCTTATTACTACTATTTTTGATGGTACTCACTTTTTAGTAGTATCAATAAAAAACTTTTTATAGAGTATGAAAAAAATAGCTTTCTTTTTGTGGTTATTTACTACAGTAGCGCATGCACAAGGTATAAATTCGGGTATATTTTTTTCTGAAACGCAGATGAATGCTACAAATTCAAAAAAAATTACAATCACTTTTGATGCTGAACCAACCTATGTAAATGTTGAAAAGGCATTTTACAAATACGATAAAGAATTTGCGTTTAGTTTTGATTTAGATGATGGTTTAGTGGGCCAATATAGAGTGGCTGTACCCATGTTTACTGGAGGAACCATAATACATAATGAAGGAAGTATTCCTGATTATCCAGGGTTATTTTATACAGATGGGGCAGGAAATAATATTCCGTTTTCGGCCACTTTAAATGTAAATATGAGTTCAATTAATTTTGATGATAATCCAATTAGTAACATGAATGCATTTATGTTGAAGGATAGTTATGTGAAAAATTTTTCAATAACAAATCATAGTTGGTCTGCACAAAATCAATTTACATCACCTGGTTTTAATAATGACCCTGAAATTAGAGATCAAGAAATACTTTTTCAAATAACCGAAAATTACAAAAAGTTAAAAGAAGTACTTGGTTTAAAGTTACGAAATTTTACAGCTCCAAGTAACGATCCGCTTTATGATCCAATAACTATAGAATTGGCAGAACAAGGCTATTTAAAATTGGTGAATAATATCAACAATCCTAATAACGAATTTGGTCATAGTTCGAACAGATACGCAGAATATTGGATAACAAAACCTGCTTTAGGTTTGTCTAGAGATTTTGATACTTGGAAAGATAATACCATCAACAGAACTTCTAGCGATTTCGATTTTATAGAAACATTATTAACAAATGCCAAATCAGACAATAATCAACACGTGTGGATTACATTAGGAACACACAGAGTTAACTTGGGTGAAAATGAAACTACCAATGGTGGTTCTATGAGGTTCGAGTCTTTTAAATGGGTTATGGAAGGGTTAGCCTCTAGATATGGTGCATCTGGCTTAGATAATATGTGGATGGCAACTATAGATTCGGTTTATGAATATTTAATATGTTCAAAAAACACTAAAATTAATCAATCTAAAAAAGAAAATATAGTTACACTCTCTTTAGATTTTATGGATGTTGATGATTCTTTTAGAGAACATTCATTATCATTATTAATAGATGCTGATGCAAATATTTCAAGTATAGAATACCAAGGGTTTGACAACCATTCACAGTCTATAAATTATAAAAATTTAGGCAACAACAACGCTTTGATTAATGTCGGATACCATCCAGCATATGAAAGTCTAATTTCTTCAAGATTAAAAGCTGAAGTAGCTGTAGAAAATTTAGAAAATTCTAAATCGCAAAGCGACTTAAATATTGCACAACAATTGGTTTCAGCTTTAAGTAATGGTAATTTTAAAGAGCAGTTACAAGAAAGAATTGATAAAGTTATTGTTGTATCAAATGCAATGGTAATTCAAATAGATTTTGGTAGAAGTGTAAATGGGTACGAATTGGTTTTTCCATGGAATAGCTTTAGCAATCCTGGTATTGGAGTATCTACTGGAGCAAAACTTACAAATTTAAGTACTACTACAGCCTCAGAATCAGGTATAGATATAGAAGTTATCGCTCCGTTTGAAAACCATGATGCACACTTTTCTGGTACAAGTGATGATCCTTTAGCAAACTTTCCATACGAAGCTGAAAGAGATTGTTTTAAAACACCAAATGGATCAACATCAACCTTAAGGCTTTCTAATTTAGATACAACTAAGGCGTATGATTTTATAGCTTTTTGTTCTAGAAATTATATTGGAACTGCTACTGAAATAAGTATCAATAACGCTACAGCTTCTGTAAATCACAAGAATAATTTATATGAATTAATTTCTATTACTGATGTTCTACCTAATGATGAAGGAATAATCGATATAAATATTCGCGGTCTTGGAACAAGCAATGTACATGGATTTTTAAACGTTTTACAAATTACAGAAAAAGATGCGAACTAGAATTCTTATTCTGAACAAATGATTTTACTGAATATGATGGAATTCATTCCTTTAAAAAATGATTAAAAAAACAAAGTTCCAAAAAATAAAAAAGTTAACTTTTTAATATTTGTAAGACCAATTCTTTAGTCAATGGTTTTCCATTGGCTATTTTTTTGATGTTTTCAAACGTAAACACAAAATCGCAACCTGTTTTGTATTCAGAACAGCCGTAAGCAGTTTTACCTTTTAAAATGGTTCCTGTTGCACATTTTGGACAAGAGATTTTTTCTGATGATTGCTCTGCACTGTTTTTGTCATTTCGACCTTGTGGAGAAATCTTATTTTTAGGTTCAAGTTTCAGATTAAAATTATCATCAAAACGAATTAAACCTTCAACTTTTTCATCATTTAAAACAAAACCTTTTAAATTGGTAGTACAACCTTTATCAATTAATCTTATAATCTGATTTTCAGAAACTTTTTTATCATAAATTTTAAAAGGAATTTTTAAATCGCAATTATTTTTATACTCAGAACAACCAAAAGCAGTAGAACCTTTTAACAGTTTACCTGTTTTACATTTAGGGCAAGTTTTTCCTGCTACTTGCTTCTTTTTTTTGTCATTTCGATCTTGTGGAGAAATCTTTTGAACCTTTTCTATTGCGCTCGAATTGACATTAGAAGAAATTCGTTTTTTAGTAGTATTAGAACGTACTTCATAAACCAACTGATCAACCATTTTTTTCATATTGTTGATAAACGTTCCAGCATTAAACTCGCCACGTTCAATTTCTTTTAAGCGTTTTTCCCATCTACCCGTTAATTCAGCAGATTTTAAAAGTTCGTTATCAATAATATTTATTAAATCAATTCCGGTTTGTGTTGGTAAAACAAGTTTTTTCTTACGTTCAATATATTTTCTTCTAAATAAAGTTTCAATAATACTTGCTCTGGTTGATGGTCTTCCAATTCCATTTTCTTTCATTAATTCGCGCATTTCATCATCATCTACTTGTTTTCCAGCAGTTTCCATGGCGCGTAATAAACTGGCTTCTGTATAATTTCTTGGTGGTTTGGTTTCTTTTTCTAAAAACGAAGGTTCATGAGTTCCTTTTTCTCCTTTAACAAAAGAGGGTAGAGTTGCAGCTACATTTATTTCTTTTTTAATAGAAGATTCTTTCTTTTCAAAAACAACGCGCCAACCTTTATTTATAATTTCCTTTCCTGTAGTTTTAAAAGGCACTTCTGCAGCTTTACCCATTACAGATGTGTTAGAAACATCAGAATCTGGATAAAAAACAGCAATAAATCTTCTTGTGATAATATCATAAACTTGTTGCTGATTGTATTGCAAATTTCCTTGAATTCCTGTTGGAATTATAGCATGGTGATCTGTGACTTTTTTATCATCGAAAACACGCTTTGTTTTCTTAATTTTCTTACCTAAGAGTGGTTGCGTAAGTTCGCTATAATTGGTTAATTTCGATAAAATTCCATGAATTTTAGGATACAAATCATTAGGTAAAAAAGTAGTGTCTACTCTTGGATAAGTAACCACTTTCATTTCGTATAATTTTTGAACAATTTTTAAAGTTTCATCCGCAGAAAACCCGAATTTATTATTACAATAGACCTGTAAACCTGTTAAATCAAAAAGTTTAGGTGCGTATTCTTTACCTTTCTTTTTGGTAACAGAAACAATTTCAAAATCAGATTCAGCAACTTTGTTTGCCAATACTTGACCATCTTCTTTTTTAAGAAAACGACCATCTTCATAATTAAATAGTGTATTTCTATAGGTAGTTTGTAATTCCCAATAAGGTTGTGGTTTAAAATTTTTGATTTCAAAATACCTGTTTACTAACATGGCTAGAGTAGGAGTTTGCACTCTACCAACAGACAAAACTTGTTTGTACCCACCAAATTTTACAGTGTATAAACGCGTTGCATTTAAACCTAACAACCAATCTCCAATTGCTCTAGAATAACCTGCATAATATAAATTATCGTATTTTTCTGCGGATTCTAAATTGTTAAATCCGTCTTTAATGGCTTCTTCTGTTAACGAAGAAATCCATAAACGTTGTACTTTGCCTTTGTAATTGCATTGATTTATTACCCAACGTTGTATCAGTTCTCCTTCTGTTCCTGCATCACCACAATTAATAACAACATCTGCTTTTTCGAATAAGGATTTTACAATATTGAATTGTTTTTTAATACCAGAATCGCCTGTAACCTTAGTATCAAAACGTTCAGGAAGCATTGGTAGGTTATTTAAATCCCAACTTTTCCAATGAGGTTTGTAATCTTTTGGCTCTAAAAGTGTGCATAAATGACCAAAAGTATAAGTTACAGCATAGCCATTACCTTCAAAGTAACCATCACGTTTTGTGTTGGCTCCTAGAATATTAGCAATCTCTCTTGCTACACTTGGTTTTTCGGCTATACAGACTTTCATTTATGTTTTTTGCGAGGTCGAAAATAAGGAATTATTTAAGATTTTTTACAAATCTTTATTTAACTTATTAGGATTTTGTCTTGTATCAAAAATTGTTACAATTATTATTTTTTTAGTGTCAAATCTATAGAAAATTGAAGTCTGCTTTGTAATTACAAATTTGTGTAATCCTTTTTTTCTATGTGATTCAGGAAAACTTTCAGGGTTTAATCTTATTGCGTTAATACTTTTATCTAGTTTTTCAATAAAATTTAATTTTACATTTAGATTCCAATTTATAACTAAGTAATTAAAAAGCTTTTCCAGTTTTTTACTAGCAGTTTTAGAAATGATAACTTTTCTATTCATTTTCTATGAGAAGCCATAAAAGTTTCATAATCTGTGGTTTCTTCATTAAGAATTTCTAAATCAGCTTTATCTATTTCTTTTTGTTGAGAAGGAGTTAAATCATCCCAAAAATCTTTCTTTTCTTTTTTAAGAAGAGTGATAATTTTTTCAATCAATTCAGGAGTTTCAATATCCAATATTTCTTTAACCAATTTTATTTTTGTTGTCTGAAAATCCATTTGTTATAATTCTTTTTATAAAGATATTAAAAATTACTTCACCAACGCCAATTGTATTCGTTTTCTAACCACATCTACTTCTAATACTTTTACCACAATTTGTTGTTGCAAAGCAACAATTGTATTTACATCTTTTACAAAAGAATCTGATAAATTAGAAACGTGAATTAAGCCACTTTCTTTAATACCTACATCAACAAAACAACCAAAATTGGTAATGTTATTTACAATTCCTGGTAAGAGTTGTCCAATTCTTAAATCAGCAATGGATTTAATAGTTGCATCAAAAGAAAACACTTTAGCTTTTGCTCTTGGATCTAAACCTGGTTTTTCTAACTCGCTAATAATGTCTTTTAAAGTAGGCAAACCAATGGTTTCTGTGATATAATTTTTTAATTGAATTTGTTGGATTAATTCTTTATTTCCAATAATATCATTCACATTCGTTTTTAAATCTTTCGCAATTTTATCAACCAAAAAATAACTTTCTGGATGCACAGCAGAATCATCTAAAGGATTTTTCCCATTTTTAATTCGTAAAAAACCAGCAGCTTGCTCAAAAGCTTTTCCTCCTAAACGTGGCACTTTTTTTATTTGATTTTTTGTAGAAAAAGCACCATTTTCATTTCTATATTTCACAATATTTTCTGCCAATTTTGGCCCAATTCCAGAAACATAACTCAGCAAAGATTCACTTGCAGTATTTATGTTTACGCCAACCGTATTTACACAACTTTCAACTGTGGTGTCTAAAGATTTTTTCAATTTTGTTTGATCTACATCATGCTGATATTGGCCAACTCCAATCGATTTTGCATCAATTTTAACCAATTCCGCTAAAGGATCTTGCAAACGCCTACCAATAGAAACTGAACCACGAACGGTTACATCGTAATTAGGGAATTCGTCTCTAGCAATTTTAGAAGCCGAATAAATTGAAGCACCAGCTTCACTGACTACAAAAACATCCACAGGATTTTTAAACTGAATCTTTTTAATCAACTGTTCAGTTTCTCTAGAAGCAGTTCCATTACCAATTGCAATGGCTTTAATTTTATGCGCATCTACTAAAAAACTAATTTTCTTTATGGCTTCAATCTTTTGATTTTGAGGTTCGTGAGGAAAAATAGTTTCATTGTGTTCTAAATCACCATGCGCATTTAAACACACCACTTTACAACCAGATCTAAAACCAGGATCTATGGCTAACACTTTTTTCTCGCCTAAAGGAGCGCCTAAAAGCAATTGTTTTAAGTTTTTAGCAAACACTAAAATGGCATTTTCATCGGCTTTTTCTTTGGCTTTTGATAAAGCTTCGTTAGCCAAAGATGGGAATAATAATCGTTTATAAGCATCTTTGATTGCCAATTCAATTTGTGTAGCACATTCATTTTGAGTTCTGATAATTCTATTTTCAATTCTTTGCAATAATCGCTCTGAATCTACTTCTATTTTAATTCGGATAAAACCTTCGTTTTCGGATCTTAAAATTGCCAATAACCTATGAGATGGAATTCGGTTTAAAGATTCGCTCCAATCAAAATAATCTTTAAATTTTTGTGCTTTCTCATCCTCTTTTTTCGCTTTTATCACTTTAGATGAAATGGTGGCAAAACGTTCTAATTCTCTTCTGATGTTGTTTCTGATATCTGTACGTTCGTTAATCCATTCTGCAATGATAAAACGAGCGCCTTCTATAGCATCTTCTAGAGTTTCAACATCATTTTTAATATATTTAGAAGCGGTATATTCTAAATCATTTACACGTTGACTCATTATCATTTTAGCCAAAGGTTCTAAGCCTTGTAAACGTGCAGTTTCGGCTTTGGTTTTTCGTTTTTTCTTATAAGGCAAATACACATCTTCTAAGGCAATTAAATCTCTACATGTATTGATTTTTTCAGTTAGTTCTTGTGTAATTACATTTTGATCTTCTAAAGCTTTTAAAATGGCTTTTTTACGTTTTTCTAGAGCTTCAAAACTTTCTTTAAATTTTACAATTTCTCCAATTTGCACTTCATCTAAATTTCCTGTCATTTCCTTTCTATATCTTGATATAAAAGGAATTGTAGCATCTTCGTTTAATAATGAAAGGGTGTTTTGTATAGACTTTTCTGAAATTTTTGTTTGTTGAATGATATACTGATGAATTTGCATTTTGAATTAATTTTTTTGAAAAAAGAAACCTCATAAAAATGAATTTATGAGGTTGTAAATATAGTTTTATTTTGCTTTAAACCCTTCAGGTTTTTAAAAGCTGAAGGGTCTTTTTATTGGTAATTGTTTTAAATTAATTTCTCAAAAGCTAAACGTTTTGCGTTGTAACTGGTGTAAATAATTCCACAGTATTTGTAGCCCAATTTTTTGATTAAAGATTGCATACCCAAATTATCTTCGTGTGTGTCTATCTTTAAACTTTGTATGTTTTTGTCTTTTAATTGTTGATGGAATTCGTCAAAAAGAAAAGTTGCTAAACCTAATTTTCTGTATTCTTTTTTAATGGCCATTCTATGAATTACGCCATACACTTCATCTTCAGAAATTAGCCAATTCCCATCAATAACTTCTTTGTAAGTAGGTTCTTTTCTTAAAGTAAACATTGAGGTTGCTATCACTGTTCCTTCATCATTTACAACTACATAACTTTCATTATTTTTGATGTCGTTTTCTACCTGTTCAGCATTTGGATAGCCATTTTGCCATTGATCAATATGAAGAGATGCTAAAAGTTCTTTTGCATCGTTTATAATTGTTGCAATTTGCGGAATATCCTCAATTTTAGAAAGTCTGATTTTCATCAATAAAAAATTATATCATTTTAAAATCTAATAATAATTCTCCATTTACAGAACATTGTAAATGATCTCCTTTAAAAATTTCTCCTTTACCCAAAGCTGGAGTTCCTGTAAAAATTAAATCGCCAGGTTGTAAGGTCATGTATTCAGAAATAAAAGAAATAATATCAGCAAAATCGTTAATCATATATGCTGTATTGCTTTTTTGTTTTTCTTCTCCATTAATTTTTAAATCAAAATCAATATCACCTAAATTATAATCAGAAACCGGTTGAAAACTAGAAATTGGTGCAGCACCATCAAAACCTTTGGCAAATTCCCAAGGATGTTTAGTTTCTCTAGCATTTTTTAAAATATCAGTAGCTGTATAATCGATACCCACAGCAATTTCTGAAATGTAAGAATTTGCTTCTTCTTTGCTGATGTTTTTACCTTCTTTGCCAATTTTTACTACCAATTCTACTTCGTAAATTAATTGGTTGGTAATACTACTTGGATAAGGAACATCGCAGTTTACAGCCAATGCTGTTTCTGGTTTAGAGAAAATAAATTTTTTACCTTTCTTTTTTTCTTCAATATCTTTTAAATCGGTAACATAATTACTTCCTATTCCTAAAATTTTCATTATTGTTATTGGTTTTTATAGTTGAGTAAATGTAAAAAAATATCCACTAAAAAAATGAATTCTTTAGTGGATTTATAGAAAAATATTTTATAAAATTTAAGCAGTTACTTCTGCTTTTTTAGTCTTTTTTTTTGAAGAAAATTCAACCACTTCTTGATTGTTTAAAATATCTTCAATTGTTTGTCTTTTTCTAATTAAATAATCTTGACCATTAACCAACATTACTTCTGCAGGCAAATAACGAGAATTGTAATTCGATGCCATAGAAAAACAATACGCACCAGCATTGTGGAAACATAAAACATCTTCTTCAGAAATTTCTGAAATTCTTCTGTTAGATGCAAATGTATCTGTTTCGCAAATATAACCAACCACAGAATAATATCGATCTCTTCCTTCTGGGTTAGAAATGTTTGTGATGTGATGATAAGAATCGTACATCATTGGCCTTACTAAATGATTAAAACCAGAATCTACATGCGCAAAAACTGTAGAAGTTGTTTGTTTCACCACATTTACTTTAGCTAAGAAAACACCAGCTTCAGAAACCAAGAATTTACCAGGTTCAAACATTAACGTAATGTCTTTACCATATTCTGCACAAAATTCGTTGAATCTTTCTGATAATTGAACACCTAATTGCTCAATATCCGTAGAAATATCTCCTTCTTTATAAGGAACTTTAAAGCCACTTCCGAAATCGATAAAATCGATATTTTTAAACTGACGAGCAACATCAAACAAAATATCAGAGGCACGTAAAAAAGTGTCGATATCTAAAATATCAGAACCAGTGTGCATATGAATTCCGTTAATATTCATTCCTGTATTTTCTACAACACGTTTAATGTGAGGTACTTGGTGAATGGAGATTCCGAATTTAGAATCGATATGACCTACAGAAATTTTTGAATTTCCACCAGCCATAATGTGCGGATTGATACGTACACAAACAGGAATTTCTGGATGCTTTTGACCAAATTGTTCTAAAATAGAAAGGTTATCAATATTAATTTGAACCCCTAATTTTGCAACTTCCTCAATTTCTTTTAAAGAAACTCCATTTGGAGTAAAAATAATATCATGAGGTTCTATTCCTGTAGTTAAACACAATTGCACTTCTTGGTAAGAAACTGTATCTAAACCTGAACCTAAATTTTTAAAGAATTTTAAAATATTTATGTTTGAAAGTGCTTTTACAGCATAATTTAATTTCAGATTCTTAACACTACTAAAAGCATTTGTTAATCTGTTGTATTGCGATTCTATTTTATCTGTATCGTAAACATATAAAGGACTCCCGTATTTATTTGCTAACGCTAAAAGTTGTGTGTTTTCCACTTTGTTTTAATTTGATTTACGCATCAAAAGTAATTAAAATGTTGAGTATTTAATGTTTTGTTTAAAAATATAACATATTGTTTTTTTTTGTGATTTTTGATGTGTTATTTCCAAGGATTTTCTGTTAAAATACTTAAAAATAATATCAAAAAAATCGTTGAAATTATGTTAATAACTAATTGATTTTGCTGTTTTATTTAAATGATGATAATGCTATATTGTCCAGTACATCAAACCTAATCACAGTAAAGATTTTATGAGTCAAGAAACAAAATATACCGAAGATAATATCAGGTCTTTAGATTGGAAAGAACACATTAGAATGCGTCCTGGAATGTATATTGGTAAATTAGGTGATGGTTCTTCTGCAGACGATGGAATTTACATACTTGTTAAAGAAGTTTTAGACAATTCTATTGATGAATATGTAATGGGGGCAGGGAAAACCATTGAAATTTCCATTAAAGAACACAAGGTTACAGTTCGAGATTATGGACGTGGAATTCCTTTAGGGAAAGTGGTTGACGTGGTTTCTAAAATGAATACAGGTGGTAAATACGATTCTAAAGCCTTTAAAAAATCGGTAGGATTAAATGGTGTAGGTACAAAGGCTGTAAACGCATTATCTTCTTATTTTAGAGTAGAATCTTCTAGAGAAGGAAAATCTGCCTCAGCAGAATTTAGCCAAGGAAATTTAGAAAACCAAGAGTTTTTGGAAGAAAGCTCGCGCAGAAAAGGAACTAAGGTTTCTTTTATTCCGGATGAAACCATTTTTAAGAATTACAAATTCAGAAATGAATATGTAGCCAAAATGCTTAAAAATTATGTGTATTTAAATCCGGGTTTAACCATTATTTTTAACGGAGAAAAGTTTTTTTCTAAAAATGGTTTAAAAGATTTGTTAGAGGATAATAACAACACAGAAGACATGTTGTATCCAATAATTCATTTAAAAGGTGATGATATAGAAGTTGCTATTACACACAGTAAAACGCAATATTCAGAAGAGTATTATTCTTTTGTAAATGGGCAACATACTACACAAGGAGGTACACACCAAGCTGCGTTTAGAGAAGCTATTGTAAAAACCATTCGTGATTTTTTTGGTAAAAATTTCGAAGCTTCTGATGTTCGAAAATCAGTAATAGCAGCAATTGCTATAAAAGTGATGGAACCCGTGTTTGAGAGTCAGACCAAAACAAAATTAGGTTCTACAGAAATGGGAGGTGAGTTGCCAACAGTTAGAACTTATATCAATGATTTTGTTAAAACAAAACTAGACAACTTTTTACACAGAAATACAGAAATTGCAGATAAGCTTCAAAAGAAAATTTTGCAAGCAGAAAAAGAACGAAAAGAACTTTCTGGAATTCGAAAATTAGCAAGAGATAGAGCAAAAAAAGCGAGTTTACACAACAAAAAATTAAGAGATTGTAGAATTCATTTAGGTGATATTAAAAAGGAAAATTATTTAGAAACAACCTTGTTTATTACTGAGGGAGATTCTGCTTCTGGTTCTATAACAAAATCAAGAAATGTAAATACACAAGCGGTTTTTAGTTTAAAAGGAAAACCTTTAAACTCTTACGGATTAAGTAAAAAAATTGTGTACGAAAATGAAGAATTCAACCTTTTACAAGCTGCTTTAAATATTGAAGATGGTTTAGAGGATTTACGTTATAACAATATTGTAATTGCTACTGATGCCGATGTTGATGGTATGCACATTCGCTTGTTATTAATCACATTTTTCTTACAGTTTTTCCCAGAATTGATAAAAGAAGGACATTTATATATTCTAGAAACACCTTTGTTTAGAGTAAGAAATAAAAAACAAACATTCTACTGTTATTCGGATGAAGAAAAAAGAGAGGCAATTGAAAAACTAAGAGGAAAACCAGAAATAACACGATTTAAAGGTTTGGGTGAGATTTCGCCTAATGAATTTGTACATTTTATTGGTGATGATATTCGTTTAGATCCTGTAATGTTAGACAAAGAAATGTCTATTGAGCAAATGCTGCAGTTTTATATGGGAAAAAATACACCTGACAGACAGAAATTTATCATCCAAAATTTAAAAGTGGAACTAGATTATGTTGAGGAAGAAGTTTAGATGTCTTATCCTAAATCCTTTCGATAGGAAAGGAGTTTTAGCAAGTTTGTAGTTCATAAAATTTATAAATTTGGTTATAATTTATAGTTTTAAAAATAAAAAATTTAGAAGACCTCACAGGTTTATAAAACCTGTGAGGTCTGAAAGAAACAAAATAAATTGATAGAAAAATAATAAACGTAATTGCAAATAATTAGCAAGTATGCCTGCGTTAGGGATTGGAGTGGCATCCTTTTTTATTTTCATAAAAAAGATATAACGTAAAGCCCGACCTTTAGGGAATGCCCAAAGAAACAAATACACAATTAAACGATTAAACAATTAAACGTTTAAAAAGAATGAGTGAAGAAATAAACGAGAACGAACACGAAGAAGAATTAACGAACGAAGGTGAACAATTAGATTCGCCTCAAGAAGAAACCATTACCAAAGTTACTGGTATGTATAAAGAATGGTTTTTAGATTATGCTTCGTATGTAATTTTAGAAAGAGCAGTACCATCTTTAGAAGACGGATTAAAACCTGTACAACGTAGAATTATGCATTCTATGAAAGATTTAGATGATGGACGTTACAACAAAGTAGCCAATATTGTTGGGCATACTATGCAATATCATCCACATGGAGATGCTTCTATTGCTGATGCTATGGTACAAATTGGTCAGAAAGAATTGCTGATTGATATGCAAGGAAACTGGGGTAACATTTTAACAGGAGATAGAGCTGCAGCATCTAGATATATTGAGGCACGTTTGTCTAAATTTGCTTTAGAAGTTGTATTTAATCCGAAGACAACAGAATGGAAATTGTCTTATGATGGTAGAAGAAAAGAACCTATAGATTTACCTGTAAAATTCCCTTTATTATTAGCGCAAGGAGCAGAAGGAATTGCAGTTGGTTTATCAACCAAAATATTACCACACAATTTTAATGAGCTGATAGATGCTTCTATTAAATATTTAAAAGGTAGAAGTTTTAAAATTGTGCCTGATTTTTTAACTGGCGGAATTGCTGATTTTACCAATTATAATGATGGTAAAAGAGGAGGAAGGGTGCGTATTCGAGCAAAAATTTCGCAATTGGATAAAAAAACGTTGGTGATTAATGAAATTCCGTTTTCTACAACAACTTCTTCTTTAATTGATAGCATTTTAAAAGCCAATGATAAAGGTAAAATCAAAATAAAAAAGATTGAAGATAATACTGCAGCTCAAGTAGAAATTTTGGTGCATTTGCCACCAAACGTATCACCAGATAAATCTATTGATGCTTTGTATGCATTTACCAATTGCGAAACATCAATATCGCCTTTAGCGTGTACTATTAAAAATAATACACCTGTGTTTACAGGAGTTTCTGATATGTTGAAACATTCCACAGATTTAACTGTAGAATTGTTAAAACGTGAGTTAGAAATTCAGTTAAACGAACTAGAAGAACAATGGCATTTTTCGTCTTTAGAACGAATTTTTATAGAAAATAGGATTTATAGGGATATAGAAGAACAAGAAACTTGGGAAGGTGTAATTGAAGCGATTGATAAAGGTTTACAGCCTCATATTAAACATTTAAAAAGAGCCATTACTGAAGAAGATATTGTTCGTTTAACAGAAATTAGAATCAAGAAAATATCAAAATTCGATATTGATAAGGCCAAACAACATATAGAAAGTTTAGAAGAAAAAATTGCTGGTGTAAAGCATCATTTAGATCATCTTATTGATTTTGCAATCGACTATTTTAAAAACCTAAAAGAAAAATACGGAAAAGGTAAAGAGCGTAAAACTGAAATTAGAATTTTTGATGATATAGTTGCATCAAAAGTAGCTATGAAAAACGCTAAATTGTACGTAAACAGAGAAGAAGGTTTTATTGGTACTTCTTTAAAAAGAGACGAATTTGTAGCAGATTGTTCTGATATTGATGATATTATCGTTTTTAGAAGAGATGGTAAAATGATGGTGACCAAAATTGATGCTAAAACCTTTGTAGGTAAAGATATTATACACATTGCCGTCTTTAAAAAGAAAGATAAACGAACCGTTTATAATTTTATGTATAAAGATGGTACAAGAGGCCCAAGTTATATGAAACGTTTTGCGGTTACTGCTGTAACTCGTGATAAAGAATACGATTTAACCAATGGCAGCAAAGGTTCTAAAGTGTTATATTTTTCTGCAAATCCGAATGGAGAAGCAGAAGTGGTTACCGTAAATTTAAGAGCTGTTGGTAGTATTAAAAAACTAAAATGGGACATCGATTTTGCTGATTTAGCTGTAAAGGGTAGAAGTGTTCGTGGAAATACTATTACCAAGTTTGCCATTAAAAGTATCGATTTTAAATCTGCAGGAGTATCAACTTTAAAACCACGTAAAATTTGGTTCGATGAAACTGTACAACGTTTAAATGTTGATGAAAGAGGAGATTTGTTGGGTGAATTTAGAGCAGAAGATAAGCTGTTAATCATAACTCAAGAGGGTAAAGCTAAAGCTGTTAAACCAGATTTGGCAATGCATTTTGATGATGATATGATTGTTTTAGAAAAATGGAAGCCTAATAAACCCATTTCTGCAATTTATTTTGATGGTGAAAAAGCCAAATATTATGTAAAACGCTTTTTGATAGAAACTCCAGAAAAAGAAGAACTTTTTATTTCTGAACATCCAAAATCTAAATTAGAAATTGTTGCTACAGATTATAGACCAATTGCAGAAGTACAATTTTCTAAAAGAAGTTTAGTCAATGAAGAAGTTAATTTCGAAGAATTTATTGCTGTAAAAGGGATAAAAGCTCTTGGAAATCAATTAACAACAGAGCGTATTAAAAATGTAAATTTATTAGAATCATTACCTTACGAAGAACCAGAAGAAGAAAAAGCGGAAGATGTTGAAGTGGTTGAAGAAGAAGTGATTGAAGATAAATTACCATTAGAAGTTCCTGTTGTTGAAAAACCTGCAACTATAGATGCAGAAAGCAAAGAAAACAAAAAGAACGAGCTTTTAAAGAAAGCAATTCAAAAGAAAAAGGAAAATACTGACGATGATACGCAGCAAAGTTTGTTTTAAATAAATCAGCTATGAAAAAAATCGGATTAATAGGAGGAATTACTCCAGAATCTACCATTTTATATTACAGAATTTTAAATGATTTAAATTCAAATAATTTAGGAAAACCTCATTCTGCAGATCTTATTATTAATACATTCGATTTTGGTGAGATTGCAAATCTTCAGAAAAATAATAGATGGGATTTGTTAGATGAAAAAATGGCAAAAGCTGGTAGAAATCTAGAAAAATCTGGTGCTACTTGTATTTTAATTTGTGCAAATACCATGCATTTGTGTATAGAAGCTGTTCAAAAAGCGGTTAAAATTCCTGTAATTCATATTGCAGATGCCACATCAAAAAAAATTATAGAAAAGAAACTTAAAAAAGTGGCTTTATTGGGTACAAAATATACCATGGAAAAAGATTTTTTTATTGATATTTTATCGTCTTTTGGAATAACAGCTGTAATACCTGATGCAGAAGATCGAAATATAATTCATAATGTTATTTACGATGAGTTGTCTGCAGGAATAATAAAAAAATCATCCAAAGAAGCCTATTTAAAAATTATTGATAAACTAATAGCAATAGGAGCAGAAGGTGTTATTTTAGGTTGTACAGAAATCCCGTTGTTAATTCAGCAAGAAGATGTTTCTGTACCTGTTTTTGATACTACAAAAATACATGCAAAGGCCGCATTTAATTTTTCTTTAAAATTAAAACAACAGCAACAAGAGCAACAACAGCAATAGTTTCACTATATTTGATTGGTTTTTTATTCATAAGGTTTTAGAAAATTAGTCGAAATTGTTAGGTAAATTTAAAATATTTATTGTTTTATGCTTTGTATCGAGTTGGGTTTTTGCTCAATCTGATGTTTTTTACTTTAAAGACTTTGATAATAGTTTAAATTCTAAAACCATCGTAGATAAAGAATTTAAACCCATTGAAAAATTAATTCTAGAACCACATTCAGATGCTTCTTATTGGTTTAAAATTCCGAAATCAGAAGCAAAAGAAACTTATATTTTTAAAGTTAAGAGTCATAGAATTAAGTTTTTTAAGGCTTATCAGAATTTTAGAGAAATTAAAGCTCTAGAAAAAGAAAGATTTTTAGCTTTTGAGTTTTTAAGAACAGATGATTTATATGTTAAGGTAAATTCAGATTTTGTTTCTTATTTTCCTTTTGAATTGCAAAAAGAAGTAGATTCAGATTTTAGAGAAAAACTGATTATTACACTAAATGGGTTTTTCTATGGATTCATTTTCTTAATTATAATTTACTCGTTATTTTACTATTCTTTTTTTAAAGATAAAACATTATTATATTATTCATTTTTTTTGATGAGTATAACATTAATGTTTATTTTATTAGATGGAAGCTTAATTCTATTTGGTTTTAACTTTAGTTATATTAAACTTTTAATTTTATTAAATTATATTTTAATTTCTTTTTATTCCTCAAAATTTGTCAGTTATTTTTTAAATTTAGATGAGGTATATCCGAAATTAAAATATTACACCTATACCTTAGGTTTTCTAATTATTGCTTTTGTTATAGTTTTCTATTTTAATAAGAACCATAATGTATTTATAGCATTAAATGTTTTAGTTTTTCTATTATTATTAACCTATTGGCTAGCTGCACTTATTTTATTTAAAAAAAATAACTTTACAAAGTTATTTGTTTTCGGTTTTGCTATTTTATTGTTTTCGGGTTTAGATTCTTTTGTTTTTAGAAATCTAGGTATTACTGTTTTTTCTATAGATGGTTTTAATATAAAAATTGGTGGTATTTTTCAAATTATAATATTTGGTTTTGCCATTTTTTCAAGAGAAAAATTATTAAGAAAGAAAAACATCTACATGAAAAAAGAGATTAGAAATTTCTCTAAAATGTTAAAAGATAAAAAGGCAAAAGGCAACAAACAATTAAATAAAGAAAAGTTAGCGTCTTTAAGTGTTAGAGAAAGAGAAATATTCGATTTAATATTACAAGGTAAATCAAATAAAGAAATTGCTACAGTAGTTAATGTTTCAATTAATACCGTAAAATTTCATATCAAAAACATCTATGATAAATTACATATTAAAAGCAGGAAAGAAGCTTTAAATTTATCTCAATAATTAGGTTTTTATTGACTTTATAAAGCCTACTACCCAAATACTACCCAAATACTACCCCCTTAAATCGCTGCGTTTTTTTAGAAATCATTAATTTAGTATGTCTTAAAAAAGTATATATTTAAGTTCCCCATTTTATATGAAAAGAACCCCAGAATTTTTAGTTCTGGGGTTTTTTATTTATAACATTTTTTCAAAAAATGTAAGTTTATAATTTGGTAACAAATCAGGATTGGTAATTTTTATAATATCTTTTAAAACCAAATCTGGTCTTGTTGGTGCCAATTCATAATAAAGAACTCCACCTGTCTTTCCTTTTTTTGTTGATGGAGTATAGATGTTATTTTGTCTAAACGCTTTAAATTTTGAGTATAATTTATTGCTACTAAGTAATTGTTCTTTGGATGAAAAGTAGCCAGGAGCAATCCAAAAATCTGCATCTGCACTTTTATCAAAAACATGTTCAAAACTTAAAGACAAGCTTCCTTTTCCAGACGAGTTTTGCCACAAATAATTACAATTGGCATCTTTTAAATATTGGGCTACAAAACTATCACCTGCAGGCAAATTCCAAATATCTTTGCTCATTATTGCACCAGATAAAATACTTGGTTTTTTGGTTGATTTTAAAGCAATGTTTTTAGCTTGTATATAATTGGTTTCAATAATTCTAAAAATACTGTCTGCTTGTTTTTCCTTATCAAATAGAACTCCAAAAAACTTAATCCATTCTGCTCTTCCTAAAGGAGTTTCTTCTAGCCAATCTCCATTATAAATTACCTTTATTCCTGCTTTTTTTATGGTGGTTAAAGATTTATCAGCAGAAGAAACACTATAGCCTACAACCAATTCTGGTTGCAAATTCAACAGAATTTCTGTGTTTAAAGAACTTTCTTTACCAATTTCTTTAATTTTTCCAGCATCAATTAATTGTCTTGTTTTTTCTGAGGATACATATTTTGAATACGGAAAACCAATAATTGCAGTTTCTTCATTCAGCAACTCAACCATTGGTATATGAGTTGTAGAAGTAACAACAATTTTCTCAATAGGAGTAGAGAGTGTATTTGCAATCTCCTCTTTTTTGGATTTTTTATTTTGAATGATATATTCAAAAATTTCATCAGAATTCTGATAAGCAGATTTTATAATTAACTTTTTAACTCCATTTTTATCAACAATATCAAAACCCTTTGCATATTTGATGTTACTTTCTGTTTGATTATTTTCATCAACCTTAACAGCTTCTTTTTTACACGAACCAAAAACGAATAACCAAATAGTAAAAACTAAAATTTTCTTCATTAAGAATATACTTGATTTTCTTGTTCTTGAACTCGAATAAAAGTAGTTCTTTTGGTTAATTCTTTTAATCTTTTTGCACCTACATAAGTACATGTAGATCTTATTCCGCCTAAAATATCAATAACTGTGTTTTTTACATCACCTTTAAAAGGAACTTCTACAGTTTTACCTTCAGAAGCTCTATAATTAGCAACGCCTCCAGCATGTTTATTCATAGCAGTTTCTGAGCTCATTCCGTAAAAAGCTCTAAATTTTTCGCCATTTTTTTCAATCAATTCACCACCACTTTCTGTGTGTCCAGCAAACATACCTCCAAGCATTACAAAATCTGCACTACCACCAAAAGCTTTGGCAACATCACCAGGAATTTTACAACCACCATCAGAAATAATTTGTCCTCCCATTCCATGAGCAGCATCAGCACATTCTATAATAGCCGATAATTGTGGATAACCCACACCTGTTTTAACTCGAGTTGTACAAACAGAACCTGGCCCAATACCAACTTTTACAATATCTGCACCAGATAAAAGCAATTCTTCTACCATTTCTCCAGTAACAACGTTACCCGCAATAATTATTTTATTCGGATGATTTTTACGCATTTTTTGAACAAAATTGACAAAGTGTTCAGAATATCCGTTCGCAACATCAATACAGATAAAGTTTATTTGAGGAAATTCATTTAAAATGGTTTTTACTTTTTCAGAATCGTCTTTTCCAGTACCTGTACTTACAGCAATATTTTTTAAAACTTCTTCGGATGAATTTGTGGCAAAATTACGCCATTCTTCTAAAGAATAATGTTTGTGTACGGCTGTAAATAATTTGTGTTTTGCCAATTCTTTAGCCATTTCAAAAGTACCAACAGTATCCATATTTGCAGCCATTATTGGTATACCTTTCCAAACGATATTACTATGTAAAAACTTAAATTCTCTCTCTAAAGTAACCTGAGATCTCGATTTTAATGTAGATCGTTTAGGACGAATCATTACATCTTTAAATCCCAATTTTAAATCATTTTCAATTCTCATAAATCTAAATATTATTAAAGTTTAAAGATATTAAATTTCAAAACGATTTTATTAGATTCTTGAAAAGAATACTTATACATTTGCAAAGATTTTGGTTTTGATGTAAGCTTCATTTTTACATCAAATTAAAAGGGAATCTGGTGAAATACCAGAACTGTACCCGCAACTGTAAGCTATAAAGCTTGTAACCAATTCTTTAACCACTGTTTGATTTCTAAAGTGTATTTAGAATAAAATGGGAAGGTTTGTTACAAGACGCAAGTCAGGAGACCTGCCAAAAATCACGAGTTAAAAACTTTCGGGATAAAAGTTTATGTACTAATAACTATTCGTACACAAAATTTACCTGATTTATTGTTTCAATTAAATCATTAAAATGAAAAAACAATTAGTAATTGTTGGTGCTTTGGCATTCAGTTTTGCCAGCACAACTCTTTTTGCACAAAAAAAAGAAAAGCAAAAAGAAAACGTAGAAACTTTAGAAGAAGTTGTAGTTACTGCAACTAAATTTAAGTTAAAAAAAGAAAACACAGGTAAAGTAATTACCAAAATTACCCAAAAAGAATTGCAGCAAAATGCAGGTAAAAATGTAATTCAAATTCTAAACAATGTAGTTGGTATAGATGTTAGAGGGGTAAATTCTAATGCATCAGAACCAAGAAGTATTTATGTTAGAGGTGGTAGAAGTAGACAAGTTTTAGTTTTAATAGATGGTGTGCCTGTTACAGATCAATCTGCTATTAATCAGGAGTTTGATTTACGTTTGTTAGCTGTAAGTCAAATAGAAAGTATCGAAATTTTAAAAGGTGCTTCATCTACTTTATATGGTTCTGGAGCTGCAACAGCTGTAATTAATATCATCTTAAAAAAAGCTTCTAAAAATTCTATTTCTGGCACTTTAGAAACTAGTTTTGGCACAAATAAAACAGCTGATAATACTGGTGATAAATCTGCAGATAACAATCAAAATATTTCTGTAAATGGAACATTAGGGAAATTTAATTTTTTAAGTTCTATCAATCTTTCTAAAGTAGATGGTATGTCTTCTGCTAAAAGTGATGCAAATACCACTTTTGAAGAAGATGGTTTTTACAGCAAAAACGTTTTGGTAAAATTGGGCTACGCTTTTAGTGATAAATTTTATGTAGAAACTTTTTTAAATTATGATGATTTTGATTACGATTTTGACGCTGGTGCATATGCAGATAGTGATGTAAACGAAGGAAATCAAAATCAATTTAGATTTGGAATTAAACCAACTTTTAATTATAATAAAGGGCAATTGTATCTTTTAGCTTCTGTAAATGAGGTGAAAAGAGAAGTAAATCAATTTAATTCTTGGGCTGGGAGTTTAGATTTTTATCAATTTACGGGTAAAAGTATTAATGTAGATTTGGTGAACAAATTTGAATTTTCAGAAAAATTTCAACTCATTTCAGGGTTAAATTATCAAGAGCACTCTAATCAAACAGAAACTCCTTTTGCAACCATTGATAAAGATGTAGCCAATTTTAATACAATAGATCCTTATGCAAGTGTGGTTTATATTGCTGATTTTGGTTTAAGTGTTAATGTTGGTGCAAGATTAAATATACATAATGTGTACGGAAATCACCTGGTTTACGATGGTAATTTGGCTTATCAAGCTTTAAAAAATGAACAAGCTTCATTAAAATTAATTACTTCTTATAGCACTGCTTTTATTGCACCAAGTTTGTATCAATTGTATGATGGTTTTGCTGGTAATATCGATTTAAAACCAGAATCTAATAAAACTTTTGAAGCGGGTTTTGAAGTAAATTACCAAGATTGGATTCAGTTTGATGCTGTGTATTTTAATAGAAAAGAAGAAGATGCAATTATTTACGATAATACAACATTTAAATATGGAAATGGTTCTTCTGATGCTAATGGATTTGAGCTAAATACTAAAATTATGCCTGCTAAATTTTTAGCAATTAACGCATCATATACTTATGTTGATAGAGATAAAACTGAAGATTTTAACGATTATATAGCAGCAAATAAATTGAATTTAGGAGTTGGAATTTCTGTTTTAAAAAATGCGTTTTTTAATTTAAATTATAGAAATGTAGGAGAAAGATCGCTATTTGATAGATGGGGAAGTTTTGGAACAGCTGGAGAAGATGTTATTTTGCCAAGTTACCAAGTGTTAGATTTTTTAGCAAATTATAAGTTGTTAAATGAAACTGTTACTTTTTTTGGTGGAGTTACCAATCTTTTAAACGAAGATTATGATGATATTTTAGGTTTTTCTACAAGAGGTAGAAATTTAAAAATAGGAGTGAGAATCGTATTGTAGTATCCCCCTCTTTTATGGTTTTTTTTATCATAAAATAGAAAAGTCTTCTTATTTAAGAAGACTTTTTGATTATAAGAGTTTTTTTACTTCACTTTTTATAAAACTGATGGCTGTTTCTGTGGGTGGTAATGTTTTAGAATAATCAATTAATACATTTTCTCTAAAATCATTTGCAGAATTTGATGTTTCTGCTGCTTGTTGTAGTTTATTAATTATGGCTCTTTTTGTGGCAATAATGGCTGTCCAAGCTTCATCAGAAATATAAATTTGTTGTACCAAATTATGTTCAAATTCCTGATCTATATTGGCAATTAATAACTGTAAATAATCTGTGGTATTTTCTGATATTGGTTTAATTCTTACCAATATTTTTACAGGGTTAATGCGTTCGCAAAACAACAACATTCTTTCGTAAGCTTGCAATTTAATAGGCAAAGATTCTTTCTTTTTCTCTGCCATTATTGCTAATTTTTTTTCAGTATTTTGTTGTTTTAAAAAACCGTTAAACATATAATAAGCAACAAAACCTGTAACTGCTGCAGGCAAAATATATGCAATACTTTCTAAGATTTTATCTTCCATTTAATTATATAAAATTTAAGAGATACAAATATAAAATTCCTAAAAAGACAGCAAAGCCAAAACTTAATAAAGTACCAATTAAAATGTATTCTGTTAGTTTTCGGTCTTTAGATGATGTTAAATCTCCAAATCTAAAAACAGATTTTGCCGCTAATAAAAAACCTATGCCTTCCCAATGATTTGTAATTACAAAAGTAAAAACAAATAAGCGCTCTAAAATACCTATATATCTACCAGCTTTGGCAAGTGAATCGTCGTTTTCTTTTTTCTTTTCAGGATTCCATTGTGTTATTATTATTTTTATGATAATGGCTGACACAAAAACAACCATCAATATAAAAATTAGTAGTAATAACGTTTTTTTGGTGATGATATTTTCTAGAGATAAATTAAAATCTTCGTAAAAAGAAACTGCAATCATCAACATAAAAAGATGTAAAATTTGATCTATAAAAAACCAAATTCGCTTTGTTTTTTTCTTCTGAAGATATAATTTTAAAAGATCTATACTATAATGAGTTGTAATTATAAACAGAAAACCTAACCAGTATTGTTGTATATCAAACAAAAGGATGAGCAATAAAGATAAAATGTGCACACCAATATGAAAATATAAACGTAAAGATTTTACTTTCTTTTTTTCTTTATCTGTTACCCATTTTTCTGACTGAAAAACAAAATCACCCAAAATATGTGCCAATAAGAATTTTAAAAAGAGTAACATTAATTTGTAGTTTTATTGTTGATTAAATCTCTGTACAACTGTTCTAATTGCATAATTTCATCTAAACCAGCTCTTTTTCTGCGTTCACTTGCGCTACTTTCTGATATATTTAGTTTTTTAGCGATAATTTTCTGAGTAAGTGTTGGGTTTTTTAAATACATTTCTGCAAAAGTAGCCGAATTTATGGTCCAGTTATCCATGGTTAATAAAGCTAAAGCCAAAGAGGTGTTTAAGATGTTATCAAAGTCTGGCCAAGGAGATTTAATTGCTAAATTTTGTTTTTTTAAAAGATTATCAAAAGCAAACCCACTATTTATAAACGCTTCTCCATTTCCTTCTGTAATGTTTTTAAAAGTTTCGTTTTTTGCTCCAATTCCAATTGCAATTCTAACATCCAAATTTTTAATTTTCTTTAAGGCTGTTTTTAATTTTATAGCAAATAATAATGCATCTTCTATCGAATTAATTTCAATTTGAAAACTATCTCCTCTGTATATTTCCCAAGTTTTAGGTGATGTTCCAACAGCATTAAATGCATCTTTTAAGATCGGTAACCACAGCTGTGTAGCTACATTTCTAGAGTTTATAATATCGCCGGTTAAAATGCTTGTCATTGTAAATTTTTAGTAAAAATACTTTTTTTATCCTCAATTTCAAAATTATTCGGGTTTTAAGACGAATTTTAATAGATTCGGGTTTTAAGACGAATTCTTGTTAATTCGGGTTTTAGAACGAATATTTGTAAAATAATTTGTGAATAAAAACTAACAAGGTTACTTTATAAAAACGAATAGTTTGGCTAATTTCACGTTTTTAAATTCTTTCAAAATTTACCATTGAATACTTATTTAAATACTTTAAACGAAGCGCAAAAACAGGCTGTCTTGCAAAAAGATGGTCCAATGATAATTATAGCAGGTGCAGGTTCTGGAAAAACACGTGTTTTAACCTATAGAATTGCGCATTTAATGCAATCTGGAGTAGATTCTTTTAATATTTTATCGCTAACTTTTACCAATAAAGCAGCTCGTGAAATGAAAGAAAGAATTGCAGGAGTTGTAGGCCAAAGTGAAGCCAAAAACCTTTGGATGGGAACTTTTCACTCGGTTTTTGCTAGAATTTTACGATCAGAAGCAGACAAGTTAGGTTTTCCTAGCAACTTTACCATTTACGATACGCAAGATTCAGTACGTTTAATAACTGCAATTATTAAAGAAATGAACTTGGATAAAGAACGCTACAAAGCCAAGCAAATTTTAGGACGAATTTCATCATTCAAAAATAGCTTAATAACAGTTAGAGCATACTTTAATAATTCTGATTTACAAGAAGCAGATTTACACGCAAGCAGACCAAAAGTTGGTGATATTTATAAAGAATATGTAGACAGATGTTTTAAATCTGGTGCCATGGATTTTGATGATTTATTGTTAAGAACCAATGAATTACTGGCTCGTTTTCCTGATGTTTTAGCAAAATATCAAGACAGATTTAGATATATTATGGTTGATGAGTATCAGGATACAAATCACTCACAATATATCATTGTTAGGGCTTTAGCAGATAAATTTGGTAATATTTGTGTAGTGGGTGATGATTCTCAGAGTATTTATAGTTTTAGGGGTGCTAATATTCAGAATATTTTAAATTTTCAAAAAGATTATCCTGATGTAAAAACCTTTAAATTAGAGCAAAATTATAGATCAACAAAAAATATTGTAAACGCAGCTAACTCTGTAATTGCAAGAAATAAAACCAAGTTAGATAAAGAAGTTTGGACCTCTAATGATGCAGGAGATTCCATAAATGTGATGCGTACTATTTCTGATGGTGAAGAAGGTCGTTTTGTAGCACAATCCATTTGGGAAAACATGATGAATCATCAATTAACTCCAGATAATTTTTGTGTATTGTATAGAACAAATTCGCAATCTAGAGCTATAGAAGATGCATTAAGAAAGAAAAATATTGAGTATAAAATTTATGGTGGAATTTCATTTTATCAAAGAAAAGAAATCAAAGATATTTTATCTTATTTACGTATTTTAATCAACCCAAATGACGAAGAAGCACTAAAAAGAATTATCAATTATCCTGCAAGAGGAATTGGAGCAACAACCATTGATAGGCTTACTATAGCTGCAAATCACTACAAAAAATCCATTTTCGAAATCATAAAATATATCGATAAAATTGATATCAAAATAAATTCTAGCACCAAGAATAAGTTGCAGAATTTTATGAATATGATTTTAAGATTTCAAATAGAATCTCAAACAAAAAATGCTTTCGAAATTGCAGAAACTGTTGTAAAAGAAACCAGATTAATTAAAGATTTAGAAAAAGATGGTACACCAGAAGCTGTTAGTAAAGTAGAAAACGTTCAAGAATTGTTAAACGGAATTAAAGATTTTATAACAGATAAAATAGAAGAAGGCGCAGATGCTTCTTTAACTACATTTTTAGAAGATGTTGCTTTGGCTACAGATTTCGATTCTAAAAAAGACGAAGAAAAACCAAGCGTTTCTTTAATGACCATACATCAATCTAAAGGTTTAGAGTATTTATATGTATACATTGTTGGTTTAGAAGAAAATTTATTTCCTTCTGCAATGAGCATGAATACTAGAAGCGAGTTAGAAGAAGAACGCAGATTATTTTATGTAGCATTAACAAGAGCAGAAAAAGTAGCTTATTTAAGTTATGCACAAACACGTTATAGATGGGGTAAATTGGTAGATGCAGAACCAAGTCGTTTTTTAGAAGAAATAGACGACCAATATTTGCATTATATTACTCCAAAAGTACCAGAACCAAGTGTAAATCGTTTTGTTGATAAAAGTATTTTTGATGATGCTCCTAAAGGAATCCGTTTTCAAAAACCAATTCAACGTAAAAAAATGGAACGTGATTTGGCAAAAAAGAAAGAAATTATCATTCCTAAAAACTTAAAAAAAGTTACTCAAGCTACCAATGCTAAAACCAATTTGTTTGATAGTGCTGTTGCAGTGGGTAATATTGTAGAGCATAATAGATTTGGTGCTGGAGAGGTAATTGCATTAGAAGGTAAAGGGCCAAATAAAAAAGCAGAAATTAAGTTTAGTACAGTAGGTAAAAAGAAATTATTGCTACAATTTGCTAAATTAAAAGTGATTGGTTAAAAAATCAATTATAAAACAAAAATAAATTGTTATTTTGCAACAATTAAAATAACTACAATAAATTTAGTATATTCTTGTCATTAGTTTTTAATCAAGAATCTTCACAAATAATATATAAATGACATTCGATTTAGAATACAATTCAGAAAGAACACTAATGATTATTCCAGAATATGGCAGACATATTCAGAAATTGGTAAATCACTGTGTGGCTTTAGAAAGCAAAGAAGAAAGAGATAAAATGGCAAAAGCCATTGTAGATGTAATGGGTAATTTACAGCCACATTTAAGAGATGTTCCAGATTTTAAACACAAATTGTGGGATCAATTATATATAATGTCTGAGTTTAAATTAGATGTAGAATCTCCTTATCCTCAACCATCAAAAGAAGAATTACAAGAAAAACCAGAAGCTTTAGCCTACCCAAAATCAGCATCAAGATATCGTTATTATGGTAATAATATTCAAACCATGATAGATGTAGCTTTAAGTTGGGAAGAAGGCGATAAAAAAGAAGCTTTAGTGTTTACCATTGCCAATCACATGAAAAAGTGCTATCTTAATTGGAATAAAGATACTGTAGATGATGCTGTAATTTATAAGCATTTATATGATTTGTCTGATGGAAAAATAGATTTAAGAAGTACTGAAGAAGAATTAACTGACAGTAAAAATTTATTAAGAAAAAGAAATTCTCAAGGTCAAAATCATTCTAAGACCAATAATAAGAAACAACATCACAATCATAAAAACAGAAAAAGATATTAATTAATGGCGTCATTTAAAATTGAAGGTGGACATAAATTAAAAGGTACTATAACTCCACAAGGAGCAAAAAATGAAGTTTTACAAATACTTTGTGCTGTTTTATTAACTCCAGAAAAGGTTACAGTTCATAACGTGCCTGATATTGTTGATGTGAATAAATTGATTTTTATACTTGGTGAATTAGGTGTAAAAGTAGAAAAGTTAAGTAGTAATTCTTATGCTTTTAAAGCAGATGAAATCAATTTAGCATATTTAGAATCTACAGATTTTAAAAGAGATGGAAGCTCATTAAGAGGTTCTATAATGATTGTGGGCCCTTTATTGGCTCGTTTTGGAAAAGGATATATTCCTAAACCAGGAGGAGATAAAATAGGACGTAGAAGATTAGATACACATTTTGAGGGTTTTACAAACTTAGGTGCCATTTTCAGATATAATAAAGAAGAACATTTTTATGGAGTAGAAGCAGATGAATTAGTGGGTACAGATATGTTGTTAGATGAAGCCTCTGTTACAGGAACTGCAAATATTTTAATGGCAGCTGTTTTAGCAACAGGCACAACCACAATTTACAATGCTGCTTGTGAGCCTTACATTCAACAATTGTGTAAAATGTTGAATGCCATGGGAGCTAAAATTACTGGAGTTGGTTCTAATTTGCTAACTATAGAAGGTGTTAAAACTTTAGGCGGATGTGAGCATAGCGTTTTACCAGATATGATTGAGATTGGTTCTTGGATAGGTGTGGCTGTTATGACACGTTCAGAATTAACAATTAAAAACGTTAGTTGGAAAAATTTAGGGCAAATTCCAAATGTTTTTGCTAAATTAGGCATAGAATTCGAGAAAATAGGTGATGATATTTTCATTCCAGAACAAGAATCCTACGAAATTCAGAACTATATAGATGGCTCAGTTTTAACTGTTTCAGATGCTCCTTGGCCAGGATTTACGCCAGATTTATTGAGTATAGTTTTAGTTATTGCAACTCAAGCAAAAGGAACCGTTTTAATACATCAAAAAATGTTCGAAAGTCGTTTGTTTTTTGTTGATAAATTAATAGATATGGGCGCAAAAGTTATTCTTTGCGATCCTCATAGAGCAACTGTAATTGGGCAAAATTTTGAAAGTAGTTTAAGAGCTACTACAATGACATCTCCAGATATTAGAGCAGGTATCTCATTGTTAATAGCAGCATTATCTGCAAAAGGAACTTCTATAATTCATAACATAGAACAAATAGATAGAGGTTACGAAAACATAGAAGCACGCTTAAAATCTATAGGTGCAAAAATTGAAAGAATTTAAAATAAAAAACTATAAAAATTTAAAAATCCTAGAAGAAGATTTATAAAAAAAAATGAAAGTGAAAAAGTTTTATTATTAACTTAATTTAACTTTAGAAATTATGATTAGAAACTTATGGAACGAGGAATGGAAAGAAATTAAATTTGATGACAAGATTTCGAAGAAAATGAAATTTAAAATATCTAACTATGGTAGAATTTTAAAGTGTGTTGGTGGTAAAGAAATTTTAAGGAAACAGACGTACACTAATGGTTATGAAACAATATCTTTAATACAAGAAGCTAACAAAAAAACTACTAGTAGATATGTTCACAAACTAGTTGCGCAACATTTTTTACCCAAAGAAAATGAAGAACAACTGTATGTAATTCATTTAGATTACGATAAAACAAATAACGTTTTAGAAAACTTAAAATGGGCCACAAAAAGAGAAAAAGAGCTGCATCAATTTAGTCATCCAAATTGGGATAATATTGTTAAAGAAAGAGGTAAGAAAATTGGTAAATTAACTGAAGGTAAAGTTAGAATCATTAAAAAACAACTCAAAAATAATAGAACACGCATTACAATGATAGCCAAACGTTTTGGTGTTTCAGATATGCAAATTCATAGAATTAAATCTGGTGAGAATTGGTCTCACGTTAAAATTTAGAAAAACTTAATAGTGTCAATTTGACACTATTTTTTTGTTGGCAACATTTTTGACAATAAATTGTGTACAATTTAACGATTACAAAGAAATGAGTAAGAAAGAAAATATAAAAGAAGAAGAAGTAATAAACGAGCAAGAAACTGCACAAGTAGAAGAAAATCAAGAAATTGAAACAGAATCTGTGCAAGAAGAACCAACATCAGAAGAGTTAGTTCAGGCAGAAAAAGATAAGTTTTTACGCCTTTTTGCAGAATTCGAAAACTATAAAAAAAGAACAACAAGAGAAAGAATTGAATTATTTAAAACAGCAGGACAAGAATTAATGACATCTTTACTGCCAGTTGTAGATGATTTTGAAAGAGCTCTGACACATATAGAAGAAGATAAAGAAGCAGAAGAATTAAGAAAAGGAGTTTTATTAATTTACAATAAATTCTACAATACACTAGAGCAGAAAGGTTTATCTAGAATAGAAACTAAGGCTGGCGATACTTTTGATGCTGAAATTCATGAAGCAATTACACAAATTCCTGCTCCATCAGAAGATTTAAAAGGAAAAATAATCGATTGTGTAGAAAAAGGATACAAATTAGGCGATAAAGTAATACGCTATCCAAAAGTAGTAATAGGACAGTAATTTAGGACTCAGTTTACAGTAAGCAGCAACAAAATGCCTGCTCACTTAAAACTACAACTGCAAACTAAGAAACAATGGCAAAACAAGATTTTTACGAAATATTAGGCATTTCTAAATCTGCATCTCAAGCAGAAATTAAGAAAGCTTACAGAAAAATGGCAATTAAATATCATCCAGACAAAAATCCTGGTGATGCAACTGCAGAAGAAAACTTTAAAAAAGCTGCAGAAGCTTACGAAATTTTGAGTGATGAAAATAAAAAAGCAAGATACGATCAATATGGTCATGCTGCTTTTGATGGTCCTCAAGGTGGTGGTGGCTTTGGTGGTGGTGGAATGAATATGGATGACATATTTAGCCAATTTGGAGACATCTTTGGAGGTGGTGGCTTTGGTGGTTTTGGTGGTGGTGGAGGCCATAGACAAGCCAGAGTTAAAGGGAGTAATATGCGTATTCGTGTAAAACTTACTTTAGAAGAAATAGCCAAAGGAGTAGAGAAAAAAGTAAAAGTTCGTAGAAAAGTACAAGCCAATGGTGTAAAATATAAAACCTGTACAACTTGTAATGGAACAGGTCAGGTAATGCGTGTTACAAATACCATTTTAGGTAGAATGCAAACAGCAACTACGTGTTCAACTTGTTCTGGTGCAGGAGAAATTATGAGTTCTAAACCAAATGGAGCAGATGCTCAAGGAATGGTTGTAAAAGAAGAAACTGTGCCAATTAATATTCCTGCAGGGGTAACAGAAGGAGTTCAGTTAAAAGTAGGGGGCAAAGGAAATGATGCACCTGGTAAAAATTCAATTTCTGGAGATTTATTGGTTTTAATTGAAGAAATACCTCACGAAACTTTAAAAAGAGAAGGTACAAATATTCATTATGATTTGTATATAAACTTCTCGGAAGCTGTTTTAGGAACAAGTAAAGAAGTAGAAATAGTTACAGGTAAAGTGAAAATAAAAATTGAACCAGGAACGCAATCAGGTAAAATTTTAAGATTAAAAGGCAAAGGATTACCAAGCATAGAGCGTTATGGAACTGGTGATTTCTTAATCCATATTAATGTTTGGACACCACAAGAATTGAACAAAGAACAAAATCAATTTTTTGAAAAAATGTTAAATGATGATAATTTTTCACCAAACCCAAACAAATCAGACAAGTCATTTTTTGAGAAGGTAAAAGACATGTTTTCTTAAAAAGTATTAAAAATAAAAAAAAAGTGTACATTTTTTATTAAAAATGTTTTTTTATAAAACTTTTTAATATATATTTGTAATGTTGTTGATTTATCAATAACACTTTTTCTTTTTCATAGCAATTTTTCCCACTCAAATTCTATTTGAGTGGGTTTTTTTATAAGTTAAAAAGAAAATAAATGAAAAATATATAGCAGACTTATCTTATCGTCTCGAATTTATTTCGAGGAGGAAAGTCCGGACACCAAAGAGTATTCATAGCGGATAACATCCGTCCAACGTAAGTTGAGGACAAGTGCAACAGAAAGCAAGTACAGTTAGGCTGTAGTGAAACCAGGTAAACTCTATGAGGTGCAATGTCATGTATATTAGAGCTTGAGAGCTACTCGCTCGATTCTAAAGGGTAGGCAGATCGATTCTAAAAGTAATTTTAGAACTAGATAAATGATAAGAGCCTTTTTTTTAAAAAGGAACAGAATTCGGCTTATTAGTCTGCTTTATATTTTTTATTTAATTCTCACCTTTCTTACTAATTTGTTGAATTATATGTACATATTAAAAAAATAGTTTTTTTTTATTCATTAATTGTACCTATCTATTATTTATCTTTCAAAATCGATATTTATGCAGTAATTTTGCTTGAGTAAACTTATTTTTTCTAATGTAAATTAACTTTATTTGTAAACTGTCAGCGATACAATTTTAGTTTTATAAAACATTAAATAAATAGCTACAAAAATTAACTAAAAGAATTCTATAATATTATTTATGAGTATTTACAACGACTACCTGAAGGAGATTGAAGAAAGAAAACAATTAGGACTTCACCCAAAACCTATTGATGGTGCAGAATTGCTAAGTGCAATTATTACACAGATTAAAG
The DNA here is from genome assembly GCF_054968445.1 of Polaribacter sp. M10. Taxonomy (NCBI): domain Bacteria; kingdom Pseudomonadati; phylum Bacteroidota; class Flavobacteriia; order Flavobacteriales; family Flavobacteriaceae; genus Polaribacter; species Polaribacter sp. M10. The sequence goes on from NZ_JBSSBG010000013.1 coordinate 104,934, forward strand.
ATTTAGATAATGAATATAGAGAAGATTCTCTTAACTTTTTTATATACAATGTTTTACCTGGAACCACAAGTGCTGCAGTTGTAAAATCGAAATTTTTAAAAGAAATTATATTAGAACAAGAAGTTGTTAAAGAAATTTCTCCATCTTTTGCTTTAGAGCAATTATCACACATGAAAGGTGGACCTTCAGTAGCAGTTTTATTAGATATTGCTTTAGGAGATGATATCAGTAAAGCAAAAGAAGCTGCAGAAGTATTAAAAACGCAAGTTTTCTTGTACGATGCTGATACAAGCAGATTAGAAGAAGCATTTAATAATGGTAGCGAAATAGCTAGAGATATTATTGAAAGTTATGCTAAAGCTGAGTTTTTTACCAAATTACCAGAAATTGAAGAAGAAATAGATGTGGTAACTTACATTGCTGGTGTTGGTGATATTTCTACAGACTTGCTTTCTCCAGGAGGTGATGCACATTCAAGATCTGATCGTGAATTGCATGGACAATGTATTTTTGAGCATAACAAAGAAATGCAAAATGAATTGTTAGCATTGCAAGAAAAACACCCAGGCAAACGTGTTATGTTAATTGCAGAAAAAGGAACAATGGGAGTGGGCTCTTCTAGAATGTCTGGTGTAAATAATGTTGCACTATGGACAGGAGTAAAATCTAGTCCTTATGTGCCTTTTATAAATATTGCTCCAGTAATTGCTGGTACAAATGGTATTTCTCCAATTTTCTTAACTACAGTTGGTGTAACAGGTGGTATTGGTATAGATTTACAAAACTGGGTAAAACAAAAAGATGCAGAGGGTAATACAATTGTAGATGAAGATGGAGAGCCAGTTTTAAAACAAGTATATTCTGTAGCTACAGGTACAGTGCTTACAATCAATACAAAAGAAAAGAAATTATATCATGGCAAAACAGTATTAAAAGATATTTCTACGGCTTTAACTCCTCAAAAACAAGAGTTTATTAAGGCTGGTGGTTCTTATGCCGTGGTTTTTGGTAAAAAATTACAAACTTTTGCAGCTAAGGTTTTAGGAATCGAAGCGCCACAAGTATATGCAACATCAAAAGAAATTTCTATTGAAGGGCAAGGTTTAACTGCTGTAGAAAAGATTTTTAATAAAAATGCTGTAGGTACAACTCCAGGTAAAGTTTTACATGCAGGTTCTGATGTTCGTGTAGAAGTTAATATTGTTGGTTCTCAAGATACAACAGGATTAATGACTTCTCAAGAATTAGAAATGATGGCAGCCACAACAATTTCTCCAATTGTAGATGGTGCTTATCAATCTGGTTGTCATACAGCTTCTGTTTGGGACGATAAATCTAAGGCGAATATTCCTAGGTTAATGAAATTTATGAACGATTTTGGATTAATCACAGGTCGTGATCCAAAAGGAGTTTATTTTCCAATGACAGATGTTATTCATAAAGTTTTAAATGATATTACAGTAGGAGATTGGGACATTATTATTGGTGGAGATTCTCATACTCGTATGTCTAAAGGTGTTGCTTTTGGTGCAGATTCTGGTACAGTAGCTTTAGCTTTAGCAACTGGTGAGGCTACAATGCCAATTCCACAATCTGTTAAAGTTACTTTTAAAGGTGCAATGAAATCTTATATGGATTTTAGAGATGTGGTACACGCAACGCAACAACAAATGTTAAAACAATTTGGTGGCGAAAATGTTTTTCAAGGAAGAATTATCGAAGTTCATATAGGGACACTTACTTCTGATGAAGCCTTTACATTTACAGATTGGACAGCAGAAATGAAAGCCAAAGCTTCTATTTGTATTTCTGAGGATGAAACTTTAATAGAATCTCTAGAGATAGCTAAAGGTAGAATCCAGATTATGATCGATAAAGGAATGGATAATGAAAAGCAAGTTCTACAAGGTTTAGTTGATAAAGCTAACACAAGAATTACTGAGCTTAAAACAGGAATTAAACCAGCTTTAAAACCAGACGCAAACGCAAAGTATTATGCAGAAGTTGTTATTGATTTAGATGAAATAGCTGAACCAATGATTGCTGATCCTGATGTTAATAACGAAGATGTTTCTAAACGTTACACTCATGATAATATTAGACCATTATCTTATTATGGTGGAACTAAAAAAGTAGATTTAGGATTTGTAGGGTCTTGTATGGTACATAAAGGTGATATGAAAATATTAGCTCAAATGTTAAAAAACATAGAAACTCAACAAGGTAAAGTAGAATTTAAAGCTCCTTTAGTAGTTGCACCACCAACATACAATATTGTTGATGAATTAAAAGCAGAAGGAGATTGGGAAGTTCTACAAAGATATTCAGGTTTTGAGTTCGATGATAGCGCTCCAAAAGGTTTAGCAAGAACGAAATATCAAAATATGTTGTATTTAGAGCGTCCAGGTTGTAACCTTTGTATGGGTAATCAAGAAAAAGCAGAACCAGGAGATACAGTTATGGCAACATCAACTCGTTTATTTCAAGGTAGAGTTGTAAAAGATTTAGGAGAGAAAAAAGGTGAGTCTTTATTATCATCTACTCCAGTTGTAGTTTTATCAACAGTTTTAGGTAGAACTCCAACAATGGCAGAATACGAAGCTGCTGTAGAAGGTATTTTATTAACTAAATTTAAGCCTTCTCAAAAGCAATTGGTAAACTAAGAAGTTTATAACTAAATATTTTAAAAGCCTAAATCTATGATTTAGGCTTTTTTTTGCATAAACCCTACCTATATTATAATCATTCTATTTTATACCTAACCTTTTTATAAAAAGGCATTATTTTGTATCTTAGATTTTTAACAAACACAAAAAATAAGAAATCCTATGGCATTTGATATTGATATGATTAAGCAGGTCTATGAAAGTATGACTGAACGAGTTGATGCAGCTCGTAAAATTACTGGCAAACCACTAACATTGTCAGAAAAGATTTTATATTCTCATTTATGGGAAGGTACACCAACAAGTGCATTTACTAGAGGTAAAGATTATGTAGATTTTGCTCCAGATAGAATAGCTTGTCAAGATGCAACTGCACAGATGGCTTTGTTACAATTTATGCAAGCAGGTAAACCAAAAGTTGCAGTGCCTACAACTGTACATTGTGATCACTTAATTCAAGCAAAAGAAGGTGCAGCCAAAGATTTAAAAAATGCAAATAGTACAAGTAGTGAGGTTTTTAATTTTCTAGAATCAGTTTCTAATAAATACGGAATTGGTTTTTGGAAACCAGGTGCAGGTATTATTCATCAAGTAGTTTTAGAAAATTATGCATTCCCTGGAGGGATGATGATAGGTACAGATTCTCACACAGTAAATGCTGGTGGTTTAGGAATGGTTGCAATTGGTGTTGGTGGTGCAGATGCAGTTGATGTTATGGCTGGTATGGCTTGGGAATTAAAATTTCCAAAGTTAATTGGTGTTAAATTAACAGGTAAACTTTCGGGTTGGACAGCTCCTAAAGATGTAATTCTTAAAGTTGCAGAAATCTTAACTGTTAAAGGAGGTACAGGTGCCATTGTAGAATATTTTGGACCAGGTGCAACATCAATGTCTTGTACTGGTAAAGGTACAATTTGTAATATGGGTGCAGAAATTGGTGCAACAACATCTACTTTTGGTTATGATGCTTCTATGGAACGTTATTTAAAAGCAACTGATAGAGCTGATGTTGCTGAAGCTGCCAATGAAATTAAAGATTATTTAACAGCAGATGCAGAAGTTTATGAAAATCCTGAGGAATATTTTGATCAAGTAATAGAGATTAATTTATCAGAATTAGGACCTTTATTAAACGGACCATTTACGCCAGATTTATCTACAACTGTTGGTTCTGCCATGACAGAAAAAGCCAATGCAAATGATTGGCCATTAACTGTAGAGTGGGGATTAATTGGTTCTTGTACAAATTCATCTTACGAAGATTTATCAAGAGCATCATCTATTGCACAACAAGCTGTAGATAAAGGTTTAAAAACTAAAGCTGAATTTGGTATCAATCCAGGTTCTGAGCAAGTTAGATATACTGCAGATAGAGATGGTATTTTAGGGATTTTTGAAAAATTAGGTGCAACAATTTTTACGAATGCTTGCGGACCTTGTATTGGACAATGGGCAAGATATTCAGACCCTAAAAATGCGCCTAAAAATAGTATTGTTCACTCTTTTAATAGAAACTTTGCTAAAAGAGCAGATGGTAACCCAAATACACACGCATTTGTGGCATCACCAGAATTAACTGCTGCAATTGCAATTGCTGGTCGTTTAGATTTTAATCCATTAACAGATAAATTAATTAATGAAGATGGAGAAGAAGTAATGTTAGATGAACCAACTGGATGGGAGTTACCACCAAAAGGTTTTGAGGTAAAAGAAAATGGTTATTTAGCGCCAGACGAAGATGGAAGTGGAGTAGTAGTTTCTGTAAAAGAAGATTCAGAAAGATTGCAATTGTTAACGCCTTTTACACCTTTAGGAGATGCTATTACAGGTGCTAAATTGTTAATTAAAGCGTTTGGAAAATGTACAACAGATCATATTTCTATGGCTGGGCCTTGGTTGCGTTTTAGAGGGCATTTAGATAATATTGCAAATAACACGTTAATAGGAGCAGTAAATGCGTACAATAAAAAAACAAACTTTGTTAAAAATCAATTAACAGGTGAGTTTGATGCTGTACCTGCTGTACAAAGAGCCTATAAAAAAGAGGGAATTAAAACGATTGTTGTTGGAGATCATAATTATGGTGAAGGTTCTTCTAGAGAACATGCTGCAATGCAACCAAGACATTTAGGTGTTGCTGCTGTTATTGTTAAATCTTTTGCAAGAATTCATGAAACAAACCTTAAAAAACAAGGTATGTTAGGTTTAACCTTTGATAATGAGGCTGATTACGATTTAATTCTAGAGGATGATACCTTCAATTTTATCGATTTAAATGAGTTTGCTCCAGATAAACAATTGACTTTAGAAATTGTACATGCAGATGGTAGTAAAGACACCATCAAACTAAATCATACATACAATAAAGCACAAATTGATTGGTATAAAGAAGGTTCTGCATTAAACTTAATCAAAAAACAAAATGCTTAATCTGTAGTAGAAATTAAATAATTTTAAAACTCTTGAAGAAATTCAAGAGTTTTTTTATAAATAAATATGAGAATTTTTTAGACTTTATCAATAACAACTATTAATTTAAAATAAGATTTTTTTGATATAATATATTCGAAAACAAAAAGGAGTATTGATATCCTTAAAAGCTTATATTTTTTCTTTTTTTTAATTTAATTATTTCTTGTTTTCTTCTTAAAGCAATTAACCCGAAAATAGGACCAATGGCCAAAATCATAAAAATAAAATTAGAATCAGTTTTTGCGTTAATGCTGTTTAAAATTAGAATACTTATAATTGTAATCGAAAAACCAATACAATTTACAATAGTTAAGGCTGTACCTTTGTCTTTTTGAGGTGCATTTTGTGCCACCAATGTCGAAAATAATGGCGAATCTGCAATAACAACACATCCCCAAAAAATTAAAAAAGCAATAAACAGATATTCGTTTGAAATTTGAAAAGCAAAAGGAGAAATCAAACAACAAATACAAGAAAGCAACAGAAAATTAAATGCTGTTTTTTGTACGCCGAATTTTTCTGAAATATAGCCTCCTAAAACACAAGAAATTCCGCCTAAAGCAATAATTATAAATGATAAAATAGAAATATTATAATGTACTTGCGGATGCAAATCTTTATAAATATTTAATAGAATAGGTACAAAAGCCCAAAAAGTATACAATTCCCACATATGTCCAAAATATCCATAAGCAGCTTTTCTAAAATTATGGTTCTTAAAAACCGCATAACTGGCCTTTAAATCTAAAGTTTTACTTGCTTTTCTATAAGGACCATTTTTTACAAATAATAACATTATTAATCCGCCAAAAGTAGCTAAAGTAGACGTTGAGATTAATACACTTTTCCAAGAATAATCTACCAAAAGATCTTTTAATAAATGGGGTAAAGCTGTACCAATAACCAAAGCGCCCACTAAAAAACCTAAAGATTTTCCTAAACCTGTATTGTAATAATCTGTGGCTATTTTCATCCCTACAGGATAAATGCCAGCCAAGAAAAATCCTGTAAAAAAACGTAAAATCAATAAACTTAATAAAGATTGATTTTCATAAATCAACCCAAAATTAAATAATGCACCTAAAACGGCACTTATAAAAAAAACTTTAGAGGGTGAAAAGCGATCTACAATAGTTAATAAAGCAAATAATAAAGTACCTGCAATAAAGCCAAACTGAACAGCAGAAGTTAAATATCCTAAAGCATTTTCTTGCAATTGAAATGTTTCTACTAAGCTATTCATTACTCCATTGCCTGCAAACCACAAAGATGTACAGCAAAATTGAGAAACTACAATTACAAATAAAATGTGTTTTGGTATCTTCATTAAAAAAAACGAATTTACCAAAAACACATTAATAAACAACAAACTCAAAGAAATATAAAAGTGGGGGATATTCTTTAAATTTTATTACCCAAAAAGTTTCGAAATTTAGTTGGGTTTCCATCTTCATCACCTGTAAATAAATAGTAAATCATGCCTGCATCAGAAATATCCGCTCTTTTGTCTTTATGTTTTTTCATGCATTTCCAAATCCAAGAAATATTTATTTTCTAAAGAAGAATTTAGATTTTGCTCAATCCTTTTTACGAATCGTAAAAATAAAATGCAACTACAAAGAGAAGTAGATTTAAGTAATTATATTGCTAATATTTAATTTTAAAACTAATTTTAACTGAGTTGATTTATGAATATCATTTCTTTAAGATATTAAATCAAATATCAATTGTATATTTGAGTTGATGAAAAAAGTGAAAATCATAGAATGTCCTAGAGATGCCATGCAAGGTATAAAATCACATTTTATATCAACCGAAAAAAAGGCATTGTATATCAATTCTTTATTAAAAGTTGGTTTCGATACAATTGATTTTGGTAGTTTTGTATCGCCAAAAGCCATACCTCAAATGCGAGATACTGCTGCAGTTTTATCGAAATTAGATTTATCGAAAACCAGTAGTAAATTATTAGCCATTATTGCGAATCTAAGAGGCGCAAACGATGCTTCTAAATTCGAAGAAATCGATTATTTAGGATATCCTTTTTCAATATCAGAAAATTTTCAGATGCGTAATACGCACAAAACAATTGCAGAATCTATAGATACTTTAAATGAAATTTTAAATATTGCTGATAAATCAAATAAAGAAGTTGTTGCGTATTTATCTATGGGTTTTGGGAATCCTTATGGAGATCCCTGGAACGTGGAAATAGTTGGAGCGTGGACAGAGAAACTTTCTAAGATGGGTGTAAAAATATTATCACTTTCAGATACTATTGGTAGTTCTACACCAGAAGTAATTGACTATCTTTTTAAGAATTTAATTCAAAAATATCCAGAAATAGAATTTGGTGCACATTTACACACTACTCCAGATAAATGGTTTGAAAAAGTAAATGCTGCTTATAAAGCGGGTTGTTTACGTTTTGATGGAGCCATGAAAGGATTTGGTGGTTGCCCAATGGCCAAAGACGAATTGACAGGCAATATGCCAACTGAAAAATTACTGAGTTATTTTACGGCAGAAAACGCAGATACCAACATTAAACCTATGAGTTTTGAAAGTGCCTATAACAAAGCTTTAGAAGTTTTTCTTTAATATTAAAATTGTTTATCTTTTTAGTAATTATATTAATCAAATATATTTTTATTCAAACTTAAATTTTAAGTTTTCTCTTCAATTACTACGCTTAATTCTTATTTAATTTATAGTTTTCTTATACTAAAATTTTGTTAATTTAATAATAATATTGAAATGATGTAAATATTTTTGTTTAACTTAGAGGTAAAATAATTAAACAAATAATATTATGAAAAAAATTAACTTTATTCTCTTTACCATAACACTACTAATATTTTCTAGTTGTAGTGATGATGATTTTGACTACAAATTTTATGAACCCACAGGAAATTCAATTACTTACGACCTTGGCTCTAAAGATGTAGCAGGTATATTTGGTACAGCTACATTTGTAGAAATTGCAGACGGTTCTATCAACATAAATTTAGATATTTCTGGTACTCCTTCTGGTGGAATTCATCCAGCGCATATTCATTTAAATTCAGCAGCAGAAGGTGGTGCTATTGCAGTTTCATTAGATCCTGTAAATGGAGATAGTGGTAACAGTTCTATAAATATAACCACTCTAGATGATGGTACACCAATTACTTACAATGAGTTGCTAAATTTTGATGGTTACATTAACGTTCACTTAAGTTCAGATGAATTAGGAACTATTGTTGCCCAAGGTGATATTGGTCAAAACGATATAAAAAATTCAATTACTTATGATTTAGGCGAAAAAGCAGTAGCAGGAATTTCTGGTGATGTTACTTTTTCAGAAAGAGTAAATGGAGAAGTTTTAGCTACCATAGAATTAAGTGGAACTCCTGCAGGAGGAGAACATCCTGCACATATTCACGAAAACACAGCAGCAGAAGGAGGTGGGATTTTAGTTTCTTTTAACCCTGTAATTGGCGACACTGGTGTTAGTGTAACAAATTTAACTACTTATGATGATGGTTCTGCTTTTTCTTATAGCGATGTAAGTAATTTGGATGCTTATGTAAATGTACATTTAAGTGCTTCAGAGTTAGGAACTATTGTAGCGCAGGGAGATATTGGTGAAAATGA
>NZ_JBSSBG010000014.1:0-113453 GCF_054968445.1 Polaribacter sp. M10
GTCGGGGTGGCAGGATTCGAACCTGCGACCTCCTCGTCCCAAACGAGGCGCGATGACCGGGCTACGCTACACCCCGAAAATAGTCATCAATTTTAGGACTGCAAATATAGAATAATATTTATATATTGTATTTATTTTTTTTAATTTAATTTTATAAAGATCATGAAGCAATTTATTTATACAATATTATTCTTTTTAAGTGTTGCTGTTTTTTCTCAAAAGAAAGAATATGAGTTGGTTGTGCCAGATCTTATAAATCCATGGGGATTTACTTTTTTACCTGATAATTCTATGTTAATCACAGAAAAACAAGGTAAGTTAATTCACTTTAAAAACGGAAGAAAAACTCAGATAACTAATCTTCCTAAAATTTATGTTCGTGGTCAAGGTGGTTTTTTAGATGTAGAATTGCATCCAAATTACAAAGAAAATGGGTGGGTTTATTTTACATTCGCCTCTTCTGAAGGTCAAGGAAATGGAGGTAACACCACTTTAATGAGGGCAAAATTAAAAGACCATCAATTAATAAATAAAGAAATCTTATATAAAGCGTACCCAAATACTACAAGAGGTCAACATTTTGGATCAAGAATTACGTTTGATGCAAAAAATCACGTTTATTTTAGCATTGGAGATAGAGGAAATAGAGATATAAATCCGCAAGATATTACTAGAGATTGTGGTAAAATTTATCGTTTAAATGATGATGGTTCAATCCCAAAAGACAATCCGTTTGTAGATCATAAAAATGCTAAAAAAGCAATTTTTAGTTACGGTCATCGAAATCCACAGGGAATGGAAATGAATCCTTTTACCAATGAAATTTGGGCACACGAACATGGTCCTAGAGGTGGAGATGAAATTAACATCATACAAAAAGGAGAAAATTATGGTTGGCCAAAAGTAAGCTATGGAATTAATTATAGTGGTACTAAATTTACAGATAAAACAAATGCTCCAGGTATGAAAAGCCCCATTCATTATTGGACACCTTCAATTGCGCCTAGTGGCATGGCTTTTATCAATAGTGATAAATACGGAAAATGGAAAGGTAATTTGTTAGTGGGGTCTTTAAAATTTCAATATGTAAGTAGGTGTATTTTAAAAGGTGATAAAGTTTTTAAAGAGGTAAAATTGCTAAAAGATATTGGTAGAGTTCGTTCTATTGAGCAAGGCTTAGATGGTTATATTTATATAGGTGTAGAAAATTTAGGAATTGTTCGTCTATTGCCAAAATAGGTTTTTAGATTACTATTCTTTTCTCTTATTTTTTTATCATAAAAACTTATAAACTTTCTCTCTTATAAGGTTTAAAAATCTTTATTTTTACTTCTCAAAATTGAAACACAATATGATGTCTGAAAATATAGAAAAAATTAAATGTTTAATTATCGGTTCTGGGCCAGCAGGCTATACTGCAGCAATTTATGCAGCAAGAGCAGATATGAAACCAGTAATGTATACAGGAATGCAAATGGGAGGGCAATTAACAACAACGACAGAAGTTGATAATTTTCCTGGATATCCAAATGGTACAGATGGTACAGCTATGATGACAGATTTGCAAAAACAAGCAGAACGTTTTGGCACAGAAGTTCGTTTTGGTTTGGTAACTAAAGTAGAATTAAACCCAGAAGTAGGAGGTATACATAAGGTTATTGTAGATGAGTCTAAAGAAATTGAAGCAGAAACAATTATTATTTCTACAGGGGCAACTGCAAAATATTTAGGATTAGAAAGTGAACAACGTTTAATTGGTGGTGGAGTTTCTGCCTGTGCTACTTGCGATGGATTTTTCTATAAAGGGCAAGATGTTGTAGTGGTTGGAGCAGGAGATACAGCTGCAGAAGAAGCTACTTATTTAGCAAATATTTGTAAAAAAGTAACTTTATTGGTGCGTAAAGATTATATGAGAGCGTCTAAAGCAATGCAACATCGTGTTAATAAAACTGAAAATATAGAAGTTTTATACAATACAGAAATTGATGAAGTTTTAGGTGATAATGTAGTAGAAGGTGTTAGAGCAATCAATAATCAAACAAAAGAAAAGCACGATATTTCTGTTACAGGTGTTTTTATTGCCATTGGTCATAAACCAAATTCAGATTTATTTAAAGGTGTTTTAGATATGGATGAAACAGGTTATTTAATTACTGAAGGGAAATCTACAAAAACAAATATACCTGGAGTTTTTGCAGCCGGAGATATACAGGATAAAGAATACAGACAAGCAGTTACTGCTGCAGGTACAGGTTGTATGGCAGCTTTAGATGCTGAACGTTATCTAGGAGCGCTTGAAAAATAAATTATTAGTAAATTATTAAAAAAGAGGGATTTAAATTTTTAAATCCCTCTTTTTTGTTTAAGATTTAAAGGATATGATATTTGTCATTATTTAGACTGTTTTAACATAATAAATTTGCGGTATAATTTTAATATCATAATCATGTATTATATAACAAGAATTAAAAGATCAATTATCGGAATAGCTATAATGTTTTTAGGTATTTCATCTAGCTTATATGCTCAAGAATACACTTTAGATGCACAAAAATCTTCATTAATAGTGTATGGTACGTCCAATATACACGATTGGGAAATTGATGCAGAAAATCAAACAGGAACTTTAGCCATAGAAACTGCCAATAAGCTTCAAATTAAAAAACTGAATATAGTTCTTGAGGTGGAAGGTTTAAAAAGTGGAAAAGGAGGTATGGACAAGAATACCTACAAGGCTTTAAATTTAAAAAAATACACTACAATTGAGTTTCAATTTTTAAGCACAGAAGAAGTTAGTGAATTAAAAAACGGCAGTTATACGTTTAAAACAAAAGGGAATTTAAAAATTTCAGGTGTAACCAAGATGATATCTCTAGAATTTATCTTACACAAAAATGATAATGAGGTGAAACTTGTTGGAGAAAAAACAATTAAAATGACAGATTTTAATGTAGATCCTCCTAAAGCATTACTTGGTACAATTAAAACAGGTAATGAAGTAACAATTAAATTCAATACAATTTTAAAATAACAAACAAACAAATAAATAAATAAATAAATAAATAAATAAAAATAATGATGATAATTTTGAAAAAAGTAACAGTTATAGCTTTAATGCTTTTAGGTTTAGGTATTTATGCGCAAGAAAATAGAGATTTAGACAACTATAGATATACGGATAAAAGAGGTGTTAATGTATTTGAAGCACCAAAAAGTACATCAACTAGTTTTAATGGTCTTAAAGTAAGAATAGGAGGTGCTTCTACATTGCAATTTCAAGGAATAGATCATGAAAACTCTGATTTAGCAGGTATAGAATTACAACCTATTGGTTCAAATTTTAATTTAGCTACTGCAAATTTAGATATAGATGTAGCTTTATATGATGGAGTTAGAATGCATTTACGTACATTTTTGTCTTCTCGTCATCATCATGAAACTTATGTAAAAGGAGGTTATTTTCAAATAGATAAATTAGATTTTATCAAAGAAGGTTTTATGGAAGATTTTATGAAATATGCTACTTTAAAAGTAGGACATATGGAAAATAACTATGGTGATGCTCATTTTAGAAGAAGTGATAACGCTCAAACAATGCACAATCCATTTGTTGGTAATTTAATTATGGATTCTTATACTACAGAAGTAGGTGCAGAATTACTAGTTCAAAAAAATGGTTTTATAGGGATGTTAGGTGTTTCTAATGGAAAATTAAATCAATCTGTAGAGAAAACATCAGAAGATGGATCAAGTGGAGGAGCTTCTTTTTTAGCGAAGTTAGGTTATGATAAACAAGTAAATGAAGATTTAAGAGTAAGAATTACAGGTTCTATGTATAATACAGGTTATGTTCCAAACTCATACTTGTATTCAGCAGATAGAGCTGGTTCTAGATATTATAGTGTAATGATGGCAGATGCTGCAACATCAGACAATTTTAGATCAGGTAGATACAACCCTAACTTAAAAAATAGTATTTCTGCTATTATGTTTAACCCATTTATAAAATATAAAGGATTAGAGTTTTTTGGTACTATTGAAACTGCTTCAGGTAAAGCAACAGCAGAATTAGAAGATAGAACAGCAAATCAATTTGCAGGTGAACTTTTGTATAGATTTGGTAAAAATGAAAACTTATATATTGGAGGGCGTTATAATACTGTAGATTCTGAAGAAATGACAGGAGAAGATATCACTATTAAAAGATCTCAATTAGTAGCTGGTTGGTTTATGACCAATAATATTTTGGTTAAAATGGAATATGTTAATCAAAAATATGAAGGTTTTGCAGCAACAAGCACTTTAAATCAAGGTAAGTTTAATGGTGTTATATTAGAGGCTGCAATTAGTTTCTAAAAACAGTGAAAGAATAACAAATTAAATTAATGCTTCAACAAATCTCTTGTTTTTTTAACTTTACAAGAGATTTGTTTTTTCTTTCCTATAATTTAAAAAATATAAAGGTTATGAGAAAAATTATTTTTTTAATCGCAATTTTATCAAGTCTATCTTTTGTAAAGGTAAATAGATTTAATAACAATACTGTTTTTCAATTAGAGCCAGAAAGTAAATTAGAAATTCACGGAACTACAAACGTAAACAAGTTTAAATGTAAATTTAACTTTGTACAAAAGGAAAAATCTATACCAATTTGTTTTAAGAAAAACGAAAACAAAATGTTTTTTAAGAAAGCAGATTTGGTGTTAAAAAATTCTTGTTTTGATTGTGGTGGTAAAGGAATTAATAGAGATTTTAATAAGCTATTAAAGTCTAATGAGTTTCCTTCTATATTATTAAATTTAAAAGAAATTGAAAAAAAAGAAGCTTTAATAGAAGCTTTAGTAGAAATTAATATTGCGGGTATTTCTAATACTTACAAGATTCCAGTAGAGGTTAAGGAAGATAAAAAATACCATATTACTGGAAATTTAGATGTAAATACTGTTGATTATGGCTTAAAAGTTCCAAAAAAGATGTTAGGTTTAATTGTTGTTTCTGAAATGATAAAAATTGATTTTGATTTGATTTTAAAAAAATGTTGATGTTTTTTTCGATACTAACCAAATAAGGTCGTGTAAGATTAGTTCTTATACGACCTTTTATTTTATAAAATATTTTTTTGTGATTTTTAAAGAAACCAAAAACCATTAAGCCATTGCAGAAGCTTTTTTAGATTTTCTATATAAAAATTTAGTATAAATGTTTCTTTTTCCAAAATTGTTCATCGATTTTGCATTCACATATTTTCCGAATAAAATTTTGTTTACACCAAAGTATTCATAAGTATTTCCATCAGTAAAAGTAACTTCTAATAACATGCTTTTATGATGCCAATCTGCAACCTGAAATTCTGTAATCGTTTTTTTATAGGCTTCTAAATTAGCTGCTTTGGTTTCTGGTGCAATACTTACTAAAAAGTGATAACCATCTATAATCTCAGTACTTTTTATATCAGCCTCAGCTTTTTTTTCTGCATCTTGAAATTTATCTGGATGCCATTCTTTAACCAAACCTCTATATGTTTTTTTTAACTCTTTTAAATCTATTGCTCCTTCTACGTTAAAGAGTTTTTTATATTGTTTTATACGTTTCATTATCTTGTTTATAAAATGCGCGCAAAAGTATTGATAAAAAAGTGATTAGCTAATTTAATTTGTTTTATTTCTAAATAATTTTAAAAAAACGATTGAAAAGAAAATACAGAATAGAATATCATTAATTCCGTAAATAGAATAAAAAATACCAGCCATTAAATCTTCTTCAAAAATAGGAGATACGTTATTTTGTAATCGCCATTTTACCCAAATTATTCCGTAAATTAGTTTTTCTATTGCAAAAACAGCAACAATCCATTTTACTTTTTTATAACTTTTAGCAACTGAAATATAGGTAAATCCCCAAAGAACAATCATTAATAGTCCGAAATTAGATAGTACTGTTGCATCGTATTTCGGAATATAAATATTGGTAAAAAAGCGAGATAAAACTAGAACAGCAACAATATTTATCAATCCTGATAAAATAAAAATTTTTGATTTAGTTATTTTCATAATCATTTTAAATTGAAAGATCGAAGTTTTTTGTTTTGCAACTTCTGCAACTCTATTGTTGTTTCAATAGTTAAATTGAAACGTTTTAATTTTAATGAAGTGGTTCTTGTTTAGTTCTGATTAAAAATTGATTGATGTAAGAAATCATTATCAAAAAAAAAGAGATTTCTAAATTTAGAAATCTCTTTTTTTTTAGTTGCTTAATTCAGCATCAAGATTTTCAATGGCTTGAATTACAATCTTAACTGCTTCTATATAAAATTCTTGATTTATAGTGCCAAAAGTATCTGTACTTCTATGATAATCTTTGTGATCTGGAACGCCAAAATAAATAAATGGAATTTGAGCTCTATGAAAAACTCTATGATCAGAAGAAAAAGTCCAATCACTTTGCTCTTTATTCTCAGGATCATCGTGCCCAAATAATAAAGTTATTTTTTCGGAATAAATATCTTCTAAAGGATCTCTTAAATCTGGATAATGGTATAAACCAGATCCAAATAACTCAGGATCGTAATCGCTGTGTGCAATCATATCCATATTTATATTTAAGTCGATATTTTTTCTATCTCTGTAGTTTTTTAAAAAATAATCTGCACCTAAAGAGCCAATTTCTTCGGCATCTACAGCTGCAAATATTAAATTATGTTTTGTAGGTTTATCTTTAAAATACTGAGCTATGGTAAACAAAGCTGCAGTTCCTGAAGCATTATCATCAGCACCATTGTAAATTTTACCATCTCTTACTCCTAAATGATCAAAATGTGCAGTAATTACAAAAGATTTATCCGTTTGTCCTTTTAACATACCAATTATATTACCACCAGTTGCAGTAGTATCTGGTACGTTAGAGTAATCGTCTAAAGGTTTTGGTTTTACCATCGGAAAAGCTTCGTGTCTGCTTTTACCTTTAAATGTATGCGAAAATTCTTGTACGTAATCGTTATTTATAACTTTTTGCAAGCCCAGTTCTGTAAACTGATCTACAATATATTGTCTAGCTTTTAAGTTACCTGGAGTAGAAAAAAATCTTCCTTGCATATCATCTGCAGAAAGTATTTTAACAGATTCTAATAATTTTTCTGTATTAATTTCAATAACTTTTGGTTCTTTACAGCTTCCGAAAAGCACCAAAAATAAAATAAATGAAAATAATTTTGTTTTCATATTTTGTAATTGTTGTGGTTGACTTAGGGAATCTATAAACAACAAATATAACAAAAGACCATTAATTACAATGGTCTTTTTAAACAAACAACTAAATTTTAAAACATTTTATGCTTTAAAATAAATTTTTAAAAGCAATACTTATTTTCTGCTTTCAACTTTTCTGCAATTGTATTTCTTAACGCAATAACATTTGGGTAGTTTGCATATTTGGTAAAACGTTTTAATCCCATTAAAAGCATGCGTTGCTCATCTCCTTCAGCAAAAGAAACAATACCTTCTCTACCGTTTTTAGCAATAATTTCTACGGCATTGTATAAGTATAGTTTTGCCATAGCTATTTGGCCCTCTTGTGCTTCTTCTCCAAAACGTTTTGCATTTTTTTCTGCACGTAATAAGGTAGATTCTGCCATGTATATTTCATTTAAAATATTTGCAGCAGCTAATAATAATTGTTGATGTTGCTCTAAATCTGGTCCAAATTTTTGAATGGCAGCACCTGCAACCATTAAAAAGACTTTCTTTAGTTTAGCAATCATTTCTTTTTCTTCTGCAAATAGTTCAGAATAATCTGGTGTATCAAAAGAAGGAATTCCCATTAATTCATCAGCAACAGCAGTAGCAGGGCCTAATAAATCTACATGACCTTTCATTGCTTTTTTAATTAACATACCCACAGAAAGCATTCTGTTTATTTCGTTTGTACCTTCGTAAATTCTAGAAATACGAGCATCTCTCCAAGCAGCTTCCATTGGTGTTTCTTCAGAAAAGCCCATTCCTCCAAAAATTTGAATACCTTCATCTGCACAAGCTTGTACATCTTCAGAAACTGTTACTTTTAAGATAGAACATTCAATTGCATATTCTTCTACGCCTTTTAATTCTGCTTCTTGATGTGTATTCCCAGAAGCCATTCTCATATTAATTCTATCTTCAATATTTTTAGCAGCTCTGTAACTAGCAGATTCACCAGCATAACAATTTGTAGCCATTTCAGCTAATTTGGCTTTTATAGCACCAAATTCTGCAATAGGCGTTTTAAATTGTTTTCTTTCTGTTGCATATTGTAAAGCAGTTGTTAACACTCTTCTTTGAGAATCTATACAAGCTGCAGCCAATTTAATACGACCAACATTTAATGCGTTTACGGCAATTTTAAATCCACCACCTCTAACAGATAGCATATTTTCTACTGGTACAATTGTATCGTTATAAAATACTTGTCTTGTGGATGATGCACGAATTCCTAGTTTATGCTCTTCTTCACCTAAAGTAATTCCATTTGGATTTGCTGCATCATACTCAACAATAAATCCAGTAATGTTTTTATCATCTTCTATACGTGCAAAAACGATCATCACATTACAGAAACCTGCATTTGAGATCCACATTTTTTGCCCATTAATTTTGTATGATTTACCATCTTCTGTTAATTCAGCAGTAGTTTTACCAGAATTGGCATCAGAACCAGCACCTGGTTCCGTTAAACAATATGCGCCCATCCACTCACCAGAAGCTAATTTTGGTACATATTTTTGTTTTTGTTCTTCAGTTCCATACAATGTAATTGGCATTGTACCAATACCTGTATGTGCACCAAAAGCGGTACTTAAAGAACCATTTCCACTCGAAATATATTCGCAAGTAATCATAGTAGAAACAAAGCCCATTCCCATTCCTCCATATTCTTCAGGAACAGCAACACCTAAAAAGCCAAGTTCTCCAGCTTTTTTCATAACTTCTTCTGTTAACGCATAATCTTTAGCTTCAAAACGATCTCTATTTGCAACAATTTCTCTGTCTGTAAATTCTTTTACAGCTTCTTTCATCATTACTTGCTCTTCAGAAAAATCTTCTGGAGTAAATACATCTTCACAATTTGTTTCTTTAACTAGGAATTGTCCTCCTCTTAATATGTCTTTGTTTGTAGTTTCCATTTTAATGTTGTTTTTACGGATGATTAGTTTAAAAATTCAAAAATACCTGCAGCTCCTTGTCCTGTTCCTACGCACATGGTAACCATTCCGTATTTATTATTCATTTCTCTTTTGCGCATTTCATCAAACAATTGCACAGATAATTTTGCCCCTGTACAACCTAAAGGATGACCTAATGCAATAGCTCCACCATTTACGTTTATGATATCAGGGTTTAAGCCTAACTCGCGAATTACAGCTAAAGATTGAGAAGCAAATGCTTCATTTAACTCTATTAATTCAACATCATTTTGTTGTAAACCTGCTTGTTTTAATGCTTTCGGAATTGCAGCAACTGGGCCAATACCCATAATTCTTGGAGGTACACCTGCAGCAGCATAACTTACCATTCTAGCTATAGGTTCTAGATTTAACTCTTTCACCATTTCTTCGCTCATCACCAAAGCAAAGGCAGCACCATCACTCATTTGAGATGAGTTACCAGCAGTTACGCTTCCACCAGCAGCAAAAACTGGACGCAATCTTGCTAAACCTTCTATGTTCGATCCTTTTCTTGGACCTTCATCTTTATTAACTGTATATTTTTTTGTTGCTTTTTTACCTTTTGCATCAATAAAAGTTTGTTCTACTTCTATAGGAACAATTTGGTCTTGAAATCTATTTTCCTCTAAAGCTTTTAATGCTTTTAAATGCGAGTTTAAAGCAAATTCATCTTGGTCTTTTCGAGACACTTTAAATTCGTTGGCAACAGCTTCTGCTGTATTACCCATTCCCCAGTAATATTCTTCATGACCAGCTGCAACTGTATCATAATTTAATTCGGGTTTAAAACCTGTCATTGGTACAGAGCTCATACTTTCTGCTCCACCTGCAATAATACAATCTGCCATTCCAGATTGAATTTTAGCAACAGCCATACCAATTGTTTCTAATCCTGAAGAACAAAAACGGTTTACAGTAACTCCAGGAACATCAACAATATCTAATCCCATTAAAGAGATTAAACGTGCCATATTTAAACCTTGAGCACCTTCTGGCATTGCGTTACCAACAATTACATCATCAATTCTTTTTTTATCAAAATTAGGCAGTTCATTCATCATATATTGAATGGTTTCTGCAGCTAATTCGTCAGCTCTTTTAAATCTGAACAGCCCTTTTGGTGCTTTACCAACTGCTGTTCTATATGCTTTTACTATATATGCTGTTTTCATAATCCTATCCCTAACCCTTTCCAAAGGAAAGGGAATTTGTCTGGGTTATTTTTTAAATTTTAAACTTCATTTTATAAATTCCTAATTTTAAGTCTTCCCTTTGGGAAGATTTAGATGGGATTTTAGTTACGTAAAGGTTTACCCGTTTTTAACATGTGCTGAATTCTTTCTAAAGTTTTGCGTTCTGTACATAAACTTAAAAAAGCTTCGCGCTCAATATCTAATAAGTATTGTTCAGATACTTTTGTTGGTTCAGATAAATCTCCACCAGCCATAACGTAAGCCAATTTATTTGCAATTTTCTGATCGTGAGCAGAAATATAGTTACTTGCTTCCATAGAATCTGTACCTACTAAGAACATTCCTAATGCTTGTTTACCTAATACCAGAACATCATTGCGTTTTACAGGTTGTGTGTAACCAGCATCTGCCATTAATAAGGCATGCTTTTTAGCCTGTGCAATTTGTCTGTCTTTATTTACAACTACTACATCTTTTCCTTTTTGTAATAAACCTAAATCGAAAGCTTCGTAAGCAGAAGTTGCAACTTTTGCCATACCAATGGTTAAGAAATGCTCTTGTAACACATTCAATTGAACATCACCTTTATGAAACAAATCTGATGCTCTTAACGCCATTTCCTTAGAACCACCACCACCAGGAATTACACCAACTCCAAATTCTACCAAACCTATATAAGTTTCTGCTGCTGCAACAACTTTATCTGCATGTAGTGATATTTCGCAACCTCCACCTAAAGCCATTCCATGAGGAGCAGAAATTGTAGGTATTGCAGAATAACGCATACGCATCATGGTATCTTGAAAATATTTAATGGCATAATTTAATTCATCATATTCTTGCTCTACAGCCATCATAAAAATCATACCAATATTGGCACCTACAGAAAAGTTTGCTGCTTGATTACCAATAATTAATCCTTGGTGATTTTTTTCTGCTAAATCAATTGCTTTATTAATTGCAGCTAAAACATCACCACCAATAGTATTCATTTTAGATTGGAATTCTAGATTTAAAATTCCATCTCCCAAATCTTCAATTACAGCTCCAGAGTTTTTCCAAACTTCGTTTGATTTTCTAATATTATCTAGAATGATAAAAGAATCCTGACCTGGTTTTTTAGTTTGAGATTTAGCAGGAATATCATAAAAATAAGTAGCACCTTCTTTAACAGAATAAAAAGAGGTAGCGCCAGCAGCTAACATTTCTGTTACCCAAGTTGCAGGTTCATGTCCTTCTGCTTTCATTAATTCGATTCCTTTTTCTACACCAACAGCATCCCAAATTTCGAAAGGACCATTTTCCCAACCAAAACCAGCTTTCATGGCATCATCAATCTTATAAAGTTCGTCAGAAATTTCTGGAATTCTATTTTGAACGTATGCAAACATGGCTGCAAAGTTCTTTCTGTAAAACTCACCAGCTTTATCTTTACCACCTACTAAAACTTTAAATCGATCAATTGGTTTATCAATCGTTTTCGTAAGTTCTAAAGTGGCAAATTTTGCACGTTTTTTAGAACGATATTCTAATGTATCTAAGTCTAAGGTTAAAATTTCACTTTTGCCATCAGCATTTTTTACTTTTTTGTAAAATCCTTGGCCAGTTTTACTTCCTAACCATTTATTTTCCATCATTGTGTTGATGAAACCTGGTAATTTAAACAATTCATGCGCTTCATCATTAGGGCAGTTTTCATAAATACCATTAGCTACGTGTACCAAAGTATCTAGCCCAACAACATCTACAGTTCTAAACGTAGCCGATTTTGGACGACCAATTACAGGACCTGTTAATTTATCTACTTCCTCTACAGTTAAACCTAACTCTTTTACTTGATGAAATAAAGATTGGATTCCGAAAATTCCAATTCTATTTCCAATAAATGCAGGAGTATCTTTGGCTAAAACTGATGTTTTACCTAAAAACTTGTCACCATACATCATTAAGAAATCTGTAACTTCTTGTTTACAATTTGGTCCTGGAACAACTTCAAAAAGTTTTAAATATCTTGGTGGATTAAAAAAGTGAGTTACTGCAAAATGTTGCTGAAAATCTTCGCTTCTGCCTTCGTTCATAAATTGAATCGGAATTCCAGAAGTATTTGAAGAAATAATAGTACCAGGAGTTCTATATTTCTCTAATTTTTCGAAAACGATTTTTTTAATGTCTAATCGTTCTACAACAACTTCCATAATCCAATCTACATCTGCTACTTTTGCAATATCATCTTCTAAATTACCAGTAGTAATTCTACTTGCAAATTTTTGACTATAAATAGGAGATGGTTTCGATTTTAAAGAAGTGGCTAAAGCATCATTTACCAAACGATTACGAACTACTTTATCTTCTAATGTGAGTCCTTTTGCTTTTTCTTTGTCGTTTAATTCTCTTGGAACAATATCCAATAAAAGAACTTCAACACCAATATTAGCAAAGTGACATGCAATACCAGAACCCATAATTCCAGATCCTATGATTGCTACTTTTTTAATTCTTCTTGTCATTTGTTTGTAATTAGTTAACTATGTCTATTTATCTTGATTTGTAGATTCAAATATTTTTTTCTCGGCAATTAACGTGTTAATGGTTTTCATCACTTTAAAAAAAGATTCCAACTCATTTTCATTTACGTGTTCTCTTATTACGTTATTAAATTGATATACGTGATTTTTAGAAAATTTACGCATTTCTAATCCGTAATCAGTTAGTTTTACAATAACGCTTCTACCATCATCAGGATTTTTTTCTCTATAAATAGCCCCTTTTTCTTCCATCGATTTTAAAATTCTAGAAAGACTTGTAGGTTCCATACCCATTAATGGGCCTAATGCTGTAGATGGTGTGCCTTTAACTTTATCTATTGTAAGCAAAACAAAAGCAGAAGACATTGTGCTATCGTACTTTGTGGCTTGCTCATTGTATAATTTTGCAACAGCTTGCCATGTTGCTCTGAGTTGATGATCTATTGACTTGTCCTTATCCATTTTGACAAATATATTAAAATTTACTATGCACGCATAATAAATTTTAAAAAAAGTTATGCATGCATAGTAATTTTTAACATTTTATTTATCTGTAACAAATGTTTAATTCAATAACAATTCCCTCTAAAAAATAACTAAATTTGTGATAAATCAACTAAAAAAATAGACTCAAATCTATGAATAACTTACTAGAAATAAATAATGTTGTTAAAAATTATGGAGATTTTAGAGCATTAAACGATGTTTCGATCCATATACCTAAAGGTAGTGTTTATGGTTTACTTGGCCCAAATGGAGCAGGTAAAACTTCTTTAATTAGAATTATTAATCAGATTACAATGGCAGATGCTGGCTCTATTTTATTAGATGGAGAGTCTTTAGCACCAAAGCATACTGCAGACATTGGTTATTTACCAGAAGAAAGAGGTTTGTATAAATCTATGAAAGTTGGTGAACAAGCTTTGTATTTAGCTCAATTAAAAGGATTGTCTAAATCAGAAGCCAAAAAACGACTAAAATATTGGTTCGATAAATTTGATATTTCTGCTTGGTGGGGTAAAAAAATTGAAGAACTTTCTAAAGGAATGGCGCAAAAAGTACAGTTTATTGTAACTGTTATGCACAAACCTAAGTTGTTAATTTTTGATGAGCCTTTTTCGGGTTTTGATCCTATAAACGCACAATTAATTGCCAAAGAAATTTTACAGTTGAGAGATGAAGGTGCTACAATTATTTTTTCTACACACAGAATGGAATCTGTAGAAGAAATGTGCGATGAAATTGCGTTGATTCACAAATCCAACAAAATACTTGATGGTAAATTGTCGGATATAAAACGTGAGTTTAGAACCAATACATTTCAAGTGGGCTTAAATACAGCAAATCCGAATGAAGTGAAAGCACAATTAAAAGAAAGTTTTGAGGTTTTTCCTGCGGATTTTAAATTGCTAGGTAACGAAATGACCATGAATGTAAAACTAAACGAAACAAACTCTGCCAACGATTTGTTGTCTTTTTTAACTAGTAGAGGAGAAGTACAACATTTTGTAGAATTAATACCAAGTGCAAACGATATTTTTATTCAGGCAATAAATAAAAACAGTTAAGAAAAATGAGCAAATTAACACTAATTATAAAGAGAGAATTTATTGCAAAAGCACGTAATAAATCGTTTATAGTGATGACTTTTTTAAGTCCGCTAATTATGGTAGGTATGGGTGCTTTGGTTTATTTTTTGATGAAAAAAAATGACGAAAAGGTTAAAGAAATCGTTTATGTAGATCAATCAGGATTGTTTTCTAAAGAAGATTTTAAAAACACCAAAACGTTACATTATCAAGATTTTACGGCTTTAGGAGTTGAGGAAACCAAAAAGAAAGTAGAAGCTGGTAATCATTATGGAGCTTTAATAATTCCTAAACAAGATAGTTTAGAACTTTTGGCAAAATCAATAGAATTTTACTCAAAAGATTCACCAGGAATGTCTGTAATGGGTGCTTTAGAAAGTAAAATAGAATCTAAAATCAGAAACGAAAAACTTAATAATTTCGGGATTGATATTGCCAAAATAAATGCATCTAGAATTCAATCTGATATTAAAATGTATAATTTTTCTGGAGAAGAATCTTCAAAATTAATAAACGGATTAAAAATTGGAGTAGGTGCAATAGCAGGTTATTTTTTAATGATGTTTGTAATGATTTATGGTACTTCTGTAATGAGAAGTGTAATAGAAGAAAAAACCAGTAGAGTTATAGAGGTAATAGTATCGTCTGTAAAACCTTTTCAGTTAATGTTGGGTAAAATTATTGGTAATGCTTCTGCTGGGTTATTGCAATTCTTTATTTGGGGTATTTTGCTATTTATTATTACCACTGTTGCTTCTTCTATTTTTGGAGTAGATATGGTAGAAATGCAAACTTCTAGAATTCCTGCAGAGCAATTAGAAGCTGCACAAAAAGCTGCTGGTGGAGATAAAATGCAATTGTTAATTCAAGAAATTTTAAGATTACCGATTTTAAAATTATTCATTTTATTTATTTTTTATTTTCTAGGTGGGTATATGTTATACAGTTCATTATTCGCTGCAGTTGGTGCAGCTGTAGATAATGAAACAGATACGCAGCAATTTATGTTACCAATAATGTTGCCTTTAATTTTAGGGGTTTATGTTGGTTTTGCCACTGTAATTAACGATCCTCATGGGCCAATTTCGGTTGCTTTTTCTTACATTCCGTTAACTAGCCCCATTGTAATGTTAATGCGAGTTCCTTTTGGAGTTTCTTGGTACGAGTTAGCCATTTCTATGATTTTATTAATCATTACTTTTGTGTTTATGGTTTGGTTGGCAGCTAAGATTTATAGAGTGGGTATTTTAATGTATGGTAAAAAACCTACCTATAAAGATTTGTATAAATGGTTAAAATATAAAGGATAAATGCTGCAAGATACTATTGATAAAGTTAAAGAAACCATTGTAGAAGAAACCACCTCTATTTTAGATTATAAATTTGTTTTTAGTCAAGAAATAGGAATTACAGTAAGAGGTTTAATCTTTGTTGTGGTTGCATTATTGGTAACTTCTTATGTATTAAAACTAGTAAGAAAGTTTATCACCAGAAAAATGCCAGATAATGATAAACAAAAATTTGCAACAGTTTTTGGTTATGTAAGGTGGTTTGTGTTTTTGGTTATTTTTTTAGTAGCCATGAATACTTCTGGAGTAGATGTTACTGCAGTATTTGCGGCTTCTGCAGCTTTATTAATTGGTGTGGGTTTGGCATTACAAACCCTTTTTCAAGATATAATTTCTGGTATTTTTATTTTGGTTGATAAAACTGTTCACGTTGGCGATATTATAGAATTAGAAGGAAAAATTGGTCGAGTTTTAGATATTAGATTAAGAACAACTAGAGCTGTAACTGTAGATAATAAAGTGTTAGTAATACCCAATCATTTGTATTTAACCAATATTTTATTTAATTGGACAGAAAATGGAACAGAAACTAGAGAATCTGTAAGTGTGGGTGTTGCATACGGATCTGATGTAGAATTGGTGAAAAAGATTTTATTAGACATTGCCAAAAATCAACCTACGGTTTTAAAAAATCCTGCTCCTGTAGTTTTATTTACAGATTTTGCAGATAGTTCGCTTAATTTTAAAGTGGTTTTTACCTTAAATAATAGTTTCGAAGTACGTTTTACGCAAAGCAATATACGATTCGAAATAAATAAAGCGTTTAAAGAACACAACATTGCCATCCCTTTTCCTCAAAGAGATGTACATTTGTTTACAGAAAAAAAATAAAATTGTGATCAAAAGAATTTTCTTAATAACTTTCTTGTTCTTCGTTTGCGTTATAAATGCACAACTGTCGGATTTGGCGAGGTTAGAATATTCTTTTATCCCAAAAAATAAATCTGATGATCAGTTTACCAGAATTAAAGCGTTGGTAAATTATCCCATAGAAATTAAAAAAGAGGCCTATATTTTAGTTGGTGCAGAGTACAATTCTATTTTTCTTAATTTAAACGATCAATATCCGTTTGATAAAACACGTATCGAAAATTTAACTATTCTAGATATTAATTTAGGATATACCTTTATGTTAAACGAAACTTGGAGAGCAGGTTTTAAAATTACACCAAGATTAGCATCTACATTATCAGAAAAAATTACTGGCGATGATTTATTTTTAAATGGTGGTATGTTTTTTGTAAAGGATAGAACAGAAGATAAATCCATAAAAAAACCTTATCGATTAATTTTGGGTTTAACCTACAATACAACAACTGGTATTCCTTTTCCATTACCATTTGTAAGTTATTTTAGGCAAGTAAATGAATCTTGGTCTTTTAATGCAGGTGTGCCAAAAACCAATGTAAAATATAAGATTAATGATAAAAATATGTTTCAAACTTTTGTAGGTATAGATGGCTATTTTGCGCATTTACAAAGACCAATTACAATCTTAGATCAAGAAGCAGAAAATGTTTCTTTATCTGTTGTTGTTAGTGGTTTTGGCTTTGAGCATTTTTTAACCAAACATTTGGTTTTATATGCATATAGTGGCTATACATTAAGAATGAATAATGTTTTAAGAGATAAGGATAGAGAAAATGTATTTACACTAGATAAAGTAAATGCATTTTATTTAAGAACAGGAATAAAATTTAAAATATAGATGGCAAAAATATTAATCATAGAAGACGAAGCTGCAATTAGAAGGGTTTTATCAAAAATAATATCCGAAGAAAATGATGCGTATCATGTAGAGCAAGCAGAAGATGGTTTGTTAGGAATTGAAATGATAAAAAATAACGATTTCGATTTGGTTTTATGTGATATTAAAATGCCAAAAATGGATGGTGTTGAGGTATTAGAAAAAGCAAAAAAGATAAAACCAGAAGTGCCAATTGTTATGATTTCTGGTCATGGTGATTTAGATACAGCTGTAAATACAATGCGTTTAGGGGCTTTTGATTATATTTCTAAACCACCAGATTTAAATCGTTTATTAAATACCGTTCGTAATGCTTTAGACAGAAAAGTGTTGGTGGTAGAAAATAAAAGATTAAAGAAAAAAGTAAGTAAAAATTACGAAATGATTGGTGAGAGTGATGGCATTACTCACATAAAAAACATTATAGAAAAAGTTGCAGCCACAGATGCTAGAGTTTTAATTACGGGGCCAAATGGAACTGGTAAGGAGTTGGTTGCACATTGGTTGCACGAAAAATCTGACCGTTCAAAATCCCCTATGATTGAAGTGAACTGTGCTGCAATACCATCAGAATTAATAGAAAGTGAATTGTTTGGCCACGTAAAAGGATCATTTACAGGGGCTAATAAAGACAGAGCAGGTAAGTTTGAAGCTGCAAATGGAGGTACCATTTTTTTAGATGAAATTGGTGATATGAGCCTATCTGCACAAGCCAAAGTATTACGTGCTTTACAAGAAAATAGAATCTCTAGAGTAGGTTCTGACAAAGACATAAAAGTAAATGTTAGAGTGGTGGCAGCTACCAACAAAAATTTAAAAGTAGAAATTGCAGAAGGCAGATTTAGAGAAGATTTATACCACAGATTAGCAGTTATTTTAATTCAAGTTCCTGCTTTAAATGATAGGAGAGAAGATATCCCTTTATTGGTAGATTTTTTTGCTGAAAAAATTTCTAAAGAACAAGGTACACCTAAAAAAGCTTTTTCTACAGAAGCCATTCAATTGTTACAAAAATACGATTGGACAGGTAATATTAGAGAATTGCGCAACGTTATAGAACGTTTAATTATTTTAGGAGAAAAAGAAGTATCTGCAAACGATATTAAATTGTTTGCGAGCAAATAGATACTTCATTTTCTAAAAGGGTAATTATTTCTTTAAAATCTTTTTCTTTTGCATAATCTAATGCAGATTTGTTTTCTAAGTCTTTTAGTGATGAATCTGCATTTTGCTTTAATAAAAATTCCACCATTTTTGGTTGGTTGTATAAAGTAGCAAAAATAAGGGCAGAATAGCCTGAGTTATTTTGTGCATTTATATGTGCACCATTTTGCAATAAAAGTTCGGCAATTTCCACATTTCCTTTAAAAGCAACACCTAACAAAGCTGTATTTCCTTTAGCATCTCTATGATTTACATTGGCATTGTGCTTAATTAATGTGGCTGCAATTTCTTCTTTATCAAAATAAGTAGCAAAAACTAACGGACTAAATCCTCTTTGGTCTTTAGAATTTGCTAAACTCGGAAACCTTTTTAAAAGTGTTTCAATTAAATTGATATTTACATTTTGGATAGCACCAAAAAACGTATTTAAAGTATTCATTTTTTTTATTTTTTTAAAAGGATAAACTCTATTTAAAGAGCT
The DNA here is from genome assembly GCF_054968445.1 of Polaribacter sp. M10. Taxonomy (NCBI): domain Bacteria; kingdom Pseudomonadati; phylum Bacteroidota; class Flavobacteriia; order Flavobacteriales; family Flavobacteriaceae; genus Polaribacter; species Polaribacter sp. M10. The sequence continues at coordinate 19,245 of NZ_JBSSBG010000014.1, forward strand.
TATCCTTTAAGTAATTTATTATTTATTTAATATCAAAACGATCTGCGTTCATCACTTTTGTCCAAGTTTTTACAAAATCGTTAACAAATTTTTCTTTGTTATCATCTTGTGCATAAACTTCTGCATAAGCACGTAAAACAGAATTAGATCCGAAAACTAAATCTACACTAGTAGCAGACCATTTAAAAGCTTGAGTTTTACGATCTCTAATTTCGTACAAACCATCATCTACAGGATGCCAAGTATTACCCATATCTGTTAGGTTGATAAAGAAATCATTGGTTAATGCACCAATATTGTCTGTAAAAACACCATGTTTTGTACCTCCGTAATTTGTACCCATTACACGCATACCACCAATTAAAACTGTCATTTCTGCCGCTGTTAAACCTAATAGCTGTGTTCTGTCTAACATCATTTCTTCTGCACTAACTATGTATGTTTCTTTTTGCCAGTTTCTATAACCATCAGCAAGTGGTTCTAAAACATCAAAAGATTCTGCATCTGTCATTTCGTCTGTGGCATCTCCACGTCCTGCAGAAAAAGGAACAGTAATGTCTATTCCAGCATTTTTTGCAGCTTTTTCTACACCAACATTACCCGCTAAAACAATGGTGTCTGCAATACTGATGTTAAATTCTGCTGCAATTGGTTCTAAAACAGATAATACTTTTTGTAATCTTTCTGGTTCGTTACCCACCCAATCTTTTTGAGGTGTTAATCGAATACGAGCTCCATTTGCACCACCACGCATGTCTGAACCTCTGTAAGTTCTTGCACTATCCCAAGCTGTATTAACCAATTCAGAAATGTGTAAATCTGTATTCGCAATTTTTTCTTTTACCAAATTTACATCATAATCACTATTGCCAACTGGTACTGGATCTTGCCAAATTAAATCTTCAGTAGGTGTATCAGGCCCAAAATATCTAGCTTTTGGTCCCATATCTCTATGTGTTAATTTAAACCAAGCACGTGCAAAAGTTTCGGTAAAATAATCGTGATCTTTGCTAAATCTTTCACAGATTTCACGATAAATTGGATCAACTTTCATTGCCATATCTGCATCTGTCATCATCGGATTTAATCGAATTGATGGATCTTCTACATCTACAGGTTTGTCTTCTTCTTTAATGTTAATAGGAGCCCATTGTGTAGCACCTGCAGGACTTTTAGTTAACTCCCACTCGTAACCAAATAAAAGGTCGAAATAACCATTGTCCCATTTTGTAGGTTCTGTTGTCCAAGCACCTTCTATTCCGCTTGTAAAAGTATCTCTCCCAACGCCAGTTCCGTTAGAATTTGCCCATCCAAAACCTTGGTTCTCATAAGATGCAGCTTCTGGTTCTGGGCCAAGTTTATTTACATCTCCATTTCCATGTGCTTTACCTACTGTATGTCCACCTGCAGTTAATGCAGCAGTTTCTTCATCATTCATAGCCATACGTGCAAAAGTTTCACGAATATGTAAAGCTGTTTTTGCAGGATCTGATTTACCATTTACTCCTTCTGGATTTACATAAATTAATCCCATTTGTACAGCTGCTAACGGATTTTCCATAGTTGTAGCATCCTCAAGATTTCCATAACGCTCATTACTTGGAGCTAACCATTCTTTTTCTGCACCCCAATAGGTATCTTTTTCTGGGTGCCAAATATCTTTTCTACCAAAAGAAAAACCAAAGGTTTTTAATCCCATAGATTCGTAGGCAATTGTACCCGATAAAATAATTAAATCTGCCCAACTTATTTTGTTTCCATATTTTTTCTTGATAGGCCAAAGTAAACGTCTTGCTTTGTCTAAACTTGCATTATCTGGCCAAGAATTTAAAGGGGCAAAACGAATGTTTCCTGTTCCTCCTCCTCCTCGTCCATCAGAAAGTCTGTAAGAACCAGCAGAGTGCCAAGCCAAACGAATCATTAAGCCTCCATAATGTCCCCAATCTGCAGGCCACCAATCTTGGCTGTCTGTCATTAAATTAGTTACATCTTGTTTTAAGGCGGCTACATCTAGTTTTTTTAACTCTTCATAATAGTCAAAATGTTCTCCTAAAGGATTTACTTTAGTGTCATGTTGATGCAAAATGTCTAAGTTTAGCGCATTTGGCCACCATTGTTCATTATTGTTTTCGTTTGATGTGTTTCCTCCGTGAAAAGGACATTTGGTAATATCACCAGAACTATGATTTAAGTGTTCCATTATTTATGATTTTAAGTTAATTTCAATAATTTTAGACCACAAACCTACAAGAAATATTTAGATAATTTTTATCTATAATTTATATTTTAAAATAAGTATTATCTATTAAAGGTTTGTTTACATCAATAGAAAAATTATAGATAAGATTAATTTATATGAAATTTAATTTTGTATAAATAAAATTTATCAAAATATAAGAACATACCATTACTATTTTTTAAAAAGCTTGCTTCTATTAGTATATTTGTACAAGAAAATAAACAGATTATTAATATAATAAAATTTTTAAAAAATGGCAACAGCAGTTGGTAAAAAATTTCCAGATTTAAATGTAGACGCAATGAATGAAATGGGTGATACATTTAAAATAAATGTATTAGAAGAAGCAGTAAACAAAAACAAAAAAGTTGTATTGTTTTGGTATCCAAAAGATTTTACTTTTGTATGTCCTACAGAATTACACGCTTTTCAAGCAGCTTTAGGTGAGTTCGAAAAAAGAAATACAATTGTTATTGGTGCTTCTTGCGATACTCCAGAGGTTCACTTTGCATGGTTAAGTCAAGCAAAAGATAATGGAGGTATAGAAGGTGTAACTTACCCATTAATAGCAGATTCTAACAGAAACTTATCTTCAATTTTAGGAATTTTAGATATTACAAACGAAACGTTTGACGAAGCTACACAAACGGTACAAGTAGAAGGAGATAATGTAACTTACAGAGCTACTTATATTATTGATGAAGAAGGAATTGTACAACACGAAAGTATTAACAACATGCCATTAGGTAGAAATGTTGGTGAATATTTACGTTTAATTGATGCGTTAACTCACGTACAAGAAAAAGGTGAAGTTTGTCCAGCAAACTGGGAAGAAGGTAAAGACGCTATGTCTCCTGATGCAAAAGGAACTGCAGCTTATTTAGCATCTCATTAAATAGAATTTTTTTTAATGAGTTTGTGTTAGTATTGGGGGATAATAGCACAAGCTCATTTTTAAATAAAAAAACAGAATTATGTTACAAGAATTAAGTCAAGATAATTTATCAGAAATTGTTGCTGATAATCAAAAAGTAGTGGTACAATATTCTGCAACTTGGTGTGGAAATTGTAGGATAATGAAACCAAAATTTAAAAAATTGGCTTCAGAAAACGAAAACGTAGCTTTTGTTATTGCAGATGCAGAAGCGTATCCAGAAAGCAGAAAGTTAGCAGATGTAAGTAATTTACCAACTTTTGCAACTTTTGTAGATGGTAAAATTGTAAATCAAACCCAAACCAATAAGTTTGATGTATTAAAAGATTTAGTAAACGAAGTTGTGTAGTTATGAAATTACCTGTAATAAAACACTTAACTAATTTTATCGAAGAAAACGATCAAGATTATGTTTTAGAAACCATAGAAACACTTGAAGCGTTAACTGAAGTTCCTTCGTTAAAAGACGAAGAATTAGATGTTATTGGTGAGTTAATTTCTAACATGTATGGTGCTATAGAAGTAGATAAAATGGTAAAGAATGGCACACCAAAAAAAGAGGCTTTAAATACTTTTATGAAAAGAGTTTTAGGCTCTATAGATAAATAAGTATTGCTAAATAATAGTAAAAAACCTCAAGTAAAAGCTTGAGGTTTTTTTTATTCTTCTTGATATTGTAGTTCTATAATGGTTTTATCTACTCTTGTACCTTTTTCATTATTAATATCTATTAACGATGTTCTTTCGGTTTCTATTCTATGAGGTAAACCTGGGTAGTAATAATATTCGTAAGTATTTCTATCTTTTATTTCAAATTTTGATGTTTTTAAGGCTTCTTTAAACTTATCATCAGCAATACCCATTTTTTTAAACACCAATTTTAGTAATTCTAAAGAATCTTTAGGATCTAAATCTAATTCTTGTTTAAACACACAAAAATCATCATCTACATCTACAGAATCAAAAAACACTTTTGCATCTGCTTTTATAGGATTTCCACCAAACATATTTGGCAATTGATCTACATAAGTTAATGTTTCATTAGTATTAAATTCATATCCCATAGGAAAATGAAAATACTGTAATTCCTTAATAACTAATTTTTCAATACCTTGTTGAGTAGCATACATGGCTTTGATTGGTTTCATAGATTTTTCTAGAACTTTCTCCATCTCCTTATCTTCTGCACCTAAAACAATAACAATATCGTCAATCATGGCACTTAACAAAGTACTGACTTCCTGCCAGTTTAAAATCTCTAAAAACTCGCCAGTTTCTGAGGTTTTGTATTTTACTTCTGTAAATTTATATTTTTCAAATTTTTCTAAAAGTGCTTCAGGTATGTTATAATTGTTGCCTAAATCATTTTCGTATTTCCAGCTAATTGTATAAGAAGTTTCAGTAGAATCGATCACTTCAAAAAGTGCAGTATATTCACTTTTTCTGTCTTTAACCAATTTGCCTTCTTTAGTTTGTTGTTGAATTTTAGATACTTTATATTCGTATAAATCACCCAAAGACCAATAGGCAACAAAAGAAACAGTAGTGCTATCTGTTTGAGAAAAGGATAAATTTTGACAAAGAAGTATAAAAGCAAATAGTATTATTTTTTTCATTTTCAATTTTTTTAGGGTTTTTAATAAGGATTCAAAGGGATTATAATTCTACATCCTTAGAATTTTCAGAATACGTTCTCCATTTTTCTAAACAGTCTGTAATATCTTTAGGAACTTCTGAGTTAAATTGCAGAAACTCGCCTGTAATTGGGTGTGTAAATCCTAAAGTTTTAGCGTGTAAAGCTTGTCTGGGTAAAACTTTAAAACAGTTGTGTACAAATTGCTTGTATTTGGTAAAAGTTGTTCCTTTTAAAATTTCGTTTCCTCCATATCTTTCATCATTAAAAAGCGTATGGCCTATATGTTTAAAATGCGCTCTAATTTGGTGAGTTCTACCTGTTTCTAATTTACATTGTACTAAAGTAACGTATGTTAAACGTTCTAAAACTTTAAAATGCGTAACTGCGTGTTTTCCAAAATCACCATCAGGAAAAACAGCCATCTGCAAACGGTTTTTTAAACTACGCCCAATATTACCTTCAATTCTACCTTCATCCTCTTCGATATTTCCCCAAACCAAAGCGTAGTATAAACGTTCTGTAGTTCTATCAAAAAATTGTTTCGATAAATGCGCCATTGCAAATTCGGTTTTGGCAACCACTAATAAACCACTAGTATCTTTGTCTATTCTATGAACCAAACCTGGTCTTTCGTTAGAATTGGTTGGCAAATTTTCTATGTGATGAATTAGCCCATTAACTAAAGTACCAGAATAATTTCCATGACCTGGATGTACAACCATTCCTGCTGGTTTGTTAACCACAATAACTGTATCATCTTCGTAAACAATATCTAAAGGAATATCTTCTGCAACCAATAAGTTTTCTGCTGGTGGATAAGACAAAACCACTCGAACTACATCAAAAGGTTTTACTTTATGGTTCGATTTTACAGCAACATCATTCACTAAAACATTACCTGCTTTTGCAGCTTGTTGTACTTTGTTTCTTGTTGCATTTTCAATAAAATTCATCAAAAATTTATCAACTCTTAAAGGCTCTTGTCCAGCAGTAGCTGTAAATCGATGATGTTCGTACAAATCATCATTTTCGATGTCTTGAGAATTATTTTCTTGCATATTTTCTAGTTGCTAAGTTTCTGCGAAACAAAGTTGTAAAATTTAATGAATATTATTTTTGCTAACTAACTGCTAACTGCTAACTGAATCCTATCTTTCACCATCACCCAAAACCAACTCAATAATAGAGTTTTTAGGTAATTTATCATTCGGATTTAAGATTTTTCCTTTGTGTCTTAAGCCTCTTACCACATCTAAACCAATATCTCTAACATAAGTATACTCTGTACCTACAATAAAACCAATGGCAGTTAATTCAGATTCTGCTTGTCTTTTTGTTCTACCATTTAAATCTGGTATGGTAATGTCTCTGTATTTAGACGGATTTAAAGTCAAGTAAATTTTACGTTTTTCTTTTACAAAATCTCCAGCTTCCGGACTTTGTTCTATCACAGATTTTTTAGGATACGTTGGGTTGTAGCTTGCGCTGTCTATCACTTTAAAATCTAAATTCAATTCTTTTAATTTACGCTCTGCATCTTCTAAAGTTATTTTGTGTAAATCTGGTACTTGTATTTTTTGATCGTGATTGGTGGTTATATTCAACCAAAATTTTAAAACAAAAATCAAGATAAAAAAACCAACTACAGCAATCGTAATTTGTACAAAAAACGTTTTGCTTTTTAGAAACTTAAAAATACTCATAAATTTTTTTTGATAGATGCACAAAGATATAAAAACTAAACGTTGCAGTTTCTATTTATATTTTGATAAATTTGTTATAATTAATAAAATTTGATGAAAAAAAATATTGCCATAATAATGGGTGGTTATTCATCCGAAGTCGACATTTCTTTAATCAGTGGAAATGTGGTTTACAAACATTTAGATAAAGAAAAATACAATGCCTTTAGGGTTCATATTTTAAAGGACAAATGGGTTGCTTTAGATGCTAATGATCAAGAATATTCTATTGATAAGAATAACTTTTCTTTTGTTTTAGGTACAGAAACCATCATTTTTGATTGCGTTTTTAACGCCATTCATGGTGCGCCAGGTGAAAACGGAATGCTTTTGGGCTATTTAGAACTGCTAAATATACCTCATACTTCTGCTCCTTTTTATCAAATGGCATTAACTTTTAACAAAAAAGATACCTTAAGTGTTGTAAAAGAATATGGCATTAAAACCGCAGTTTCTGTTTATTTAAATCGAGGTGATGTTATTGATGCTGATAAAATAATCGAAAAAGTAGGTTTGCCTTGTTTTATAAAACCAAACAATGCGGGTTCTAGTTACGGAATTTCTAAAGCGTATTCTAAAGAAGAAATTTTAAAAGGAATTGATGTGGCGTATAAAGAAGACAATTCCATTTTAATTGAGTCTTTTTTAAACGGAACCGAAGTTTCTGTTGGGGTTATTGAATATAACAACGAAATTAAAGTATTGCCAATTACAGAAATTGTATCAGAAAATGATTTCTTTGACTATGAAGCAAAATACGAAGGAAAATCGCAAGAAATAACGCCTGCAAGAATATCATCAGCAGAAAAAAGTAGGGTAGAAGAGGTTGCTGTAAAAGCGTACAAAGCCTTAAATATGAGTGGTTTTTCTAGATCTGAATATATTTTTGTTGATGGAGAACCACATTTTTTAGAAATGAATACAGTACCTGGAATGACAGAAGAAAGCATTTTGCCACAACAAGCCAAAGAAGCTGGTATTTCTTTAAAAGCGTTATTTGATAATGCAATAATGAGTGCTTACAAATAGAGACAAGATATTTTTGATTCATGAAACAGGAAAAAAGAAGCAAGAAGCAAAAAAAAAGCAGATTTTGTCTTGTTTCTTGAGTCAAAAAAATCCTTAATCAAAAAAAATAGTATCAAATTTAAAATATGAAAAAAGCAATTTTTCCAGGATCTTTTGATCCATTAACATTGGGTCATGTAGATATTATTGAAAGAGGTGTTACCGTTTTTGATGAATTAATTATTGCCATTGGTATTAATGCCGATAAAAAATACATGTTTTCTTTAGAAGAACGAAAAAAGTTTATCCAAGAAACCTTTAAACATCAACCTAAAATTAAGGTAGTTACTTACCAAGGTTTAACTGTTAATTTTTGTAGAGAAATAAATGCAAATTTTATTTTAAGAGGTTTAAGAAATCCTGGTGATTTTGAGTTTGAAAAAGCCATTGCACATACCAACAGAAAACTATCAGAAATAGAAACGGTTTTCTTATTAACATCATCAGGTAAAAGTTATATTTCTTCATCAATAGTAAGAGACGTTATTAGAAACGATGGAGATTACACAGGCTTAGTACCTGAAGCTGTTAGAGTAAAATAAAATATAAAATGTCATTTCTACCTTGTGGAGAAATCTCATAATTAATGTTGATTTTATTGTCGACATTTTAACCTAATATAAAATGAAAAAAATAATCGTACTTCTTATCTCAATTTTAATTTTTTCTTGTGAGGATTCATCCAAAGAAAACAAAGATTTTACCACACTTTTCGAAACTTCTAAAGGCACAGAAACTCCAGAATACAAAGAGGTAATTTCGTATTACACAGATTTGGCAGAAGTATATGACGAAATTTCATTGTTTTCATTTGGACAAACAGATTCAGGAGAACCTTTGCATTTGGTGGTGTATGACAAATCAGGCATTTATAATGTTGATGAAATAAAAAACTCGCCTAAAAATCGAATTTTAATCAATAATGGAATTCATCCAGGTGAGTCTGATGGAATAGACGCTTCTATGATGTTGTTAAGAGATATTGTACAAAACGATTCTTTGCAAAACAAATATCAAAATTCAATAATTTGTGTAATTCCTGTGTATAATATTGGAGGGGCTTTAAACAGAAACTCGCATACAAGAGCCAATCAAAATGGACCTTTACAATATGGTTTTAGAGGCAATGCCAGAAATTACGATTTAAATAGAGATTTTGTAAAACAAGATACCAAAAATGCAGCAGCGTTTGCAGAAGTTTTTCATACTGTAAATCCTGATGTTTTTATAGACAATCATGTAAGTAATGGTGCAGATTATCAATATGCAATTACACATTTATTTACGCAACATAACAAGTTAGGTGGTAGTTTAGGCGATTTTTTGCAAAATAAAATGCGACCTGAATTAGAAACATCTTTGGTTAATAAAGGGATTCATATTACTCCATACGTAAATGTTTGGGGCACAACTCCAGAAGCAGGTTTTTCGCAATTTTTCGATTCGCCAAGATATTCTACAGGTTACACAACATTGTTCAATACATTAGGTTTAATGGTAGAAACGCACATGCTAAAACCGTATAAAGTTAGAGTAGAACAAACGTATGAGTTAATGCTTTCTGCTTTTGATTTTGCTGAAAATAATTCAGAAAAAATAAAAGAATTACGTGCCAAAGCAACATCAGAAATTTTAGCGCAAAAAACCTATCCTATTCAATTTAAAGTGGATAGAGAAAAGTTTAGAACGCTAGATTTTAAAGGGTATGAAGCTGAAATTATTGAGAGTAAAGTTACCAATGGAAAACGATTATTTTACGATAAAACAAAACCATTTGTAAAAGAAACCAAATATTTTGATGAGTTTAAAGTAACCAAAACAATCGAAATTCCGAAAGCTTATATTTTGCCACAAGGCTGGCATAATGTTGTTGAGCGATTAAAAAATAACAACATTGAGTTTACACGTTTTAAAAATGATACCATCATTGAAGTTGAGGTAAATCACATAAAAGATTATAAAAGTAGAACATCGCCTTACGAAGGGCATTATTTGCATTACAATACCTCAGTGACTAAAACTACAGAAAATATTAAATTTTTAAAAGGTGATATTTATATTGATACCCATCAAAATGGAGTTCGTTATTTATTAGAAACATTAGAAGCAGAAGCTACAGATTCCTTTTTTAACTGGAACTTTTTCGATACGATTTTACAACAAAAAGAAGGTTATTCTGCTTATGTTTTCGAAGATATTGCTGAGCAATTAGTAGCTGAAAATCCATCACTTAAAAAAGAATTTGAAGAGAAATTAAGCAATGATGCAGATTTTGCTAAAAACCCAAGAATGCAATTAAATTTTATTCATAAAAACTCACCATATTACGAAAAAGCACATTTACGTTTGCCCGTTTTTAAAGTAAGATAGTTATGAAAAATATAATTATACTATCAATTTTAGCTTTTGTAATTGGTTGTAAATCATCAGAAATGAAAGAGCAAAAAGCTACAGAATTTTACATTGGTACGTACACAGATGGTGAGAGTAAAGGGATTTACAAATCGCAAATTGATAGCAAAGGATTTTTATCTAAAATTGAATTGGTTACAGAAACGAAAAATCCAACTTTTTTAGCAAAATCTAAAGACAATAAAACCCTTTTTGCAGTTGCAGAAACTGCAGAAAAAGGCAAGGGTTTTGTAAAATCGTATAAAATTGAAAAAGATAATTTAAAGCAAATCAGTGTTTCAGAATCTGGTGGAGAAGGACCTTGTTTTGTAGCGATAAATGATGACAATTATGTTTTAACTGCAAATTATGGAGGTGGAAGTGTAGGTTTATTACAAGCGGATGAATCTGGAAAATTGTCAGAATTGTTACATGTGCAACAGCACACAGGTAAAGGAACTACAAACAGACAGAGAAAACCACATGCGCATTCTGCTTGGTTTCATCCAAAGAAAAAAGAAGTTATAGCTGTAGATTTAGGAACCAACGAACTATGGTTTTCTGCGATTGATAAAAAAGAAAATAAGCTCGTTTTGGCAAATCCAACTACATTAAAAATGGCAGATGGTGCAGGGCCTAGACATTTAACGTTTCATCCGAATCACAAATGGATTTACGTTTTAAACGAACTCAATAATACAGTAACATTGGTAAAAGAAAAGGATAATTTTTATAAAATAGATGCATCAATTTCTATGATTCCTGAAGATTTTACCGAATTTTCTAAAGCAGCAGATATTCATATTTCTAAAGACGGTAAATTTGTATATGCTTCTAATCGTGGGCACAATTCCATTGTAATTTATAAAGTACATCCTGAAAACGGAAAATTATCTTTAGTCGGTTTTGAATCTGTAAAAGGAGAAAGTCCGAGAAATTTTTCGTTAACTCCCGATAATAAATTTCTTTTGGTGGCCAATCAAGATACTAATAATATCATCTCTTTTCAAAGAAATGAAACTACAGGAAAACTAACGTTTGTCTCAGAAATTTCTGCGCCAAAACCTGTGTGTATTTTATTCTAAATTATTGAATAATTACGGTGTTTTTACTAATGATTTTTTCATCATTCTTAAAAAGTAAGAAATAAGTTCCGCTTTTTAAATGAGAAAGATAATAAGTTTTAGAGCTACTTTTTTGTTTGATGTCAACCAATTTACCAAGTATATTATAAATGTAAATTTGATTGTAATCTTCAGAAATACCATCAATAATTTGAATTTCATTTACAACAGGATTAGGAAATGTTTTAATCAATTGATTGTTAGTTTTTAAATCTTTTACAGATAAAGTATTGACTTCTTCAATACTAAAGTCAGCAAATAAAACAGCTTCATCTCTTAAATCTTGCACGTTGTTTAAACTTCTATAAATACCCCATTTTGGACGTACAAATTCAGCACCATTTTGCCAATTATCAATAGAGTTGTTTTCGTATTCAAAAACTACAGTTTGGTTGTCAATTCTTTTAATTTCTAAAGAATAATAGCTGTTTGTGCCGAACGCAATTTTTTCAGTAAACTCAACCCAATGCCCTTTAATTAATGCTAAATCTACTTTTTTTAAGGTTTCTTGATCATCTGTACTTGTTTGTCTTAATTCTAATTGATCTGGTGTTCCTTTTCTTGCAGTTAGCGTATACATTGGTATTGATGAAAAATCGCCACCTACAGATTTTAATTGATGCAAGTGTGTAAAATTAGGTGATGCTTTAAAATTTGCATCAATTTTCATTTTCCATTTGTAAACAACTTTTTCGCCTTCAATTGCTTTTAAATTCTCAGGACTTTTATCATAAGATTTAATTTCAGTTCGTTGTCTATCGTCGTTTTTACAACGATCATCATCTTCAGTAGCATGTGCAAAAAATCGAAAAACGTTTTTGTTTAAATCAGCATCAAAAAGTTCATCTATATGCCTGCCAAAAGTGGTGTGTTTGCAATCTGGCACTTCAACTACATCATAATTAGGTGCTAAAACAGAGTTGATCAATTCATAAGTATTTCCAGGGCCATCTGCAGTTAATGCTACTTGACAAAAAGTTGGAGTAGAAAAGCAAAATACAATTAAAAAAAGAAGGTATAAATGTTTCATTCTGATTGTGATAGAATTGGTTAACCAGTTTTAATTATCCAAATATAGAAAGAATTTTTGTGTTATATAAAATTTACGAGATTTATTAAATTAACGTCATAAAATTATCATTTTTAAAATTTATGTACCTTGTAAAACATTAAACATAAAATATGACAAAACTTTCAATTAATACTAAATCTTATGAGATTGATGTGCAGGATGATATGCCACTTTTGTGGGTAATAAGAGATATTGTGGGTTTAACAGGTACAAAATTCGGTTGTGGAGTTGCACAATGTGGTGCCTGTTCTATTTTAATTGATGGTAGACTCACAAAATCGTGTAGTATGCCAGTTTCTTATGGAGTAGGTAAAGAGATTTTAACTATTGAAGGAACTTCACAAAATTTAGAATATTTAAGAGAAGCTTGGTTTAAAGGTAACGTGCCACAATGTGGATATTGTCAGTCAGGACAATTAATTGCAGCTACTGCTTTGTTAGATAAAATTGAAAATCCTACAGATAAAGATATAGACGATGCCATGAGTGGCAATATTTGCAGATGTGGTACTTATGCAAGAATTCGAAAAGCAATACACAAAGCTGTTGCACTTAAAAACCAAAATTAATGAGTAAAATACAACAAATAAATCGTAGAGATTTTGTAAAATTATTTGGTTTAGCATCTACAGGAATTATTTTAGGATGTAATGTATCATCAAACAAAAAAGAATTTTTACCACAAGTGGATGGAACGTTTACACCCAACTTATTTGTGCAAATTCAAAAAGATGGTAACATCACTTTAATGGCTTCTCGTTCAGAAATGGGACAAGGCATTAAAACCTCTTTGGCTTCTGCTATTGCAGATGAATTAGAAGCAGATTGGCAATATATTACTGTAAAACAAGCCACTGGAAATGCGAAATATGGCAATCAAAATACGGATGGTTCTAGAAGTGTACGAACCATTTTAGAGCCCATGCGTAAAATGGGTGCAGCCACTAAAATGATGTTAATTACTGCAGCTGCCAAAAAATGGAATGTTGCTGAATCTGTTTGTAAAGCAGAGAATCATTATATTATAAATACCAATTCTGGTGATAAAATTTTCTTTGGAGATTTGGTTGATGAAGCTGCTAAAGTTGCCATTCCTGCTGATGAAAACATCAAACTAAAAAAAGTTGAAGATTTTAAATATATAGGTAAAAATTTAAAAAGTGTCGATTTAAATGATTTTACACATGGAACTGCAACTTACGGAATCGATTTTAGAATTCCGAATTTAAAATTTGCAGCCATTGCAAGATGCCCTGTAACTTACGGAACTGTAAAAAGCTTTGATAGTACAGATGCAGAAAAAGTTGCTGGTGTAGAAAAAGTGATTCAATTAAAAAAAATGGAGCCTCCAATTGGTCGGTTTTTTGGAGCTTTAGGTGGTATTGCTGTAATTGCAAATAACACTTGGTCTGCTTTTCAGGGAAAATTAGAATTAGATATTGAGTGGAATTATGGAGAGAATCATTCTTTTAATTCTGATGAATATAAAGAACTTTTAAGCCAAAGAGTGCATCAAAAAGCAAAATTAGTACCTGGTAAAAAAGGCGATGTTTTTACTGCTTTTGAGGAAGCAGATAAACTAATAGAAGCTACGTATCACGTTCCTTTTTTGGCACACGCACCTATGGAAGTGCCCAATGCAACTGCTTGGTTTCAAGAAGATAAAATTGAAGTTTGGGCACCTTTGCAAGATCCGCAAACTGCAAGAGCAGAGTTGGCACATTTTTTTGAAATTCCTTTAGAAAATATTACCATAAATGTTACTATGCTAGGTGGTGGTTTTGGACGTAAATCAAAGTCAGATTTTGTGGTAGAAGCAGTTGCTTTATCCAAAGAAATGGGTACACCTGTACAAGTAGTTTGGACACGTGAAGATGATATCAAACACGGATTTTATCATTCTACAAGTGCGCAATATTTAAAAGGAAGTTTAGATAAAAACGGACAAGTTTCTGGTTGGTTGCAAAGGTTGGCTATGCCTTCTATTGCCTCTATTTTTAAACCTTTATCAGATTATGCAACAGGGTCAGAGTTAAACCAAGGTTTTACAAATAACCCTTATAATTTAACAAATTTTAGATTAGAAAATGCCAAAGCAGAAGCACATGTAAGAATTGGTTGGTTGCGTTCTGTAATTAATATTCATAGTGGTTTTGGGAATAACTCTTTTGTAGATGAGTTAGCAAATGCTGCAAATATAGATCCTGTTCAGTTTCATTTAAATTTAATAGGAAAAGATAGAGTTCTTCAAGGAAAATCGGAACATCCTTACAATTCAAAACGCATGAAAGATGTTTTAATAAAGACAGCTAAAATGGCGAATTGGGATAGAGCCTTGCCCAAAAATCATGGATTGGGAGTTGCAATTCATTATAGTTTTTACAGTTATGTAGCTACTATTGTTGAGGTTGCTGTTATAGATGATAAAGTTAAAGTAAAAAATACTTGGACAACTATAGATTGTGGTTTGGTTTTAAATAAAGACAATGTTAAAAATCAACTAGAAGGTTCTGTCTTTTTTGGAATGTCTTTGGCTATGTATGGAAAAATTTCTACTACAGAAGGCGCTGTAGCCCAAAATAATTTTTTCGATTATCAAATGACAAGAATGAAAGATGCACCAAACATCCATATTCATATTATGGATAAAATGAACGAAAAACCAACAGGAGTAGGAGAACCAGGAGTTCCTGTTATGGCACCTGCTATTTGCAATGCTATTTTTAACGCCACAGGAAAACGTGTTCGAAGTCTGCCTTTAATTGATGCTGGGTTTACAACTTTATAAAATTTTAGTTGTAGGCTGAACACCCTTGTAGCTCCCTCTAAGGGAAATGTTTTTTTGATACTTAAAACAATTTCGCAAATTCTTAATTTAAAGCTTTTTAATTCATTCGATATTTTTGGCTTTAGTAGTACTGTCTTCTTGAGGGGACTTTAGGGGTGTAAAACAATCTCATGAGGAATCTTATGGGGTAAGATAAATGTTTTGGCAACTTTTAGTAATTCTATAACGTATTGCTATCTGTAATTCCTTATATTTTTGTATATTTAAAAAGGATAAGAGTTTCCTCTTATTGTACTTCTTCACTAAAAATACTACAATTTTTTTAAAAATATACTACTATATTTTATAAGATATACTAGTATAAATTAACAGAAATACTAGTATGTTGTTTAAAAAGTAACTTATAAAGGAATAAAAAGTAACTAAAGTTTTACCTAAAAGTTAGGTAACAAATAACTAAAAGTATATGGAGTATCATGTTAAGATTACTGCCTTTAACTTCAATAACGAATTACTGGTATTTCTAGAACATGAATACACTAAAAATTCCATGAATTTTAAGATTAGAATATTATCTTTAATCATTAAAAAATATTGTCTTAAAAATTAGTTATGATCCATAAAATTAAAATAAAAAAAATAGGAATACTATTGATTAGTATACTCATTTTTAGTTGTAATGCTAAGAAAAGTGAAATTGAAAATGTTATCAATTTTAAAGGACAGCAAGTTACGGGTGTAACTGTTAGCAATAAAGGTCGGGTTTTTGCAAATTTTCCAAGATGGAGGGCAAACGTAAAAAATTCAGTTGTTGAGGTTTTTAATAATGGTACAGCTAAAGCTTTTCCTAATGAGGCATGGAATTCTTGGAAACTAGGACAAGCATTGTCAGACCAAGTCTTTGTTGCTGTGCAATCGGTAGTTGCTTTTGAGAATATTTTGTATGTTTTAGATACTCGAAACCCTTTATTTAAAGGGGTTATAGATGCTCCAAAAATTTTTGCATTCGATTTAAACTCGCATCAAATTATAAAAACCTATACTTTAAGCAAAGAGAGTTTTCATAACGATTCGTACATTAACGATTTGCGAGTAGACAAGAAAAAAAATAAAATCTATTTTACAGATTCAGGGCATGCTGGTATTGTAGTTCTAGACTTAAATACGGGGACTTCTTTTAGAGTTTTAGACAATCATAAATCTACATTGGCAGAAACCAATCAGTTAACTTTTGATAATGGAGTATGGACTAATACAGTACATTCAGACGGAATTGCCCTAGATACAAAAAATGATGTCTTGTATTATCATGCTTTAACAGGATACAGTCTGTATGCGATTGCTACGGATAAATTGACACTAGAAAATAATTCAGAAATTGAAAATAATGTACAATTTATTGCAAAAACAGCTGCTCCTGATGGAATGATTATAGATGAAGCAGGCGCTCTGTTTTATGCGGATTTAGAGAATAATAAAATTATGCAACTAGTGCTTTCTAATGGCCAAACTAAGGTTGTTGCTGAAGGAAATAAAGTAAAATGGGCTGATACATTTAGCCTCTATAAAAATACATTGTATTATACAAACTCTAGAATTAATGAGGCTCAAGGCAATATTAATGAAATGGACTTTAGTATAAATAAACTAAAAATAAACGAAGCGCAATAATTCTAGCTTTTTGTGTTATGGAAAAAAGAATTAAAGTTACTTGTGCAATCATTCAATTCAAAGATAAAATTCTAGCTGTACAAAGAAGTGATACAATGAAACTTCCTTTAAAATGGGAATTTGCAGGAGGAAAAATAGAAAAAGGAGAAACAGAAATAGAATGCATTAAAAGAGAAATATTTGAAGAATTAAATATTAAATTTGAAATTAAAAAAAGATTAACTCCTGTAGCTTATGAGTATCCTGATTTTAAAATTAAATTGATTCCTTTTTTAACTGATTATATTTCAGGAGAACTAATATTAAAAGAACATTCAGATTTTGTTTTAGCTCATAAAAAAGAACTAATTAACCTAGATTGGGCTGAAGCAGATGTGCCTATTTTGAAAGAATTTTTAGCATTATGAATCAAGGAATCTACGAAGAATTAGTTTGGGTTTGGCATAATCTTTATTTAATAAAAATGAATATATTTGATTTATGAGAGAAAGTGAATTGCTACAGGTCGTTACTGAATATTTTAAGGATAAAATTTTTGAAAATCATAAGATTAATGCTTTAAAAACGCATTCAAAACTTAAGTCTTATAAGATAAACCCAATCATAGTAAAATACCTTTCTAAAATTCTAGAAGATAATTTTACACCTATAGGAATAGCTAAAGCATTATATTACCCTAGAATATTAGGGACTTCTATAAATACTTCATTCGGAACTCGAATACAAAATATGTTTGTAGAGTTAAACCTTGCAAGTGGCTCTCTAATAAAAGGAATGGATATAGAATTTATTGATAAAATTGACAATCGAAAAAAATGGTGTCAGCTTAAATCAGGTCCAAATACTATAAATTCTGAAGATGTTAATCCGCTTTTAAAGAAATTTACAACGGTAACTAATCTTGCTAGAACTAATTCTATTACAATGAATAATTCTGATTTAGTTCTGGGAGTTCTATATGGAGAAAAAGACCAGCTCAGCCAACATTACAAAAAAATAGACACACAATTTCCTGTAATAATAGGAAAAGAGTTTTGGTATAGAATAACTGGTTTTGAAAATTTCTATACTAAACTAGTCTCTAATTTAGATTTAATGATTTTAAATCTAGATACAGAAGATTTCTTTAAAAAGGGTTACATTGCCTTATCTAAAGAAATTGAAGCATCTAATTTATTTGACTTTACATAGTATTTATTCAGAAATTTTACAATAGAATACCCAATTTCTTCTCCTAAATTACAAGGTACAGCATTTCCAATTTGTTTGTACTGTTGAGATATGGAGCCTGCAAATTTCCATTCATCTGGAAAGGTTTGAATTCTTGCATATTCACGAACTGTAAAAGGTCTTGTTTCTTCTGGATGACATCTTTCTGTTTGTTTTTGTGCAGGACTACAAGTTAATGTCAAGCTTGGTTCATCCCAACCAATTCTTCTAGCTATTCCTGTTTTACCTCCACCTAAATAGAAGCTTTTCCCCATATATTCTTTTTGAATATCTAATGGTAAATTTCTCCAATACCCTTTTTGAGGAACTAAATCTAAAACTGCTTTTTTGTGTTCTGGATATTTTGAACCTTCAGATTTTGGTACGTTAGAATTGTATAATTCGCCTTTTTTTAAAGCATCAACTAAGTTGTAAATTTTATTATGGGGTTTTGGATATTGATATTTAATGTCAATATCTTTTCTAATACCGACCATAATAACACGTTCTCTTTTTTGAGGAACTCTATAATTAATAGCTTTTAAAACTTGAACAGGAACTACATTGTATCCAATTTCATCTAAGATAGAAATCATTCCTTCTATGGTTTTTCCTTTATCATGAGATAATAAACCTTTTACATTTTCACCAATACAAATAAGCGGATTTACTTCTTTAACAACTCTTGCGAATTCGTAAAATAGAGTTCCTCTAGCATCATTAAACCCGAGTTTTTTACCTGCGTAACTAAAAGCTTGACAAGGAAATCCACCAGTAACAATATCTACTTTATTATTGTATTCAGAAAAATCGAAAGATGAAATATCTCCTTCTAAAATCTTCCAGTTAGGTCTGTTTTTACGCAAAGTATTACATGCCCATTTGTCAATTTCGTTAAGTGCAACACATTTAATACCTGATTTTTCTAGACCAATAGCTAATCCTCCTGCACCAGCAAATAATTCTAATACCTTAAACTCCTTTATGGGTGTTACAGAATTGTCTACAGTATCTTCATAATCTATAGAAAGTTGTTTCAGTAAATCGTTTACTTGCTCTTTTCTGTAAATTCTATATTGACTTATTGGTTCACGAGCAGCAACAAATTTTCCTTCTCTATCCCAACGCCTTAAAGTTTCTTTATTCTTTCCTAGAATTTGAGATACTTCATTTAGCGAATAATAATCTTTTGTAACCATATTATACAACCTTATACATTGGTTACAAATTTAATTTAAAAAATGAATAAAAAAAACTATTATTTTAAAATTAACATTTCTTCAAATCTGTTAATGAATTAATCCCAATTTTATTTAAGCTTTGTTGGTCAATTTTTCCTTCCATCATCAAAACTTCTAAATAACGAGCAAGTTGTTTTGTTAATAATTTAACTACAACTAAATCTTTAGCATATACAACTGTCGTTGGTGCAATAAAAAATTTCCAGTTCATGGCCTCTATTAAAACTCTAGACCTTTCACCATCTTCTCTAAATTCTAATACTAAATATAGTTGATTTGGATCTTCATCTACGTTTGGTGTATGAAATTTTACAACTTGGCCTTTTTTAAATGTTTTCATAATTTTTATGTTTTGTACAAAAATATTTTAAAAAGGTGTGGTTGTCAACATACAATAAGTATCCTTTTAAATTATAAAAAGCTCAACTTTTAAAAGTTGAGCTTTTTTTTATTACTGTATTATTAAACCCTAAAACTTATACTCTTTCAAAGGCTTAGGAAATTGTTCTGGATTTGCAGCCAAGTGGTATCTAGGATCATCAATATTTTCTTCGATAACCTCTTTAAAGATTGGCGAAGCTTTGTACAATAAAACTTTACAATCTTCGCTTAAATGTTTCAATACAATTTTTTTATCGGCTGCTTGGTATTTTTCTACTAAGGCAAAAATGGCTTCAATGGCAGAATGATCAGAAATACGAGCTTCAACAAAATCGATAACCACACTTTCAGGATCATTTTTTACATCAAACTTTTCGTTAAAAGCTGCAATACTTCCAAAAAATAAAGGCCCCCAAATTTCATAAACTTTTGTGCCATCTTCTCTAAAACGCTTTCTAGCTCTAATCTTTTTGGCGTTTTCCCAAGCAAAAGCCAAAGCAGAAACAATAACACCTAAAAAAACAGCAACAGCCAAGTCTACAAAAACAGTAACCGCAGATACTAAAATTAAAACAAAAGCATCCGATCTTGGTATTTTCTTTAAAATTCTAAAACTAGACCAAGCAAAAGTTTCTATCACCATCATAAACATAACCCCTACTAAAGCTGCAATAGGCACCATTTCTATGTATTTATCAGCAAAAAGAATAAAAGTTAACAGAGTTATTGTCATCATTACACCAGACAAACGTCCTCTACCACCAGCATTTATATTAATTACAGTTTGTCCTATCATTCCACAACCTCCAGTACCACCAAACAAACCAGAAATAATATTTCCAGATCCTTGTGCAATACATTCTTTATTTCCATTTCCTCGGGTTTCTGTCAATTCATCAACCAAATTCATGGTCATTAAAGTTTCTATTAAACCTACAGAAGCCGCTAAAAAAGCAGGCAATGCAATAAATTGTAAAGTATCAAAATTAAAAGGTAAATTTTGCCATAAAGCTAAATTCGGAGTTGGGAATTCGCCTTTTAAGCCTGTTCCACCACCTTCTATAATATAAGAACCTACAGTAGTCGTATCGATATTAAAACCAATTACAATTAAAGTAGTCACTAAAATTGCAGTTAAAGCTGCAGGTAATTTTTTAGTGATTTTTGGCAGCAACCAAATAATGGCCATGGTTAATAAAACCAAACCAATCATGGTATACAACTCAGTACCTTGCATAAAAGTACTTTTATATTCGTTAACGCCCTCTGCAGAAACCGATAAAGATTTATGCGAAAACATTTTTACCTGTGCAATAAAAATTACGATAGATAAACCGTTTACAAAACCCATCATTACAGAATGCGGAATTAAACGAACAAATTTTCCTAATTTAAAAACACCTGCAAAAATTTGAATGATTCCCATTAAAATTACACATGCCATTAAATAGAAAAAGCCCATATTTTCTACTGGCTGATCTAATAACATTCCTTTGGTATGTCCTTCAGAAATCATGTGTACAAAAATTACGGCTACAGCACCTGCAGCACCAGAAATTAATCCTGGTCTACCACCAAAAATAGCTGTAATTATTCCGATAATAAAGGCGCCAGAAAGTGCCATTAATGGGTCTATTTGTGCAACAAATGCAAAAGCAACTACTTCTGGAATCATGGCTAGAGAAACTGTAATTCCAGCTAAAACGTCGTTTTTAGCATTAGGTGTAATCTTTTTGATAAAATTTGTCATGTAGTTCGGCCTGTTTAAGACCGCAAATATAGTATGTTTTTTAGAAAACTACTTTGCTTTATAAGCAGCATGCACTAATTTAATGTTTGCGTAAGTATTTTTTAAAATATCTTCAATTTCATCCGTTTTTTTAAACGAAACCTCAGTAATTCCTTCTTCTAATTGCGGAATTAAAGGTGCATTATAATTGGAGTGCATTAAATACCAATGGGTTTCTTTTAAAATGTAACCATTTTGATGATAAATGTGATAAGTTGTAATTAATTTTTTTTCTATAGATAAATTAAAAATTCCACATTCCTCTTCAACCTCTCTAATAGCTGCAGATTCAATAGATTCGCCTTTTTCTATCCAACCTTTGGGTAAATCCCAAACTTGATTTCTAAAAATAAAAAGAATTTCTTTTTGGTTATTTACAACCAAACCCCCTGCTGCTGGTACAACTTTCAAGTTATTTGTAAAAGAAATCCAATCGTTCTCAATATCAGTAGAGTAAAGTGTAATTCCTTGTATGGATTTCTCCTTTAATTTTGTAATAATTTCATCAAAAGTAATATCGTTAAAAGCAAAAACAGGAAAAATACTTTTAATTTTCGATGATTGGGCAATAATAATTGGGCTATCATTTACAAAAACTTTATACATTTGCGGTATGATTTTAAACAAAGATACTGCAAAAAAAACGGCTGAACTTTTGCTGCAAATAAAAGCAATAAAGTTGAGCCCAACAGAGCCCTTTAACTGGGCTTCAGGATGGAAATCTCCAATTTATTGTGATAATAGAATCACTTTATCTTATCCTTCAGTACGTGTTTTCTTAAAAGAAGAAATTGCTAAAATTGCTGAATTAGAGTATGGCAAACCAGATGTTATTGCTGGTGTTGCAACTGGCGCTATTGCCATTGGTGTATTGGTAGCCCAAGAATTGGGTGTACCTTTTATTTATGTTAGACCCGAACCCAAAAAACATGGTAGAAAAAACCAGATTGAAGGGCATTTAGAAAGTGGGCAAAATGTAGTGGTTATCGAAGATTTAATAAGTACAGGTAATAGTAGCTTAAATGCTGTTGCTGCCTTAAAACAAGCTGGTGCTGTTGTAAAAGGCATGGTGGCTATTTTTTCTTACGGATTTGATGTGGCTGCAACTAACTTTAAAGAAAAAAATGTAAGTTTAACTACATTAAGTAATTACGAAAACTTGTTAGAGCAAGCTTTAGATAGTAATTACATTTCTGAAAAAGAATGGTTAACATTACAAAAATGGCGAGCCAACCCTAGTGAGTGGAATATTTAAAAGTAGATTATAAATGAACATAAAAGGTAACAAAGTAGTAGTACAAAAATCTCAAAAAGAAACGTTTGAGTTTTTAACAACATTAAAAAACTTTGAACAATTAATGCCAGAATCTATCCAAAAATTTGAAGTAGATGGAGATTCTTTTATTTTTGGTTTAAAAGGAATGCCAGAAATTCGATTGATTTTAAAAAGTGCTACTGAATATTCTAACATTACTTTAGGGGCTGCCAGCAGTAAATTAGATTTTGAATTAGTGGCAGATATTACTGCTATTGATGATACTTCTTCTGAAGTTCAGTTAGATTTTAATGGAGAGTTTAATGCAATGATGGCCATGATGGTTAAAAAACCATTAACCAGCTTTATTGATACGTTAACCGCTAATTTAGGAAAGGTTTAAACGAAAGAGATTTCTTTAATTCCGAATTCTGCTATGGTTTCGCCTTCTATTTCTACAAGAAGATTCCCAATATCAGAAATTCCTTTTATAACACCCATAAATAAAACACCATTTTTGTCTTTAAACAGAGATGGTGTTTCTATTCTGTATAAAACATCTAAATAGTCTTGTTCTAGTTTACTAAAATTTTTTAAAGTTAACTGCTGTATTCTATTTTCCATTTTACCTACCAAAGCTGTAAGTACATCGTCTAGATTGTAATTTAAACTCGTTAAATTCTTAAAAGAAGTTGCATTATCTAAATAATCTGGAAATTTTTCTTGATTTACATTTAAACCAAAACCAATAATACAAGAGTTTATTTCTTGGTTTTTGATACGATTGTCAATTAAAATACCACATAATTTTTTATTTCCTGACATTATGTCGTTTGGCCATTTTATAGAAATGTCTGGAATATTATAGTCAATAAGCAGGTCGTAAACAGCCAAACTAGCTGTAAAATTTAGGTACTTAACATCAATAATATCTAAATGTAATTCAGTAGCAAATATACTAGCAGTAAGGTTTTTAAAGGGTTCTGATTCCCAAGTTTTACTTTGTTGTCCACGTCCATTTGTCTGTTCATCTGCAACAACAACTGTAAAATTTTCTAATACATAATCTCTGCACAATTCCTTTAAAAAAGAATTGGTAGAATCAATGGCATTAAGTTTGATTAATTTCAATTGTTAAATAATGTGTAAACTAGTTCAAAAATACACAAAAAACTCATAAAAAAATAATAACTTTGCGATTAAATTAGAATAATATTAATGACAAAAAAACAAGTAAGCACAGACGATTTAATCGCTGTAATTATTAAGGGTATTGATGATGTTAAAGGAGAAGACATCCAATTATTAGATTTAAGGGAAATAGAAAATACAGTTTGTGATTATTTTATAATTTGTTCAGGTAATTCTAATACACAAGTAAATGCTATTTCAGGTTCTGTACAAAAAATAGTTAGTAAAGAAACTAAAGACAAACCTTGGCACATAGAAGGGCAAGGAAACTCTGAATGGGTTTTAATGGACTATGTAAATGTGGTAGTTCATATTTTTCAAAAGCATGTAAGAGATTTTTATGATATAGAAAGTCTTTGGGGTGATGCCAAAATCACCGAAATTAACCCGATTTAACCTATTGATTTTATAACAATGAGTGATTCAAATAAAGAAAATAAAAATAATATGCCAAAATTTAAATTCAATTCATATTGGATTTATGGCGCTATTTTAATTGTAATAATAGCAGTTCAGTTTTTTAGTAGCGGAGATTTAGCCTCAAAAAGTATTTCTAAAAATAAGTTCGATGAAATATTAAAAGACAACGATATTAAAGAAATTGTTGTTTTAAACAAAGATGTGGCTCAAATATTTTTAACGCAAGACGCTTTAAAAAAGGCAAAACACAAAGAATTTACAACATCTACTTTCTATAGACCAGGTTCTGCTGTGTACGAGTATAATTTTGGAGATCAAAGAACTTTTGAAGAAAGTGTTGCCAAAGCCAAGGAGGAATACGATTTAATTGTAGATATCGATAACCGAGAAAGAACCAGCATTTTCGATGCAATTATTGGTTTTTTACCGTTTATTATCCTAATAGCAGTTTGGTTGTTTTTTATGCGAAGAATGTCTGGAGCAGGAGGAGGCTCTGGAGGTGGAGGTCAAATTTTTAGCATCGGTAAATCCAAAGCAAAATTATTTGATAAAGACACAAAAGTAAAAACAACTTTCGAAAATGTTGCAGGTTTAGAAGGAGCAAAAGAAGAAATTCAAGAAATTGTAGATTTCTTAAAAAGTCCAGAAAAATATACCTCATTAGGAGGTAAAATACCAAAAGGAGCTTTATTAGTAGGTCCTCCAGGAACAGGTAAAACCTTATTGGCAAAAGCTGTTGCAGGTGAAGCTGGTGTTCCTTTTTTCTCTTTATCAGGTTCAGATTTTGTAGAAATGTTTGTGGGTGTAGGTGCCTCTAGAGTGCGAGATTTATTTAAACAAGCACAACAAAAATCGCCTTCTATTATTTTTATCGATGAAATTGATGCCATTGGTAGAGCACGTGGTAAAAACAGCATGACTGGTGGAAATGACGAGCGAGAAAATACCTTAAATCAATTATTAACTGAAATGGATGGTTTTGGTACAGATACCAATGTAATTGTTATTGCAGCTACCAATAGAGCCGATGTTTTAGACAAAGCCTTAATGAGAGCAGGTCGTTTTGACCGTCAAATTTATGTAGACTTACCAGACATTAGAGAAAGACAAGAAATTTTTGATGTACATATTAAACCCCTAAAAATTGCAGATGATGTAAATGTGGAATTTTTAGCGCAACAAACACCAGGTTTTTCGGGTGCAGATATTGCAAACATGTGTAACGAAGCTGCTTTAATTGCTGCCAGAACTGGTAAAAAAGCCATTCATCATCAAGACTTCTTAGATGCTGTAGATCGAATTGTAGGTGGTTTAGAAAAGAAGAAAAAAGTAATAACACCAAAAGAAAAAGAAGTTATTGCATTTCATGAAGCAGGGCATGCTACAGTAAGTTGGATGCTAGAACACGCTGCTCCATTAGTAAAAGTAACCATTGTACCTAGAGGACAATCTTTAGGAGCTGCTTGGTATTTGCCAGCAGAAAGAATGATTGTGCAAACAGAACAAATGTTAGATGAAATGTGTGCTACTTTAGGAGGTAGAGCTGCAGAAAAAATTATTTTTAATAAAATTTCTACAGGGGCATTAAGCGATTTAGAAAAAGTAACCAAACAAGCCAGAGCAATGGTTACTGTGTATGGTTTAAATGAAGAAGTGGGTAATGTTACGTATTATGATTCTTCTGGTAATGATGCTTTTGTAAAACCTTATAGTGAAGAAACTGGTAAAAAAATTGATAAAGAAATCTCTAAAATGATAGAGGTTCAATATCAAAGAGCTGTTGATTTATTAGCTCATAATAAAGAGAAATTAACAGTTTTAGCAGAATTATTATTAGAAAAAGAAGTTATTTTTAAAGATGATTTGGTAAAAATCTTTGGAAAAAGACCTTTTGAGGATAGTGATGTAGAAGTTCAAGAAATTAAGGAAGAAAACACACCTCTTCTTTAGATTTAATTTTTGTAGTATATTTTTGAATGAATTTTTTTAAGAAAATTTTTAGCATTACTGATAAAGAGGAAGAAGAGGTTCAAAAACAAGAAGTTAATCTTGCTCTTGACGATCTTTTTGCACATAATTTTATTAAAAAAGGAGGTAAATTTCTATACTGTGTAAATCAACAAGAGGTTGTTAGTAATTTTAAAAAAGTAATTGCAGAAAATAATTGGAAAGATATTTTTCTTTTAGATGCAAAATTAACGCCACTTATAAACAAAAATGATGTAAAATTGGTAAACTCTCTTGTAGAAGAACCAATAATTTTTACATCTTGCGAGTATCTAATAGCAGATAAAGGCGAAATTCTTTTTTCTTCGAATCAATTAAAAAGTACACGTTTAAAGGAGTTTCCTGATCACTTTATCGTTTTTGCCACTACAAGTCAGTTGGTTAAAGATACAAATCAAGGATTAACAGGTATAAAAACCAAGTTTAAGAAAGATTTACCTACAAACATATCGTCTATAAAAAATTATACGCTAAATAAAAGTGAGGATAACTTTTTAAACTACGGCAACAATAACTCAAAAAACTTATATTTGTTCTTGCTTGAAGATTTATAATATGCGCAACCTTTTAAGAAGGAGTTTTTCTGGAATTGTTTACATTTTAATTTTTATCTCTGCGATTCTTTTTTCTAAAGAATCTTATATAATATTAATATCTATATTTGGATTTTTATGTATTTGGGAGTTTTCTAAGCTTTCTGAATTAAAGAATTACGCTGCTTATCTTTTTTTTCCGTTTATTTTGTTTTTGTTAATTAAAAGACAAGATAGTTTTGCAACTGTTGGTATTTTAATTATCAATCTATTATCGTCTTTGTTTTTAGTATACCAGTTATTTGCCAAAAAAGAGATTCATTTTTCTGATGATAGAGCTAAGTTAGGCATCACTATTCGTTATGTAATTTTTTCGATGTGTTTTTTGGTTTTATTGCCATTTTACGAGAATAATTTTCATCCTTATTTAATGATCAGTATTTTATCGATCATTTGGGTAAATGATTCTTTTGCTTTTTTAGTAGGTAAAAATTTTGGTAAACATAAATTATTTCCATCAGTATCACCCAAAAAAACCATAGAAGGCTTATTAGGTGGTTTGGTGTTTTCGTTATTAACCGGATTTTTTATAAGTAAGTATAACAAAGATTTTTCAACTCTAAATTGGCTTATTATTGCAGTAATTGTATCTTTAGTGGGCACTATTGGAGATTTGGTAGAATCTAAGTTTAAAAGACAAGCTAACATTAAAGATAGTGGTAATATTATGCCAGGTCATGGAGGTATTTTAGACAGGTTAGATAGTTTGTTGTTTGCTGCTCCGTTTGTATATTTGTATATTAATTATATCATTTAACTATGTTCCGATTTCATAAAGAAGGCTATAAAATAATTCTAATTACACTAGTTTTTGCTTTGGCAGCCATTTTATTGGCAGAAAAATTTATAGCAATCAATTGGTTGGTTAAAGCAGTACAAATTCTTGTAATTGGTTTTGTAATTATTGTACTTCAATTTTTTAGAAATCCGAAAAGAGTTGGGGTTTTAGAAGATCATACCATTATTGCACCCGTAGATGGTAAAGTAGTTGTAATTGAAGAGGTAGAAGAACCAGAATATTTTAAAGACAAAAGAATTCAAGTATCTATTTTTATGTCGCCAATTAACGTGCATGTTACAAGATATGCAATGAGTGGTATTATAAAATATAGCAAATATCATCCAGGTAAGTATTTAGTAGCATGGCATCCAAAAGCGTCTACTGAAAATGAAAGAACAACTGTTGTTATAGAAAATAACACAGTAGGTGCTATTTTATATAGACAAATAGCAGGTGCTTTGGCAAAACGAATTGTTAATTATGCAAAAGAAGGAGAAAATGTAGTGCAAGGTACAGATGCAGGATTTATAAAGTTTGGTTCTAGGGTAGATGTTTATTTACCTTTAGGGACTAAGATTAATGTAAAATTAGGAGATAAAGTTAAAGGTGGTGTCCAAGTTATCGCAGAAAAATAGTAATTTAGATGATTTAGATAAAGAGTTTGAAATAGCTTTTGAAAAAATATCTGAATTAAAAGAAGCAGTTGCCCCAGACAATATGCTAAAATTGTATGCCTATTACAAGCAAGCCACTTTTGGAAATAAGTTTACGTTTAACAGCGGGTTAGACGTTAGAAATGGGTTTAAATTTAATGCTTGGATGCAATTGAATGGTATGTCTGTAGAAGATGCCAAAAAAGAATACATTTTACTAGCAAATAAAATTTTAAACAATAAAAAACAACAGTCATGAAAAAAATAAGTATCATTTCTTTTTTAATTATTGCAACAGCATTTCAGTTTACAGCTTGTAAATCTGAAACTAAAAAAGAAGAAAGTAAAGAAGAAACAAAAGAGGTAATTACAGTAGTTAAAAAAAGTACTGCTCCTTTTGCTGTAGCTAATGCAAAAAACGATATCAATTTTACAGCATACAAAACCACAGAAAAAATTGGGGTTGGTGGTGCTTTTAAAAAAATAGATATACTTTCTGGAGGAGAAGGAAACTCTGTAAAAGAAGCGATGAACAATACAGAATTTTCAATACCTGTAAGCAGTTTAGCAACAAAAGACAGCAGTAGAGATTTTAAAATTAGAAAGTTTTTCTTTGGTGCTATGGAAGATACCAAATTACTAACGGGTAAATTGTTATTAACTACAGATAACGATGGTATTGCTAAAATTACGATGAATGGCCAAACTGAAGATGTACTTTTTACTTACACTATTGTAGACAAAACTTTTAACATGAAAGCTACTATAGATGTTAATAATTGGAATGCAGGTAAAGCTTTAGCCTCTTTAAACGAAGTTTGTAAAATTTTACATACTGGTGGAGATGGGGTTTCTAAAACTTGGAGTGAAGTAGCTTTAAACATTACCACTACATTTTAAGGTTTTAAAATAAATGATCTAACGCTTTTTTAAGCGATTTAAATCGGAAAGAATATCCATTCTTTTCGATTTTTTTTGCGGAAACTCTACTACCTTCTAGCAGAATTTTTGCCATATCACCAAATAAGATTTTTAATAAAAAACGAGGCACTCCAAATCCTATGTATGGATGTTTGATGCTCTTTGCCAATGCTTTAGAAAAAGATTTGCTGGTTTGATGATCTGGAGCAACCGCATTAAAAATTCCTGAGCTATTATTTTCGATACAATGCACATACATTTGGCATAAATCATCTATATGAATCCAAGGCATATATTGTTTGCCAGAACCTAGAGGAGAAACAATGGGCGTTTTCATTTTTTCTAAAGCGCCTCCTTTTTTAGATAAAACAATTCCAGTTCTTAAAATGCTAACAGGCACCTCTAACGTTTTAAATTGATGAGCAGCATCTTCCCATTTTTCACAAACTTCACCTAAAAAATCACGACCAACTTCATCTGTTTCAACAAAAATATGCTCAGAAGTAACAGCACCATAATACCCAATTCCTGAGGCAGAAATAAACCCTTTAAGTGCAATTTGGAATTCTTTAACTTTGTTAAAAAGTAAGTTGGCTGATTGTACTCTGCTGTCTATAATTATTTTTTTTCTTTCGGCTGTCCAACGTTGATCAGCAATTCCAGCACCCGCTAAATGAATGATGTAATCTGCATTCAATAAAGCTTTTTTGTCGATAAAACCTGTTGAAATATCCCATTTATATTCATTTTTATGCTTAGGATTTCTGCTTAGAATAACAACTTCATGATTGTTTTTCAATAACATTTCTGTAAGTCTTGTACCAACCAAACCAGTACCTCCTGTAATAATTATTTTTGCCATAGTGTAAAGATAATTTATTTTTTGTTTAATCTTTTTTTAATTTGATAAGACAAATTTATATGTACATATAATAAAGCAATGTTAATCTTTACTTTTTAAGAAGATAAAACTGTATTTTTATATTGATGAAAAACAACAAAAAAAGAAAAGGATTTATCTTTAAAACCTACCAGGCAGAAGAGCAATCTCCTTTCGAGAAACTTTTCGAAATTTTTAAAGAATTAATTACACATACTTCTGGCGATTTTGATGAAGCCATAGATTGGTTGCGCTCTTTAGACAAAGAATACAATCTTACTGATGAAAATTATACCATAGACGATTTTATTGAAGATTTAAAGAAGAAAGGCTATATTAAAGAAGAAATAAAAGGCGATGGAACTGGAGGTACAAAAATTACTCCGAAAACAGAAAGAGCCATTCGTCAGCAAGCATTGAATCATATCTTTGGTAAAATAAAACGCAGTGGTTCTGGAAATCATAAAAGTAAATCTCCAGGAATTGGAGATGAGCACACAGGAGATTTTAGAGCCTATCAATTTGGAGATGCTTTAGACAAAGTTTCAGTTACAGAAAGCATTAGAAATGCACAAATTAATAACGGAATAGACAGTTTTAATTTAACTGAAAATGATTTAGTAGTAGAAGAAACTTTACACAAAAGTCAGATGAGTACTGTGTTGATGATTGATATCAGTCATTCCATGATTTTGTATGGTGAAGATCGAATTACACCAGCCAAAAAAGTAGCTATGGCTTTGGCAGAGTTAATTACAACTCGATATCCAAAAGACACTTTAGATATTTTGGTTTTTGGGAATGATGCTTGGACTATAAAAATTAAAGATTTGCCTTATTTGCAAGTTGGGCCTTATCATACAAATACAGTAGCAGGTTTGCAATTGGCAATGGATTTATTACGCAGAAAGAAAAATACCAACAAACAAATTTTTATGATAACCGATGGTAAACCAAGTTGTTTGCGTTTGCCTGATGGACAATATTACAAAAACAGCAATGGTCTAGACAAATACATTGTAAACAAATGTTATGCAATGGCTCAACAAGCCAGAAAATTGCACATTCCAATCACTACGTTTATGATTGCACAAGACCCTTATTTAATGCAATTTGTACGAGCATTTACACAGGCCAATCAAGGTAAAGCATTTTACACTGGTTTAAAAGGTTTGGGAGAAATGATTTTTGAAGATTACGAAACGAATAGGAAAAAAAGAATTAGAGGGTAAAAATTGAATAAAGAATATAGAATAAAGAGAAAAGAGTAAAAGACTTAAAAATTTAAAGATGAAAAGACATAATTATAAAAATTTGAAAATCTGGCAAATGGGTTTAAAATTGTCTTTTTTAATTTCTGATATTGTAGACAGTTTTCCTAAGCACGAAAGATATGATTTGTCTTCTCAAATAAGTCGATGTTCAATTTCGATTCCAAGTAATATTTCTGAAGGATCTTCCAGAACAAACAAATCTTTTAGTCATTTTTTAGATATTTCTCTTGGTTCTAGTTTTGAATTAGGAACACAATTATTAATAGCACATCATAAAGAATATATAAACACTAAACAATTAGAAGAGTTAGAGAATTTAATTTCTGAATGGCAAAGAATGACTATGGGTTTCCTAAATGGTCTCAGTAAATAGTCTTTTCTCTATTTTCTATACTCTCTTATCACAATAATATGAATATAAAAACATTAGGAGAATTAAAAAAATCAGGATATCAATCAAAATCGATAAAAGATGAGTTGAGAGAAAATCTGATTAGTAAAATGATGAACAAAGAAACTGCTTTTAAAGGCATTCATGGTTACGAAAACACAGTAATCCCAGAGTTGGAAAGAGCTATTTTAAGTAAACATAATATAAATTTATTAGGTTTAAGAGGTCAGGCAAAAACAAGATTGGCTAGATTGATGTTGAATTTGTTAGACGAATACATTCCTGTTGTAACAGGTTCTGAGGTTAATGATGATCCTCTAAACCCAATATCAAGATATGCTTTGGAGGTTATCAAAGAAAAAGGAGACGAAACACCGATTTTTTGGTTGCATAGAAGTGAGCGATTTGCAGAAAAACTAGCCACTCCAGATGTAACTGTAGCCGATATTATTGGTGATGTAGATCCTATAAAAGCGGCAAACTTAAAATTGAGTTATGCAGATGATAGGGTAATTCATTACGGAATGATTCCAAGAGCCAACAGGTGTATTTTTGTGATTAATGAGTTGCCAGATTTACAAGCACGTATTCAAGTGGCATTGTTTAATATTTTACAAGAAGGAGATATTCAAATTAGAGGTTTTAAATTGCGTTTGCCTTTAGATATGCAGTTTGTGTTTACAGCAAATCCAGAAGATTATACCAATAGAGGTAGTATTGTTACGCCTTTAAAAGATAGAATTGGTTCTCAGATTCTAACACATTATCCAGAAGATATAGAAACTGCAAAAATAATTACCCAACAAGAAGCCAAAAATGTTGAAAAAGACTTTATTAAAGTACCAGAATTGGCCAAAGATTTATTAGAACAAATTGTTTTTGAAGCCAGAGATAGCGAATATATAGATGCAAAAAGTGGTGTTAGTGCACGTTTAAGTATTTCTGCCTATGAAAATTTACTAAGCACAGCCGAAAGAAGAGCCATTTTATCTGGAGATACAGAAACCATGATTCGTTTACATGATTTTGACGGAATTATACCTGCCATTACAGGTAAAGTAGAATTGGTGTATGAAGGGGAACAAGAAGGTGCACAAGTGGTTGCAGAAAACTTAATTAAAAATGCGATAAAAACTTTATTCCCAACCTATTTTCCAGAAATTAAAAAACTAGAAAAACAAGGAGAAGAATCACCTTATGATGCTATTGTGTCTTGGTTTTTTAATGCGGATGAAGATTTTGAGTTGTTAGACGATTATGCAGAAGAAACCTATAAAAATGAATTAGATAAAATAAAACCTTTAGATGATTTCTTAAAAGAGTATCAACCCAATATGAATACCTCAGACAAATATTTTGTAAAAGAATTTGTGTTGTGGGCTTTGGTAGAGTTTAAAAAACTAAGTAAATATCGTTTTGCAGAAGGCACACAATTTAAAGATCCTTATGGTAATTTTATCAACGGATTGTAATTTTAATCAAAAGAGCTCAATTTTTCATCAATTTATAAAAAAAAACAGTCAATGAAAGAAATGTGGGATAAAAGATATGCAAATAGCAATTATGCATATGGGATAGCGCCTAATAAATTCTTTAAAGATGTTTTAAATCGGTATCAATTAACAGGTAAAATATTATTTCCGGCAGAAGGAGAAGGTAGAAATGCAGTTTATGCAGCAAAAAAAGGTTTAGATGTTACCGCTTTTGACATTAGTGTTGAAGGAAAGAAAAAAGCCTTAAAACTAGCCGAAAAACAAAATGTTGAAATACACTATGAAATAGGGAATTTGTTTGATTTAGATATTATTTATAATAAATACGATGCTGCTGCATTGATATTTGCTCATTTTCCAACAGATATTTTAAGCACCTATCATCAGAAAATTGCAGAGTTAATCGTTGAGGATGGTATCATTATTTTAGAAGGTTTTAGTAAAAATCATTTGCCTTTACGCAATGCAAATCCAAAATTAGGAGGGCCAAATCAGATAGACATGTTATTTTCAGTTGAAATGATTAAAAAGGATTTTCCTGGGTTTGAAATTATTAAATTAGAAGAAGTTGATGTGGAATTAAAAGAGGGTGATTTTCATAATGGCGTAAGTAAAGTAATTCGATTTATTGGTAGAAAGTTAAAAGGCTAAAAATAGCGTTTTTTAGAATGAAGTTTTTTTAATTTAGAATAAAAGGATAATTAATTTGTTCAAGATTTATAAATTCATTGTTAGGATTTTCTTTCAACAATAAGAGTATTTTTAATTCTTCAATTTCCTCTAAACTAAATACTAACACTAAATTTTGATGCAAGGTAGTTACAGGTATTTTTCTTTGTTTGGTGGTATGCGCATAATATTCTAGCCAATATGCTACATCTATATTGGCAATATATTTTCTGAACTCTAAAAGTTGATGTTTATCAAATTGAAAATATACATTATTGTAGGTTAATGCATAATTTTTGCAACCATCACAAACAACAAGTTCGCCATTTTTTACACTTGATATGATTCTAGAATTTTGACACATACACCTGTATTTAATAACAATCTGTTTTAATTTGATGGTTCTCTTGATAAATTTTTAAAGGTGTTTTTAAAGCATTTTCTGTAATTCTGTTTAAAACCTCTGTAACTCCATTTAACATGTTTAAAGACCCACAAATTAAAATTTCACCTCCATTTTTTAACGTATTTGCTATTAAATCAGCATCATTTTTTAAAAGATCTTGCACATAAATTTTAGTTTCTTGTTCTTGAGAAAATGCAGTTTTACAAGAAGTTAATTGCTTGTTTTTTAAGGCAATTTCAATTTTTTCTTCATAAATTTTAAAAGATTCTCTAGTTCTACCTCCCCAAAACAAATGTACTTTACTTTTACTGTTGTGGTTTATCATCCCTAAAAACGGAGCAATTCCTGTTCCGTTGGCAATTAAAAGAACTTCTTTGGCTTTTTTAGGAAAGTGAAAGCTTTTATTTTTATGAATCGAAGCAACAATTTTATCATTAGTTTGTAGCGAATTTAAATAATTAGAACACACACCAAACTCATGTTTTTTAATGCTCAACAAAATCTTATTATCAATTTTTGCAATAGAATACAACCGTTTTTTAAATTCGTTTTTTGGAGTAATTGAAAGCAAATCTCCAGAAGTAAATTTTATTTTTTTTGATGGTTTTAATTCAATTAAAAAAGTATTATCAACATTACTTTCAGTTTTATCGAGAACTGTAAAAATTTCTTCTTTTTGTTTTTCGTTTTGTAAGTCTTCTTGATTGATTTTTAGGTTTATCCTATAAAAGGAATTCCACTCTTTTAACCAAGTTTTAAAAGAAGCAAAAGATTGATTGTCAATTTTAAAAATAGGCAAAATAGGCACAAAATTTTCTTGTAATTGCAGGGTAGAATGTACCAAAATTGCATATTGGCAATAGGCTTTGTAATCTGTAGAACCAAAACCTACTACCGAAAATTGTAAAGTGTTTTTTTGTGGTGTCTTATCGAATTTAGATAGAAATTTATTTGCGTTAATTGGCGCTTCTCCATCACCATAAGTAGCTGCAAATACAACTATGTTTTTTGCGTTTTTATAAGTAGTATAACTGTTTAAGTTTGATATAAAAACCTTTTTATTAGCTGTTAGCAATGCTTTGTAAAATGCAGTGGCAAAGTTATAAGTACTTCCGGTTTCAGAACCTACCAAAATGATAAATTCAGCATCATCTTTGCTAAACTTATTTTTAATAACTGAAGTATTTTTTCTTCTTTTAATAGTAAGTGAAAAACCAGAAAAGATAAAAAATAGAATAGCAAAACAGGCTAAAAGCAACACAATAGACCACAAAATTGAACCTTTACCAGTATGTAAAACTAAACTGTAATAAGAACCTAAATTAGTAAAAGACTGTTTTTTATTGCTTACAATTTGTCCATTAAATTGATGAACAGCAAATTCATTATCAATAGTTTTTAGGTAAAAATAATCTTCTTCATCCGAAGAAAAAGGGAATTCTAAACTTATTACATCCGCTAATCTTGTAGTTTTAAAAACTTCAAAATCAGAAGGTTTTAGTTGAGTTGTTGTATTTGTATAAGCTTCGTTTTTTTGATGTTTATTTTTATCCTTTGGTAATAAAGAAAATTTTTCTAATGATAGATAAACACCAGTTATTGTAATAATTATAATCGGAATTAAAAACCATCTACCAAAAACAATATGGTAATATTGATTAAAGTCTTCTTTTATAATTCTAGAGAAAATCTTAAGAAAGCCTCCTTGTCTTTTAGCAATTAAAATAACTCCAGAAATGGCAATTAATAAAAGTAAAAAAGAAACAAAACCAATAAGAAAACGTCCTGTAGATTTTAAAAATAAAGATCTGTGTAAGTTGGTTGCAAATTCAAAAATAGGTGCTTTTTCTATTAAATCACCCACTTTTACTCCCGTTTTTGGGTTTATGTAAAAGGTTTCACTTTTGCCATCTTTTGTAATTACAGAGGCACTTACAAAATTATTTTCATCAACTTCTAGAGTAATAGTTTCATCATATTTTTCTGATAAAATTGCAATGGTTTTTGCAATAGAAACTTCTTCTGTATCTACAGCAGCATAAGGTTGTAGTTGATTTGAAATTGGCTCAAAGGCTAAAATTATTCCTGTAATCGAGGCAATAATAATAAA
Source organism: Polaribacter sp. M10 (assembly GCF_054968445.1). Classification (NCBI taxonomy): domain Bacteria; kingdom Pseudomonadati; phylum Bacteroidota; class Flavobacteriia; order Flavobacteriales; family Flavobacteriaceae; genus Polaribacter; species Polaribacter sp. M10. The sequence continues at coordinate 55,574 of NZ_JBSSBG010000014.1, forward strand.
AAGGGCCGTAGATAAAGCCAAGGTTAGGTGGCTAAATCTCCAAATAGAAATGGTCATAAATTGTGGCTGGTTCTGACTATTGATTTTAGGGTATAATATCCACTGATTTAAAACTTTAAATCAGTGGGTATTTGTTTTTTTGAATGTGTTATTGAGGCATCATTCTTATGTAACGAATAAATCCTTTGCCTTCAACTTTAGATTTTATGTTTTCTGATGTCAACTCAAACTCTACATCATCTTTATGGTATCCTTGGTCTTCTACAGCAGTTTCGAATCTAATAGTATACCCTTGGTTTACTTTATCATCAGGAATTTGAATTACGCTAATTGAACGCTCTCCACCACTAATAGTTGCACCAGTTATGGCATCAATATCAGCACGTTTTTTTCCTTGAAAATTCCACCATTCTGTAATGTCAAAATACCATTCATCATCATCACCTTGAACATATAAAGTTTCTTCATATTCACCTTTAGGATTTAATAAAGAGATTACAATATAAGCACCTTCACCAGTATAATTTTTCATCTGAATCATACATTTATAAGGCGAGCTTTCTGTGTATTTTTTAAAACTAAATAAAGCAGTTATCATTATGAATACAACTGGCAATATTAAAAGGGTTCTTTTAGTTTTCATTTTTGTAATTTTATTTTAGAAATGTAATGTTGATGTTTTTCTTTTTTAATAATTCGTTTTCTGATGCCAAATCATATACAGTTTCATCAAAATCAGTTTTAATGTTTTTATCTGCACCAACACTTAATAAGTATTTTATAATTTTGTCGTCTTTGGCTTTCATTGCTGCAATTTGCAATGCAGTTATGCCTTCTTTATTTTTTGCATTTACATCAATATTAAATTCAGCCAACCTTTTTAATAAAGCTAAATTATTTTCGTTTGCTGCAATATGTAATAAGGTATTGCCTGAGTTTTGAAGTTTGTTTATTACCAATCCGTTATTTTCTAAAACTTTCAATTTGGTTTCAAAAGCCTCTTTATTTCTACCACCAAAACTATTAATTAAATAGTAAGAAAGTGTATTACCATCTTTGTCTACAGTATTAATATCTGCACCTTTTTCTATTAAAAAAGCAACAACATCAGCAGAATTTCTACTCACTGCATTTGTTAAAGCTGTTGTACCTTTTTTATTTTTTAGGTTGATGTTTTTTACCTCTTTAGCCAAAAATTCTACAATTTTTAAATTACCACTATTAGCAGCCACCATAAAAGGAGTATTGCCTTCATGATCTTGTAAATTAACATCTACACCTTTCTCTAAAAAGAATTTATAAATGTTGATGTCTTTGTTATTTCTAGCAATTAAATGCAAAGGATTTCTGTTTTCATGATCGATAACATTTACGTTAATGCCTTTGTCTGCCAAAAATTGATACGTTTCTAAAGTGTTACTTTTTCTTCTAGAGCCTTGACTTGCAAAAATCATTGCGTTTTTACCAGTATCAATTCCTTTGTCTATTAAAGTTGCTAAAAATTTTGTGTTTCCACCTTTTGCAGCATATTCAAAAAAGCCATTTCCATTGTTATCTTTATCATTTAAAGAAGCACCATTGGCTATCAAAAGATCTACAATTTTAAAATCCTTTAGGTGAGCAGCTACTAACAATAAAGCATTTGCACCATCATGATTTTTTTCTTTAGTAATGTCTGCTCCAACCTCAATACCATATTTATAAATCTCAGGATTTGCTTGCCCTGAAGAAGCTGCAAAATTTAGAAATGTATTACCATGCGTATCTACAACATCCGTTTTTGCACCTTTAGAAATTAAGTATTTCATAACTTCTAATTTACCACTGTAAGCAGCCCAGTGTAAATACGTTCTACCATCGTGAGTAATTTTATTTACGTTGTTATTGTTTTTTGCAATGATGTATTTAATTACATCATCATCGGCTTTTGCATTTATAGCGTAAACAGTAGCATCAAACGCATTTCTGTTCGATTTTTCTACATCATTACCTTCTGCAATTTTTTGATCTACAGTAGCTATGCTTGGTTTAGATTGCCAAAAACTACGATCGTGAAAAATGTTTTTTTGTTGTGCAAAAGTTCCGAAGCTAATCAGAAATAATAAGATTGATATTTTTTGAGAATTTTTCATTTTTATTTATTTTTTTACAAATGATTCGATTATTGTATTCATTTCTTGTTCTTCACTTATTTCATCAGCAAATAAATGTTTGTAAAGTGGCTTGTTATCTACTTTAGTTGCTAAAGTTAAATTGGTATTTCTACCATAAACTTCTGCCCATTTGTTTCTAACTAGTTGCCATTTTTCATTATGTGCAGCCCACCAATCTGCAGCGGCTTTACATCTGCTATCATCAACTCTTTTATAAGTATTGTATCCTTTTTCTTTGGCCAAAATTACATCGTCTTTACCAGTTTCGCGAATTAATTTGCTATTATCTTGGTCATGTACCCAACCATAATCTGTAATTTCGTGTCTGTTTGTTCTTAAAGTAATATTATAATCGCTTCTTTTTGTATATTCTCTTCTAGGTAAAGGAGCAGTTGTTGTATTTTCCCAATAACTTTTTCCATCTACATGTACCCAAGAACCAGAACCTTCATATCTAGGACTGTCATCTACTTGATATACTTTTTGTGTCCATTGTTTCTTTACCTCTTTTTTGTCTTTTCGACTATAGGTCCAATTGTTATCGCCATTAAACATGTAAAAATCTGTGTTTTCATACAGCCAATCTTGTCTCCAATGTTTAATAATCATAGGTTTAGCAGGGTTACCAACTTGTAAAAGATGCTGAATAGATATTTTATTGTTATCATCTACAACCAAACCAGCCCATTCTAAACCTTTGTCTACTTTGGTTTTAGAAGGTTTATAATTTTCATCTTCGCTATAATTAAAAGTTTCAGCAAAATTGAAAGTTACCTCAAAACAGCCGCACATTTCTTTAATAGCTTCTTTGTCTTTTGCTTTTTTGCTTTGTGCATTTGTTATAAACGCAACAATAAGTAAAAAGCTTGTTAGTACTAGTTTTTTCATTTATGATTTATTTAGGTAGTATTTATTTTTTGACAAAAATATAAAATTAATTTAGATTGATTAAAAATAAGATATATATTTGTCGAAAATTATTAAGAATGTTTCTAAATAACAAATGTATTGTTTTTTTCTTATTGATAAACTTGGTTGCATTTAGCCAAGAGCAACAAAAAGATTCTACTAAAATTACTGAATTAGAGGAGGTTGTAATTACTGGGCAGTATAACCCAAGGTCTATTAAAAAATCGGTACACAATGTAATTGTTATAAAGAGAGAGCAAATAGAAAATCAGGCAGCGAATAATTTAGCAGATTTATTGAATTTTAATTTGAACTTAACAATTATACCAAGTTCACAAACAGGTAAGTCTAGCATTTCTTTCTTTGGATTAGATGCGCAATACTTTAATATTTTGGTTGATAATATTCCGTTAGTAAGTGATAATGGTTTAGGAAACAACATCGATTTAACCCAAATAAATTTAGATGATATAGAGCGTATTGAAATTGTAGAAGGAGCAATGGGTGTAGAGTATGGAGCCAATGCCGTTTCTGGAGTTATAAATATTATCACTAAAAAAAATATAGACAACAATTGGCAAATTAGAGCTTCTATACAAGAAGAAACTGTAAGTAAAGAATATGCTTTGTTTGATGAAGGTAGGCATATACAATCTTTAAATATAGCGAATCATGTTACTGATAATTGGTTAGTAAGATTAGGTGTAAATAGAAATGATTTTGCTGGTTTTTATAATGGCAAACAAGGTGCAAATTATTACGAAAACGATGGTTTAAGAGGTTATGATTGGTTGCCAAAAGAACAATTAAATACCAATGCTTTTGTTCAATATCGTAAAGAAAAATTTCAATTTTTTTATAAGTTCGAATATTTTAATGAGTTAATTAATTATTACGATGCTACTGTAAGAGCAAATATAGATGTTGCAGCACAAACAAGTAACCCTTCTGCTACAGATAGAATTTTTACAACTAACAGATTTGTAAATAATTTAAATTTTTTAGGGCAATTAAATTCTGGAGCTAATTATAATGTTGCTCTTTCTTATCAAGAACAAAAAAGAAATTTAAATGAGTTTAACTACTTTATTTTAAGTAAAGAACGAAGTAATGAAACCGATGAAACGTATCAATCTAGTAAAGTATTCTTTTCTAAAGGTAATATTAATAACCTTGTAAAAAGCGATAAATTTAATTTTCAATTAGGCTATGAAACTCGTTTTATAACGGGTTTTGATACAGAATCTTCTGGAGAAATTACAGGAAAAGATAAGGAACAATCACAAAATAATTTTGCTGTTTTTGGTTCTTCTGAATATAAATTTTCTGAGAGGTTTACGTTAAGACCAGGAATTAGATACGAATACAATTCATTATTTAAATCTAAAGTTTTGGGTTCTTTAAGTGCACGTTACTTAATAAAAAATGGATTTGAATTACGTGGTAATATTGGTACATCTTACAGAACACCTAATTTTGAAGAACTCTATTATTATTTTGTAGATTCTAATCATGATGTGAGAGGTAATGAAAACTTGAATCCTGAAAATGGATTTACAGCTTTTATCAATCTAAAAAAATACAGTTATATAAATAATATTTCTGTGCTAAATAGTATAAAAGTTAGCTATTTAGATGTTTCTGATAAAATAGATTTAGCCATTGTAAATACAATTCCATTACAATATCAATACATAAATATTGATAGTTATAAACTTTGGGGTATTACCACAACTAACAGCTTTAAAAAAGATGTGTGGACATTTAATATAGGAGCTACCTTACAAGGAATATCTAGAATATCAGAAAATGAAGCCAATGTAGAAGATGATTTTTTGTATTCTTTTCAATTAAACACAAGTGCAACTTTCAATATAAAAAAGTGGCAAACAGCCTTAACAGTTTTGCTAAAACATAATGGTAAACAACAAAATTACGTGTCTACTGATGTAGATACAGATGGGAATTCAATTTTCACAAAATCTACTACAGCTGCCTATAACTGGTTAGATGCTTCAATGAAAAAATCATTTTTAAACAACAAAATCCAAGTAACTCTGGGAGGTAGAAATCTTTTTGATGTTGTTAACGTAAATGTTAGTGGCACGAATTCAGAAGGTATTCATTCCGCCAACAACAGTGCTTTATTATTGGGTTATGGCAAATCTTATTACTTAAAACTATTATATAATCTTAATTTTTAATTTAAATAATCATGATAAACAAATTCTTAACTTTTATTTTATGTGTTACAGTGTTTTCTTTTATAAGCTGTAATGATGATGATACACCCACAGAACCCATAATTATTGTAATTGATGGAGCATCTATAGCACCAGAAGTTGGTGGTGCAAACCAACCAAACCAAGTTTATATAGATTTAAGCACAAACACAACAACCGTTGTTAAAAGAGATGCTTGGGATCTTGGTTTTTATTCTGGTTCTGAGTTTAGAGTAGCACTTAATGGATCACTGTATATGGCAACTGCTCAATTATCTTCTACAGATATAAATGCAGTAAATTCAACAACAGCAGAAGTACAAGAATTATTACCAAAAGTTGCAGTTGGTACTTTTGATGCAGCAAATACAGCTTATGTAGATGCCCCAATTGGTACAATTACAGAAACAGCAATTGCAGAAATTTCAGATACAGATGCAAATAATAATGTGTATTTACTAAACTTAGGATATGAAGTTGGCACTGAAACTCCAGAAACAGGAAGTGTGGCTATTACAGGCGATACTAGAGGTTGGAAAAAAATTAGAATTCTAAAAAGCGGTTCTGATTATGTTTTACAATATGCAGATTTAGATGCTACAACTTATAACGAAGTAACTATTGCTAAAAACGCAACTTATAATTTTACTTTCTTTAGTTTTAATTCTGATGGAGAAGCGAGTGTAGAACCAGAAAAACAAAACTGGGATTTAAACTTTACTGTTTTTACAAATGAAATAGAAGGTTATGGTTCTTACGGATATTCTGATTTTATTACAAATAATACAAAAGCAGACGCACAAGTATACATGATTGATACAGATGTAGACGCTCTTACTTACGATACTTTTACTTTAACAGATGTTGTAACAGCAAATTTTGTAACAGATCAAAGAAGTATAGGAAGTAGCTGGAGAAATGGAGGAGGGCCAGGTAGTTTACCTTCTTTAAAAGACAATGTTTTTTATGTGGTTAATGATACAGATGGTAATCTATACAAATTAAAATTTTTAGCATTAACAAATGCAGATGGTGAGCGTGGTCATCCAGAATTTGTATACAGCTTACTTCAATAATTTTCTTTTTGTTTATTTTTTTTAAAGCTATTTAGACTTTGGTCTAGATAGCTTTTTATTTTTAGCGAGTATCCCTAGATTTAATATTTTGCTCGCAAAAAGAAATAATTTCAGCTATTCTTTTTTGTCTAGTAGCTGGTCTTTTTGCTTGATGAATCCAATACAAATAACTTTTTCTATAACTAGGTGCAAAGTTTTTAAAGTTGGTAAAAGCAATCTCGTTTTTATTGAATTCAGCTTGTAAATCAGTAGGTATTATACCTTTCTCAACATCATCTAAAGCAGCCCAAGAACCATTTTTTTTGCCAATTGCAATAATTTCTAGTCCGCTTTTGTGCATTAAATTATTTGCGGTAAGTTCTTTAATGTATTTTTTGTTTAAAGCGCTCCAAATACTTTTGGTATTTCTAGGGCAAAAATATTGTCTGCGTTTGCCATTTCCTAAACTTTTTACGGTAGCATCTATCCAGCCATAGCATAAAGCCACTTTTACTGCTTCTTCCCATCTCATAGACTCTTCTTCGTTTGCTACTTTGTAAAAAATTAAATATACTCCTTTAGATGTTGCATAATTTTTAGAGAGCCAATTTCTCCATTCTAAGTCATTTTTAAAATAAAGTTCTGGTTTTTCTGACATAGCCTAAAGATACAATAATACAGAAAAAGTACTCGTAAAGCAGATGCAAAGTTTAATGTTTCAAACAAAAAAAGCACCAATTAATTAGTTTTTTACGGATAAAATTTTTGAAAATAATGGTTTTCAAAATACAGCAATCAGATTAATTAATACCTATAATTATCATAATCATAAAAATGCAATTCTAAAAAGCTAAAACCGGTCTTCTACTTGGATTTGATTTTTGTTTTTTTTAATTTAACAAATATTGAAACTTAAACTTTATAAAAATATTTTATGATTTCGAACAACTCAGATTTAGAGAACCATATAAAATTATTATCTTTTGATATCGATAATACCCTAATCGATTTCCACACTTTTAAAAGCAACTTTACCAAAACTTGGATAAAGTATGCAGACGATTTAGACATTATTTTAACATATAATACAGGTAGATTAATAGATGATGTTTTAGGTTTAATAGATAAAGGCGTATTGCCAAAACCAGATTACATAATTTCTGGTGTAGGTACTCATATTTACGATTACAAAAAAGGTGCAACAGTAAAAGAATTTAACGATGTATTAGATGATGGTTGGAATCTAGATTCTGTAGAAACTATTATGTATAGTTTAGATCATCCTATAAGCGAACAACCAAGTAAATTTCAACACAGCTATAAAAGAAGTTACTTTTTTCATGATGCCAGCGATGATTTAATTGAAAGCGTTTCTCAAAGGTTTTGGGATGCAGATATGAATGTAAATGTGGTGTATTCTGGTAATAAATTTTTAGACATTTTACCAAAATGGGCAAATAAAGGAAACGCATTAGAGTGGCTCTTAAGAAGGTTAAAACTAAAAACCAATCAAGTTTTAGTAGCTGGAGATAGTGGAAACGATTCTGCAATGTTCGATTTAAAAAATGTAAACGGAATTGTTGTTTCCAATGCCCACGAAGAACTTTATAATTACACAAAACATAAAAAAGTTTATCACACAGAAAAAGAAAAAGGAGGTGGTATTATAGAGGGTTTAATCTATTATAAAGTATTACCAATAGAAGCTAGTAAAGAAAATAACATAGACCATTCAGATGAATTTTTTATTCAGAAAGAACTAGACAACATCGCTCTTGAAGATGGTGATGAGCAATTGGCTTTAATACAAGAAGGGTACGTAAAAGCAGTAGAAGCTTTAAAGAAAAATATAACTCCATTAGGTTTTTCTGCTTGTTCTATAAAAGACAATGTGGCTCATGGAACAGATGAAAATTATTACAGTGTTTGGGCTAGAGATGGTGCAATTACTGTTATAGGATCTTTATCTTTAATTCATGATAAAGAAATTCACGATTGTCAGCGTCAAACTTTATTAACTTTATTAGAACACATTTCAAGAAGTGGTCAAATTCCATCAAACGTAAGGATAAAAGACAACACACCAGATTATTCTGGAGTAGGTGGTATTTGTTCTATTGATAGTGGAATTTGGGTAATCATTGCATTTTATGAATATATAAATGTTACCAAAGACATCGATTTTTTAAGAAAATATATTGGTGATATTAAAGAAACCATGCGTTGGTTGGGTGCACACGATAGTAATAATGATGCGCTTTTAGAAATACCAGAAGCTGGAGATTGGACAGACTTATTTGGTAGAAGTTATAATATTTTATACGATGAAATTCTATGGTACAGATCTAACGTTTGTTTTGGTAGAATGTTAGAAATGTTAGGAAACCACGAAGAAGCTGGGGAGTATATTAGATGGTCTCAAGTAATTAAAAAAGAGATTGTTACTAATTTTTGGCCATCTACACAACAACAATTATTTAGCTCAGTGTCTTTTGCAGAAAAACAATTTACTCTAGGAGATACATCTTATTTAATTGCACAAACCACACCTTTCGATTTTTCTTGGAGATGTGATACACTTGGAAATATTTTGGCCTTTTTACATGGTACTATAGATGCAGAAAAAGCACATCAAACTTTTAAATTTATGTTAGGTGTAGGTGTAAATGATCCTTTCCCTGTAGCTAATGTATACCCAGTAGTAAGTCCTGGAGATCCAGATTGGAGGCCTTATTACACTGTAAACCTGCTCAATTTGCCTAATCATTATCATAATGGAGGTATATGGCCTTTTGTTGGTGGCTTTTGGGTAAAATTTGTAAACAAATTAGGCTTTAGAGATGTGGCTATTGCAGAATTACACAAACTAGCATTAATCAATAAAGAAGGGATCAATCACGAGTGGGAATTTACAGAATGGGCACATGGTGTTACAGGTAAACCAATGGGTAAAGCTTACCAAGCTTGGTCTGCTGCTCAGTACATTTCTGCTTATCACGATTTAAAATTAACAAAAACTAAAATTAAAACTAAAAAATAGAAAGATGAAATCGATATTAATGATTTCTTTACATGGATATGTAGGGGCAAATGCAGAATTAGGAAAACCAGATACAGGAGGACAAGTTGTCTACGTTTTAGAATTAGCAGAACGTTTTAGCAGATTAGGTAAAACCGTAGATTTAGTTACAAGACAGTTTGAAGATCAGCCAGAATATGATGATGTAAATGAAAATTGCAAAGTATGGAGAATTCCTTTTGGCGGTAAAAAGTTTATCCGAAAAGAAGATATGCACGATCACTTAAAAAAGTTTGTAACCAATACTTTAGCTGCCATTAAAAAGGAGAATAAAAAATATGATGTAGTTTATTCTCATTATTGGGATGCAGGTTGGGCAGGCCAAAAAATTGCAGAAGAATTAGGTATTTGTCACGTGCATACACCTCACTCTTTGGGTTGGTGGAAACAGCATACAATGGGTAGTGATATGGATGAACAAGAAATGGAAAAAACCTATCGTTTTAAAGAACGTATTAGAAAAGAATATTTCGTTTATCAAATGTGTAATTTTGTAATTGCCACGACTTTACCTCAGGTAGACTTGTTAACACAACAGTATGATGTATTGCCAAAAAATTGTAGCATGATTCCTCCAGGAATTGATGAAAATCGATTTTTTCCAGTACCATCTAAAGAAAATGATAAGATTAGAGCAAAATACGATATACAACCTACAGATGTACTTGCTTTAGGAAGAATGGCACATAACAAAGGGTATGATTTGCTGATTAATTCTTTACCAACTCTTTTTGAACTTTGTCCAGAAGCGAGATTAGTTGCTGCAATTGGTGGAGATTCTAATCAAGATAGAGAAGGAATTGAAAAATTAAAAAAAGTAGCTTCAGAAATTGGAGTGATGGATAAAATAAAATGGAAAAATTACATTGCAGATGAAGATTTAGCAAATGTGTATCGATCTGCAAGTATTTTTGCAATGCCTTCTAGATACGAACCATTTGGTATGGTAGCCATAGAAGCCATGGCATGTGGTACACCAAGTGTGGTTACTGTTCATGGAGGTTTGTGCGATTTGATAGATTTTGGTAATCAAGCATTATTTGCAGATCCACATAGGCCTAAAGAGTTTGGTGCAATGATGGCAATGCCACTTTTATATCCAAATTTAAGAAACGAAATGTCTGTAGAAGGTGCTCGTTTTGCAAGACGTAATTTTGGTTGGACAGGAATTGCAAAACGCATGTTAAGTATTTTTGCGAGTTCTATAAATCAACGAACATCAGAATCTAATATTTATTAAAAAATTAAGTACAAAGTAAAATGAGTAGATGGTATATAATTATTTTAAATACGATTTGCTCATTTTATTTTTCATTTTTATCAATAAAGAAATTATAAAAATATATGGCTAAAATTGTTTGTTTTGGTGAAGTTTTATGGGATGTATTTCCTACACATAAAAAAATTGGAGGAGCACCATTAAATGTTGCCATTCGACAAAGCTCTTTTAATAATCAGGTTACCATGATTAGTGCTGTTGGTAATGATGATTTAGGAAAAAGAATTCTAGATTTTATCAACCAAAAAGGAATAGACACAAAATTTATTCAGGTTTTAGAAGATTTCTCTACAGGAGAAGTTACTGTAACTTTAGATAAAAAAGGTGGAGCAACTTATCAAATAGTGCATCCAAAAGCTTGGGATAAAATAGAGTTTAAAGAAGCAGCAGCAGAAATTGTAAAACAGGCAGATGCTTTTGTTTTTGGGAGTTTAATTGGCAGAGATGAGGTTTCTAAAAATACACTGTATCAATTTTTAGAAGTGGCTAAATATGCCATTTTTGATGTGAATTTAAGAGCACCATTTTATACCAAAGAACTTTTAATAGATTTTATGAATAAAGCCGATTTTATTAAATTTAATGATGATGAGCTGTATGAAATAAGTGAGTATTTAGGTTCTGAATTCAAAAATTTGGAACAAAATATTCATTTTATATCAGAAAAAACAAATACAAAACATATCTGTGTAACTAAAGGGGAACATGGTGCAGTTTTACTATACAATAATCAGTTATTTTACAATAGTGGTTATAAAATAAAAGTTAAAGATACTGTGGGTGCAGGAGATTCTTTTTTAGGTACTTTAACCAGTAAATTGTTAAATGGTTATTTACCGCAACAAGCGATTGATTTCGCTTGTGCAATTGGAGCTTTGGTGGCTCAAAAAGAAGGCGCAAATCCTGAAATAAGCCAATTAGAAATTAAAAAATTTATGAATATTTAAAATAGAATTCTTAATGTTTAGCAAATTTTCCTTTTTTATATTTTGATGAAGAAGAACCATTTAAAACAAAGGGGATTGATGCAAAGCCATTTGGAGTTGGTTTATAAACTGCAAAATGTAAATGTGGTTGTGTACTAAAACCTGTGTTTCCAGAATAACCAATAGGTTCTCCTTGTTTTACGGTGTCTCCAATTTTTGCAATTGCCCCTTCTTTTTTTAAATGTACATATTGTGCATAAGTGCCATCATTGTGTGCAACTACTATATAATTGGCGTATTTTAAGTATTTTCTTAGTCCACCACCAATATTGGAGTCTTCTTTTACATTAACAACCAAACCGTCTCTAATAGCACAAACAGTTTCGCCGACCTTCATTTTAAAGTCAATTGCATATTTAGAGAAATTACCTTTATGTGTAAAACTGGTATTTTGACCTTGTAAAATTTTATAACGTTTTCCTTTTAAAAAAGGCAAAGCATAATTGTACAAAGTATCATATCTTTTTAAATTAGAAGGACCATATAAAAAGGTAAATTCGTATTTTTCTAATACTTTTATAGAATCGAATTCATTTTTAGAAAATTGTAAAATTTTTATAGAATCTGGTTTCTTAAAATCGATATACTTTTCTTGTTGTAGCTCTAAATTTTTAATTTTAAGAAAAGTATTTCCTAAAACAGGATTCTTTAAAACCACGAAAATAGAATCGCCAAACTCTTGAAATTTTATAAATTTTGGTTTTGTTTTTATTTCATTCTTAGCGCAAGAAGCAAAAACTATTAAAAAAAACAAGTAAAATAAACGCACTTTTATCGCCAAATTTTATTCGGAAAAACAACTACGCTTTCGTGCCCATTTTCGCCAACAGCAGCTACACCAAAAAAGAAATTATCAATTACAATTCCGTCTAAAGTAAATTCTGTAGTTTCTACATATCTAGAATAATCCCAAGTAGGCGAAGTTGTGTCTCTCCAATAAATCTTGTACCCTTTTGCGCCTTCAACTTTGCTCCATCTTAATTTGGCTGATGGTTTTACAATACCTCCAATTTCTACAACTTCAGGAGCTTTTGGAGCCCAAGCTAAAGAAGCTAAATTAATGGCGTTTACAGCAGTTAAATTTTTTGCATACGGAAAATTTACGTGCTCAAAAGTATCACCATAATGAATTCCGTTTTCGGTTCTAATATCTTGATGTTGTTGGGTATAATTTTCATGAGCTTCCATAATTCTAATGCCTGCAAAACCCAAGTCGTTAAAAGGTCTGTGATGTCCTCCACGTCCAAAACGATCTAATCTATAAATCATCATCGGATTCATTTCTGGCATATACGTTTTGGTTGTTTTGTGCACATATCTTGCTAGTTGTCTAGAAATTCCATCAACTTCGCCACCATAAAAACGACGAGCAGTTGCTTGTCTTGCCAATTTTTTAGCATCTTTTTCATCAGTAGTAATAGGTTCAGAAAAAATTCTAAACGCTCTATTGTCTGTAACACCATCTACACCAGTTATGTTACCAATCATATCATTATTTAAAATACCGATAATTTCCCATCCTTTTTCTTTGGCATGTTTTGCTAAACCAGCACCACCAAAAAGTCCTTGTTCTTCGCCAGAAAGTCCAACATACACAATGCTACTTTCAAATTTATATTTGCTTAAAACTCTTGCAGCTTCTATAGTACCTGCCATTCCTGATGCATTATCATTGGCACCTGGAGCATCTGTGGTAAAATCCATAGTATTGCTTGCTCTAGAATCGATATCTCCACTCATAATAATGTATCTGTTTGGGTATTTTGTGCCTTTTTGTATGGCTACAACATTAACAACCCAAGCATCATGAGGTACTCTTCTGTTGCCTTCTTTGGTTACAAAATCTTTTTGATAAAATACATTTAAACAATTATCACAATTTGTAGAAATGCTTTCAAATTCAGACTTTATCCATCTTCTTGCAGCTCCTATTCCTCTGGTTTCAGAAATGGTGTCAGAAAAAGTATTTCTTGTACCAAAATCGGTTAATTTTTTTACATCAGCTTTAATTCTATCCGCAGAAACAGCATCTATTATGTCATAAATTTTTTGATCTGTTTGTGCTGATATTATTGTTGTTAATAATATTAGTAAGAATGTAATTTTTTTCATGTATTACTTTTTAAATTTCCAAAAAGGAATGGTTACAATTATTGGGTTTACAGTATCTTTTTTTCGAATTCTTTTTCTAGTAATTTCTAAAAAATGCTTGCCATAAGATAATGTTTCTATGTCTAAAAAAGTTTCAAACCCCAGTCTTTTATATTTATTTGTGGTTGCTATAAAATCGGATTTATATTTCTTTTTATCAATATAAATTTTATAAGTATCATTAAGCGTTTTGTAATATTCTTTGGTTAAACTATCTCTTTTTTTAGGAAAACTGCCAAAAGAAACTGCACTAGAACGCAAGCCTCTTCTGTCTTCTTTTGGTTCTAGACCTTTATTCAATTCATATAATCTATCCTCTAAATTTTCATTATGAATCAGAAATACTTTTAAGTAATTATCTGTTATTACTTTTGATGGAATTGAGGCGGTTTTAATAAAATCGTTTTCATGTACTATTTGATCATCGTAATTATTGGCATTAGAATAGTATTTAGATGATCTGTTTTCTTTGTTTAAATAATTCGATTTATGGTTGCTAAATGTAGTTAAGAAAATGATGCCCACATAAATAGGGATTAAAATCCAGCTGAGTTTTTTACCAAATTTATTGTCTAAAAAGTTGTAAACTAAAGGTCTGTATAAAAAGGATAAAGTTATAAAACTGAATATTTTATAAATAGGGAAATAGAACTTAGAAATCCATTTTTTTCTTTTTAAAAAACCTTGACTAATAAAATCGATAAAAGTTAAAAAAGCACCAAAACAAATAAATACTATTAATGATATGCCTATTACCAAAAACATGGTTTCCCAAAAGCCATTTAAATCGTTATCTAAAAAAATAAAAACCGTTAACATTATAGCAATTAAGCATAATAAACAAGCTAAGAAATAGAAAATAAACAGGAAAGAAACTGCAAAAAGTACACTACAATAGTTTTCTAAATTGGCAATATACTTATCAAAAGAACCAATTCTTTTTTGTAAAAATTTGGTAAATTTTTCTGAGTAATTCAGTTCATCATAATCGATATCTCCAGAAATATAACGTAAGCCCAAAGCACCAATCCATAAACCTCTTAAAATTACGTGTATTAGTAGGTTAGAGACTAAAATCCAACTAGAAACTAAGGCTGCATACCATAAAATTGTGCTTACTAAATCTTGTTCATTTTCTGCAATATCGTATCGAATTCCTATAGGTTCTATGGCAGAAAAAAGCCCGAAAATGGCAAAACCAGAGATTAGTAATTCTAGTTGCCAACTTTCTTGTTGTAGTTTGTCTAATAATTCTCTGAATTTTGAATTTTGATAATTTTGTTCCATCAAAAAAAATATAGCTAAAGATACTTCGCTTTTTAAAAATAGAAAAACCACTTTATGTTAAATAAAGTGGTTTTAAGCTAAATTTTGATAAAATTTTACTCTTGATCTAATTTTTTAGTTAAAGTAAAGCCAGTAAACAAACCAACACCAGCCATAAAGAAAATACAAGCAGGGTAAATACCATCACTATCCATAGTTGTGTAAGTGTCTAAAAGTAGTGCTAAAAATACGCCAAGCCCAATTCCCATTAATAAAACAGCTAAGTTTAAAACGATTACTTTACCTGTAGATGATGAGGTTTTTTGATGGCCTTTCATAAAAATTGATGCTTCTACACCTTTTTCTATTAATGCCAATCTTTCTTTGTTTCTGGTAGAAAAGAACAAATAAAATACTCCAAAGATGCTTCCAAATATTATTGCTAAAACTGCGATTTCCATAATTTATAATTTTAAAGTTTAAATGATTAATTTTTGTGTGTTTGTAGCTTTGACGACAAGTTTTATGTTTAGGTTACACTAAAATTTATTTTTTTATCTTTTTTTGATGTTTTGTTTGTTTAAATTTCTGTGATTGAGTTTTTTATGTTTTTGTTCTATTTAATTTTTTAGGATTTAAAATCTTAATTTTAAAAAAATGGAATAAAAGTGTAACCTAAAATGATAAAACACAGTCATAATAGAAATGACCAACAACAACGACCAACTTTATATTACAAAAATTATTAACGGAGATGCAAATGCTTTTGCACATCTTGTTGATAATTATAAAAATATGGTGTTTAGTTTGGCGTTTAAAATAACAAAGAGTAGGGAAGAGGCAGAAGAAATAAGTCAAGATACATTTATAAAAGCCTATAAAAATTTAAGCAATTTTAAAGGCGATTCTAAATTTTCTACTTGGTTGTACAGAATTGCATATCATACAAGTTTAGATGCAATTAAAAAGCATAAAAAAAATAGTTCAACTTTTGAAATTAATGAAATTACATTCAACCAAATACAAGATGTAGAAACTATTTTAGAAGGAATTGAAAGAAAAGAGCGCTCTAAAATTATGGATAATTGTTTGCAAAAATTACCAAACGAACAACGTTCTATAATTTGGATGTTTTATTATGATGAATTATCTTTAAAAGAAATTACAGAAGTTACTTCTTTGTCTGAAGCCAATTTAAAAGTAAAATTACACAGAGCTAGAAAAAAATTACTGACTATTGTTAAAGAAAATGTATCACCAGAAATTATAGAAAATTATGGGAGAAAATAAACACATAGAAGAATTAGATGCTTTTGCAAAAAAGTATGTAAAAGAAATTGAGCAAGAAAAACCATCAGCAGATTTTACAGCTTCTTTAATGAAAACTATTTTGGCTGAAAGTAAATCTAAAGTTTTTAAAACAAAAGCTTTAATTTCTAAAAAGGGTTGGGCAATTATTGTTGGCTGTATGTTAGCAATTGTTTTGGTTTCGCTTAAAACATCAAAAGAAAGTTTAATACAAACTCCAGAATTTAATTTTTCATTTTTAGATAAAATTCAAATTCCAGAATTTTTATCAGCAGTAAGTTTATCAAATACGGTTTTATATGCTATATTTTTCTTCGGATTAATGATTTTAGCACAAGTTGTATTTTTAAAAAAGCATTTTAACAAACGTTTTGACTAAAACTTTAAGTTGTGTTTTTTATGAAATTTTACAGAATGAAAATAACATAGAGGACCTAAAAAAGCATACACAAACCCAGGAACTCCAAATAGTAAGCCTACTTTAAATTTTGCTAACATAAAAGAGACAACACCCACAATTACAAAAATTAAAAAGTGTCTGGAATAAAACAGTAATTTTAGGTTTTTGCCATTTTCTGTATCCTTTTTAAAAGCTCTTAAATATAGAAAAAGAAAACAGGTAAAAATTAAAGTAAAGCCAATACTGTAAAGCTGAAAAATATTCGAAAAATTATCGATACTAATTTTTTCGCCTCCCATACCTGTATTTAATAAAGAACGGATAGGAAATATGTAAAAAAGTACAGTAAAAAGTAAAATCATATTTAGGCTAATAATCCAATTATCAATATAATTTGTTCTTCTAAAAAAATTGTAATGTACTTTCCAGATGGCCATCATCACAAAAAAACTAACCGCAAAACTTATAAAATTGGGCAGTTCTTGTGTAAAAGAAGTTATGGAAGTGTTTATACCAATATTCACAACCATTAATGTGGCTGCAAAAGCAAAAACACCATCTGAAACACTTTCTAATCTGTCTTTTGAGTGAATGAATTTCATTTTTAATTTACATAAAAGTTACACTTGTAATTTTTCCGTTTTTTGTGGTGTAAATAGCAACTGCTTTAAAGGTTTTGCCATTTACAGTTACCAATTCGTGGTCTATTATTTTATCCTTAAAAACAATTCTTTTTAAGATTTTACAATGTAAATCTGGCGTATTTTTAAAAAATGAAGCATAGTTTTCTCTCATTTGTGCTATGCCTTCATAACTTAATTGATTTGGAAATCTGTATACTTTTACATTTTTAGCATACGGTTTTAAAAATGCATCAATGTCTCTTTTATTATAACCTTGTAATTGTTCTTCGGCTAAATAGGCAGGCGAAACTTCTGCAACAATAGCCAATTTTGTACTTGTAGCATTTACCGCAATTCTTGATATATTATTAATATTTTCATCAGTAAAATTGAAAAATAAACTAAGATTTTTATCTTTCTTCGGATTGAATTTATAAATAGAATTCCCTTTAGAAATGAGTAAAGTACCATTAAGTAACCAAGTTACATCTTCAGATTTACCCAGAGAGCAGATGGTTTTAATTTCTTTATTTTCTAGATTTAAAGATTTTAAAATCCAGTTTTCTTTGTCAGCTTTGCTTATAAAACTCACCAATTTTGTATTCGGTATTTTATGTATCGAACGTCCAACCATTTTGGCAACTGTGGTGTTGGTTTTCTTTTTTAAATCAGAAATAACAAGGTGTAAACTATCGTTAACAATTACAGAAGCAACAAGCGTATTTTGATTATACCAATAAGGATAAGCGACTTTTACATTTGGTATTAATTCAGAATCTTTACCTGTTTTAAAATTATAGGTATAGAAGCGTTGCAAACCATCATTATCTAATCTTACAGCAGAAACATTTTTAGAATTCGGAATTTTCTGAGGCGAATATTCACCACCATTTTCTGTGTTATTAATAAAGGATATTTCTTGATTTCTTATGTTGTATTTTGCAATATCTGTTTGTCCATTTCTTGCTGATGCAAACAAAACAAGATTATCATTATAAAAATAGGGCTGACTGTCATAACCTTTATTATTAGAAATGTTTTTTCCGTTTTTTAAGTGATAATCTTCTCCAGAAATTTCAATATCAAAAAGATGAATTTCTGTATCAACTTGAGCAATAATTACCTTGGATACAAAAAATAGGAGAACCGCTAATTTTTTCATTTATTATCTTTTTTCTCAAAGATAGCAAAAGAAAAATTTAAAATTCTAAATACATAATATGATTTGGGTTGCTATGCCTTTCTGATATTTTAAAATTATAATCACCAACTTTTTTAAAACCAACTTTATTGTAAAATTTTATGGCTTTTTGGTTTTCTACCCAAACTGCCAACCAAATACCAATCTGATTGTTTTTTTTGCAAAGTTGTAGATTAAAGTCGAAAAGAATTTTACCCAAACCCAAATTGTAAAATTCTTCTAATAAATACAACCTGCTCAAGTTTGTAATGTTTTGAGCAGGTATGTTTTTATTGGCTTTATTAAAGATGATTTTAGAGTACCCAGCAATTTTATTATTGTAATAAATTAGATAATACAAATTGTTATCGTCTAATACATCAGATTTAAAAGTGTTTTCGTTAAAATTATGGGTTACATAATTGTCGATATCTTTTTTAGGAGCAGAATGTCCGTGAGCAGTTAAAAAACTTTCGGCTCCTATTTTAGATAAAAGTTCTGCATCTTTAGGCTGCGCTTTTACAATTTTGTGCATTTATAATACAAAATTAAATTATAAAGAAGTTGCATTAAAAGTGTTACCTTGATTTATATCACCAGTATCAAAACCTTTTTTAAACCAACGCATTCTTTGTTCAGAAGTACCATGAGTAAATGAATCTGGTACAACTGTACCTGTATATTTTTTTTGCAAAAGATCATCGCCAGTGGCAAAAGCAGCACCCAAAGCCTCTTCTAAATCACCTTTATCCATAATTTGATTCATTTTTTGGGAATGATGTGCCCAAACACCAGCTAAAAAATCGGCTTGCAATTCTAGTTTTACAGAAAATTTATTGTATTCTTTCTGACTTACTCGTCCTCGAAGTTGTTGCATTTTATCTGTAGTGCCCATTAAATTTTGAATATGATGCCCAACTTCATGCGCAATTACGTATGCCTGAGCAAAATCTCCAGGAGCATTTAATTTGCTTTCCATTTCTTGAAAAAAACTTAAATCGATGTACAATTTTTCGTCTCCAGGACAATAAAAAGGGCCAGTTGCACTAGATGCAGAACCACATGCTGAGGTTACAGAATTTGTAAAAAGCACCAAAGTTGGTTCTCTATAATTTCTTAAAATATCGTTCCAAACGTCTTCTGTGTCAGCTAAAACTGTGGCACTAAATTCTGCCAATTCATTTTCTGCTGCAGTACCTTTATACGTTGTATTTTGAATTTGGTTATTTGGGGTGCCCATTATAAAGTTTAATGGGTTATTGCCTGTAAAATACATGATTCCAAAAATAATAGCTACAATAATTAAGCCTTTTTTTGTTGTAATTACTTTAAGTAGTAAACCGATTAACATGGTATTAATACCACCTCCAGAACTACCACTAAATCCTCTGCTAGAACTTTGTCCTCTTCTATCGTCTATATTAGAACTTTTACGTCTGCCTCTCCACTTCATTGATGTTTTTGATTTTTTTGTTGTTAGGCTTTAAAAGTACTAATTATTTTAGAATTTATTTTGCAATTTTAAAAGTGTATGTGGCTATTAATCTTTCTTCTATGTATAAATGAACATCAAAAAAACCTCTGTTTTTAAAAGTGTGTTTTAAGGTTAAAATGTTATTTTCTACTTCTATTTTTGGAATAATCATTTTTTCTGATATGCCATTATCAACAATAAATTTAATTTTTTGTAAATCAACTTTGTTCTTTAAAACATATTGAAAAGTAAAATCTGAATTTTTTGTTAAGTTATGATGCATTTTTTTTGGTAAAACATGCTCTTTAATAGTTGTAAAAGCATCACCATAAATTAAAGGTAACTCAGTATATTCTGTAAAATTTGGAGTAGTTTCACCTAATAAAGAAAATTGTAAATCAACAGGAAAATGGTTATAGAAAAACAATTTAGGATCTGCTAAAAAATAACCATCATTGTAAATAAATTGAAACCTACCTTCTTCTGGAAAAGAAATTCCTGTAGACCAAGTTGGGTCGCATAAATACCATTTGTTATTTAGTTTTACTACATTCCAAGTATGATTTGGCATAGTAAGTTTAGAAAAATCTACAGTAGCAGTTCTTGCAAAACCATTAACCATATAAGATTCTATACCTACTATTTTACACATTTCTTTTAGTAAATAAGCGTAACCAGTGCAAATGGTTTTTTTCTTTTTTAATAATTTTTTAAAGAGTGTTTTTTTAAATTTAGAATTCCAATTTTCTAGTTTTAGAGAATCTTTTTCAAAACGATTTCTTTTTCTTTCGTTTGATGCATACAATCTAAAATCATTAGCAATATTATTGCAAATCCAAATGTAAATAGCCCTTAGCTTTTCTACGTCTGTCTCTAGATTGTTGGTTAAATTATAGGTAAGTTTATTTAGTTCGTACAACCTTTTAGATTTGGTTGCGTTGGCAATTTTATCAGCTTTACTAAAGTTGATGTGTTTAAAATCTGATTGTTGCGAAAAACAAAAACTTGCGTAAAATAAAAATAAAAAGAATGTAGTTTTTGGCATAAAACCTATTCTTTATTTCTTTTAGATTTAAAACGTTTGTTGCTGTTTAATGCACCTAACATTTGGTTATCGTCTTCTTGTAAAATAATTTTTAAATACGTTGAATTTGCACCAATTTTAATTCTTTTGGTAATAAAACCCAAGTAAGAAACTTCTAAAATATCTCCAACTTTTAATTTTTGAGGAAAAGTAAATTCACCTTTTTTGTTTGAACTCGTTCCTATATTTGTTCCTTTTAAAAAGATGTTTGCACCGTTTAAAACCTCGGTTTCTTCGTAAGTTTGTCCTTTTACAATACCTTTAACTAGAAGTTCTTGGGCTTTTAATTCTGTTGAAAAAAAGAAAAGTGATAAAAATAATCCTAATAAAATAAATGTAGATTTCTTTGAAGTAAATGTTGGAATAGTTTTCATAATAATATATTTTAAATTCATTTCAAAATTAGTCTAGAAGGCTTGGCTTTAAAAATGATATTTAGTAACTGATTCTTTTTTAAGGGTTAAAGTTACTTTTTATTTAGTGAAATTGAAAATTTGAATTGTTAAAAACAAAATCTACCAGATTTAAATGCTTTTTAAAATAGTTTTAAAATGTTCTAATTTTTCGAAATTGCAACTACTAATTTGAACGTAAGAAGTGTTTTTTTGAGGAAAAGTATGAATGGCCAAATGGCTTTCTGCTAAAACCCAAACGCAAGTATAACCTTTAACAGGGAAATAATGTTCTGTAAAATTTACGATTGTAAAACTAGACTCTGTAAGAAAATCATTAAAAGTTGATTTTAAAGTTTCTGGATTTGTAATTGATATCCATTTTTCAAAATGAAACATTTCTGCTTTTAGAGATACATATTTTTCTTTCATTTAAATAAGGTTAATAAGTGTCCCAGTTTCCTTTGTTGTAATAATGATATAAAACAGGGTTACTAATTTGATTTACTTTTATGGAATCTATAGTGTTTTTCTCATAAAAATTTTTACCAAAAGAGGTTATTAAATGCATAGATTCTTTATTTAACCATTTTGTAGCAATCTTAGCATTGTTAAATTTTAGTAATGATTTATTAATTTCTTCTTTCGAGATTTTTCTTTTAATACCAGCAATCCAACCCCATTCTCCCATTGTAAGAATTTGATTATGCAAAGCTAGAGTTGTAAAATTTGCACTATCCATTGTTTTTTTTATGCATTGATAAGCGTAAGGTGTATAATAAGGACTGCCTGCTTGGGTAATAATTCCTCCATTTGGCGTCAATTTAATATTACACAATTCATAAAATTCTTTAGAATATAATCGAGATAATTCTACATTTCTTGGATCTGGTAAATCTATAATTATCAAGTCGTAAAAATCGTTGGTTTCTTCTAAAAAAGTAAATCCATCTTTGTTGACAATGTTTAACTTATTGTCTGTAAGAGCATTTTTGTTAATAGAAGCTAAAACAGGTTCATTAATAAATAAATCTGTTAACTTTTTATCTAAATCTACTAAAGTTATTTTTTCTGTGGTTTTGTATTTTAGAAGTTCTCTTGCAGCACAACCATCTCCACCACCAAGAATTAAGATTTTTTGAGGTTGTTGTAAAACTTGCATTATTGGATGCACTAAAACTTCATGATACAAAGGTTCATCAAAAGTAGAGAACTGTAAATTATCATTTAAATATAGCCAATAATCATTTTTCCACTTTGTAACTACTATTTTTTGATAGATAGATTGTTCTTTAAATACAATTTTGTCTTTGTATTTAATCTGCTCTCCATACATGATAATTTTATCAGAAAAAAAGCCACCAGAAATAAGAATGATAATTAAAAAAGCAGCTACAGAAAAAAATATTTTTTGTTGTTGTTTTTGAATACTATCTTTAAAAAAGATTAATAAAAGTAAGGCAACAAATAAGTTGATAAAACCTAAAATAAATGGGGTATATGTTAGTCCTAAATAAGGTAATCCTATAAAAACAAAGAATAAACCACCAATTAAACTACCATAATAATCTTTTTCTAAAACGTTGGCTACATTAAATTTTAGAGATTGAAATTCATCATTTAAACGCATTGCCAAAGGTAGTTCCATACCTATTAAAGTACCTGTAATTATGGATAAAGCATAAATAAAAACACCTATGTATTCTACTTGCGATGCTAAATAATATGTAAATACAGCAGAAAAAGAGACAACAATAGAAAGTGTAAACTCAGTAATTATAAACAATTTAAAAACATTACCATTAAAGGTTTTTGTAATTCTACTACCAATACCCATGCTAAAAAGCATTAAAGAAATTATAATAGACCATTGCTTTACAGAATCGCCTACAAAATAGGTAGATAAAGTTGCAAAACAAT
Source organism: Polaribacter sp. M10 (assembly GCF_054968445.1). NCBI lineage: Bacteria > Pseudomonadati > Bacteroidota > Flavobacteriia > Flavobacteriales > Flavobacteriaceae > Polaribacter > Polaribacter sp. M10. The sequence continues at coordinate 79,055 of NZ_JBSSBG010000014.1, forward strand.
ATTCTGCTACAATGCCAGATAAACCTGTGGCAAATAATGCAGAAAATAATAAGTTCCTTTTTTGCTTGTTAGTTGGCATTTAAATACAATAACTTATTAAAATTGCGCTGCCTAAATAAGCAAATGCTTCTATTAAAGCTGCTCCTTGATTTGGATTTTTTTGATTAACAATTTCATCTGTTAAGCTACTGTTAGGTAGAATAATTTTATCGACAAAAACTCTAGATATTGGTAATAAAATAACACCTAAGCTCATATAATAAAATACGTTTTCTAAAGTTAAAAACCAAGAATTTATATCTCCTTTTATGGCTTGTGAATACAAATAAGAGATAGAAACAAAAATACTAGCGTACACAATACCAACTGCTACATTGTCTTTTTCTATTTCTTCTAAAATATTATATTTTGATATTTTTTTATAAATCTTTAAAAAGATAAAAAGAATAAATTGCCCAATAAGCCAAAAAATTGATAAACTAATAAAACCAGAAATATACAAACCAACTTTTTCTAAACTCGGAAACATGTTAATTGCTTTTCCGTTTATAGCACCGTAAATAATTAAAGATGAACCAATAAAGTTTGCAGCTTCTATAAAACCTGTTCCATTATTTTCGTCTTTAATAATTTCTTTATAAAGCTTAAATTTTTTTGCAAAAACAACCTTTTCATTAAAAATTGATGAAATTACTAAAAGTAGGTTTCCAAATAAGCCATAACTTAAAACAAGGAGCGCATCATTAATATAGCCATAAGATTCTCCTTGTATAACTCCTAAAAAAATTATAAGAATACCAATAAAATAACCCGTAGTTAAAATTGAAAAAGCAACATTGTCTTTTGTTGTTAATTCGTTATCAAGATTAATTTTTCTATTTCTAAATTTAAAAATTATTTTAGAAATTATAAAGAGAATAAAAAACAAGAGAATGTAAAAAAAGGTTTCTCCAACCCAAAGTAGTGTAGATTTTTCCATAATTATTTATTTTCCAAAGCCACTACTTCTACTTCTGTAGTAGTTATTATTTCTGTAAACTTTAGTAGAATCGTTTTTGTTATAATTAGAATCGCTATTCCAAGAATTGTTTCTCGAGCATCGATTTAAAAGGTTAGATAAAACTACAAAACCAAAAACGAGTATAATTGCAATATATTTGCCAATAAATTTTAAAATAGGCGAATCTAATAAAGGTGGATTACCTTTTTCAATTTTAGAAATTGCATTTTCTTGGATTTGGATTCCTGTAGAAACCTCAATTTCATCATCCCATAATTCAATGGCTAAAAACTTAGTTTTAGTTTTATCAATATAATCTAAAGCATTTACCTTCTCTTTTTCATACCCATAATCGCAAATGCCGTCCGTTTTTTCATCAAAAGTATAATTTACACCTCTGTAAGTTAAGTTTGTTGGGAATTTTGCAGAACCCAAAGCAACAAAATCTTTAACTAATTTCTGACTTTTTCTAAGGAAACTCTTATCATTATGCTTAGACCAAAAAGAGTAACTTTTTTTACCATCTTTACTTGTTTCTATTTCTAGATAGTTGATGTTTCCTGATTTCGGTTTTATCTTAAATTCTTCAGATTTTGTGCCATCTTCCCATTTTATTTTATAAACCTCAGTTACCCTCCAAAGTCTATTTTTATAAAAAAAGGTGTAGCCTACTTTTAATTTTATAGCCATTTTTTTGTAAAAATTACGAACACAATATCTTAAAAAGATTCGGTTTTCTGAAATTTATATGCTATAAATTATTCTTAGCCTAAAGTTTTATAAATAGAATTGTATTTTTCTATATTAAAAACTTAATACCAGCGTTTTTTCTTCTTTTTTGATGCTGCTGATTTTCTACTTTTTTTGTGTTTGCTAACTGTATTTGGCTGTTTTTTGGTATGTTTTGGTTTGTTGATAGGATAAGGATGATCTTCAATTACCTTAATCGATTTTTCAATTAAATTTTCGATTGTTTTGATATAACTGTTTTCATCTGGCGAACAAAAAGAAAATGCAATTCCAGATTTACCAGCTCTACCAGTTCTACCAATTCTATGCACATACGTTTCAGGTACATTCGGAATATCAAAATTAATGATAGCATCTACATTTGTAATATCAATACCACGTGCAGCAACATCAGTAGCAATTAAAATTGACGCTTTTTTGGTTTTAAAATCTTCTATAGCCTTGTTTCTAACTCCTTGAGTTTTATCTCCATGAATGCTAGCAACATTATAACCGTTTTTTATTAAAGTTTGCTCAAGTTTATCAACACCAAATTTGGTGCGTCTAAAAATGATTATTTTACCATTTATTGTATTTCTAAGCAAATGCAAACATAAATCTGTTTTATTCTTTTTTGGTAGATAATACAATAATTGCCCAATGTTTTTTGCAGTAGTTTCTTCTGGATTAATTTCTACTTTAGTCGCGTTTTTAAGAACAGATTGAGCTAATTCATCAATTTTATCAGGAATAGTTGCAGAAAATAAAAGGGTTTGTTTTTTTCTTGGGCAAAGTTTTTCAATCTTTTTTACATCGTTAATAAAACCCATGTCTAACATTAAATCAGCTTCGTCTAAAACCAAAATTTCTAATTGATTTAAATCGATATTTCCTTGCATTTGCAAATCGATTAATCTACCAGGAGTTGCCACTAAAATATCTACACCTTTGGCTAAAATTTCTTTTTGCGGTTCTAAAGAAACTCCACCAAAAACAGCTGTTGTTCTTAAATTAGAATATTTACTGTAAGATTTAAAGTTCTCTAAAATCTGTATTGCCAACTCACGAGTAGGAGTAACCACTAAAGCTTTTATCTTTTTTTCTCCTTTTTCTGCGTCTTGTTTATCAAACAATAAATCGATTATTGGCAAAGCAAAAGCGGCTGTTTTTCCTGTACCTGTTTGTGCAGAAATAATTACATTTTTTTTAGCCAAAACCAAAGGAATGGCTTTTTCTTGAACTAAAGTTGGTGTGTGAAAGCGTTGTTCTGCAACTGCTTTTAAAATGGATTTATGTAAAGGTAATTCAGAAAACTGCATGTATTATTTTTTGGCAAAGTTAGTTTAAATAGAATTGTTAGTCTGTGGCAATTCCAAAATAAACCCAAGTAACATTTTCGTGAAAAGGATTACGCATAGAATGATATTCGCCTTGCTCAATAGTAATACAATCTCCAGGAGTTACAATTAGTTTTTGATTGTTTACAATAAATTCGGCTTTGCCTGTTTGTATGTAGAATATTTCGTACATCGTATCATGTTTGTGAGTTTCTACTTCTTGACCAGGAGTAAAAGTTGCAGAACCAAACATCATTAATTGTGGCACTTCATTTTTTTTGATAAAAACTTTTTTCTTTATAGCATCATCATGACTTGTACCAACTTCTGGTAATTGATTTGTGTGGACTAGTTTCATTGTAACCTATTTATAAACTCGAATGTACAAAAATATTAAAGTCTAAAAACAGAAAAACCTCTCTGTTTGTACAAAGAGGTTTTCGTTTTTTAGATTCCTGCCTAAGCAGAAATGATAGTTAAATACTATTTAATCAACTCGTAAGAACGTTTAATAAAGTTGGTTAACTCTTCACCATGTAAAAGGTTTTGAGATAATTTTGCCAAATCAAAAGCTTGAGATATTAAGTCTTTTTGCTTGTCTTCATCAGCAGCTAAAATTTCTGAAACTAATGGGTTGTTTGTATTTACAATTAAGTTATACATGTCTGGGAAATTACCCATTCCCATCATTCCTCCACCTCCAGAAGCTTGCATTTCTTTCATTCTACGCATAAATTCTGGCACAGTAATCATAAAAGGAGAAGAGTTAGAATCCATAGCTTCTAATTGAACTGTGTACGTTTGTTTTGGCACAGCAGCTTCTATAATTGGCTTTAATTTCTCTTTTTCTTCATCAGATAATTTAGAAATTACGTTGTCGTCTTTCTTAATTATATTATCAATATGATCTGCATCAACTCTAGAGAATTTTACTTTAGCATCACCACCTTCTAATTTTTGCATTAAATGCGATATAATTGGCGAATCTAAAATTAATACTTCATAACCTTTTGCAGTTGCTTCTTGAATGTAACTGTGTTGTGCGTCTTTATTTGCAGCATATAAAATTACATGATTACCATCTTTATCTGTTTGTATATCTTTTGTTTTTTCGATCAACTCATCAAACGTAAAGTAAGTGTCTGCAACTGTTGGGTATAAAGCAAACTTTTTAGCTTTGTCAAAGAATTTATCTTCGGATAACATTCCGTATTCAATAATTACTTTGATATCATTCCATTTTTGCTCAAAATCAGCTCTGTCTTTTTTGAATAATGAAGATAATTTATCAGCTACCTTTTTAGTAATGTAACCAGAAATCTTTTTTACAGCACCATCAGCCTGTAAATAAGAACGAGAAACGTTTAAAGGAATGTCTGGAGAATCGATAACACCTTTTAACATCTGTAAAAAGTCTGGTACAATTCCCTCTACATTATCCGTAACAAAAACTTGGTTTTGGTATAATTGAATTTTATCCTTTTGCATATCTAAGTTCTGAGACAACTTAGGGAAAAATAAAATACCTGTTAAATTAAAAGGATAATCTACATTTAAATGGATGTGGAATAATGACTCTTCAAATTGCATTGGATACAATTCTCTGTAGAAATTATCGTAATCTTCTTTTTCTAAATCAGCTGGTTTTTTGGTCCATGCAGGATTTGTGTTATTGATAATATCATCAACTTCAATTTGTCTGTGTGGTTCAGTAGTTTCTTTACCTTCAGCGTCTTTAGTTGTTTTTGGTTCGTGCTCAGGATCGTTAATTTTTTTAGTACCGAATTTAATTGGCACTTGGTTAAAACGATTGTATTTAGTTAATAAACCTCTAATTTTACCTTCTTCTAAGAACTCTGTAGAATCTTCTGCAATGTGTAAAACGATTTCTGTACCTCTGTCAACTTTATCATGTTCTACTAAAGTATATTCAGGAGAACCATCACAAGTCCAATGAGCAGCAGGTGCATCTTTAAAAGATTTTGTAAAGATTTCAACTTTATCAGCTACCATAAATGCAGAATAAAAACCTAAACCAAAGTGTCCAATAACTCCAGTTTCGTTTTTATCATCTTTGTATTTGTCCAAAAATTCTTCAGCCCCAGAAAATGCAATTTGGTTGATGTATTTTTCAACTTCATCCATTGTCATACCTAAACCTTGATCTTTAATGGTTAAGGTTTTTGCATCTTTATCTATACTAATTTCAATTTTTGCATCACCCAATTCCGTTTGTGCTTCGCCTATAGAAATTAAGTGTTTTAATTTTGTAGTTGCATCAGTTCCGTTTGAAATTAATTCACGTAAAAAGATTTCGTGATCAGAATACAAGAATTTTTTAATCAGCGGAAAAATATTTTCTACTGATACATTAATGTTTCCTTTGCTCATAATTTATATTTAATTTATATTATTTTCTGATGTACAAGTAGTCAAAAAAAATACCAAAGATTTAATTGTGACAAGATGACAGCATAATTAAAATTTGGCATAAAAGACATTTATATTGATTTTTTACTATTTTAGCCTATTGCAAAAAAACAAATAATTAAAATACAGGTTAATAAAATATGTATAATTCAAAAATCACTGGCTTAGGGTATTATGTTCCAGAAAATGTTGTTACCAACAACGATTTAAAAGAATTTATGGATACTTCTGATGAATGGATTCAAGAAAGAACTGGTATTAAAGAACGCAGATGGATAGACCCAAAATCTGGTGATGATACCTCTATAATGGGTGTAAAAGCAGCCAAAATTGCCATTGAAAGAGCAGGTTTAACTAAAGATGATATCGATTTTATTGTGTTTGCTACACTGAGTCCAGATATGTATTTTCCTGGAGGTGGAGTGCGTGTACAAGATATACTAGACATGCCAACAATTGGTGCTTTAGATGTTAGAAACCAGTGTTCTGGTTTTATTTATTCGATGTCTGTAGCAGATCAATTTATAAAAACAGGAATGTATAAAAACATTTTAGTAATTGGTTCTGAAAATCATTCAGGAGGTTTAGAGAAATCTACAAGAGGTAGAAATGTTTCAGTAATTTTTGGTGATGGAGCAGGAGCTGCAGTTTTATCTAGATGCGAAGAAGAAGGTAAAGGAATTTTATCATCGCATTTACATTCAGAAGGAAAACACGCAAGAGAATTAATGTTAGAAGGACCAAGCACAGGTAGATGGGTTCCAGAAATTATGGAAGCTAATGACCCTGATGATGTTTCATATTTTCCTTATATGAATGGGCAGTTTGTATTTAAACACGCTGTAACTCGTTTTTCTGAAGCAATTGTAGAAGGTTTACAAGCAAATAATTTACAGAAAGAAGATATAGATATGTTAATTCCACATCAAGCCAATTTAAGAATTGCACAGTTTATACAAAAAAAGTTCAGGTTGTCAGATGATAATGTTTATAATAATATTATGAACTATGGTAATACTACAGCTGCATCTGTAATTATAGCTTTAACTGAAGCTTGGGAAAAAGGTAAAATAAAAGATAATGATTTAGTTGTTTTAGCTGCCTTTGGTAGTGGTTTTACTTGGGGATCAGTTATTATTCGTTGGTAAGTTTTCTCTGAAAATATTAATTAGAAAAGGTTTTACATTTTTGTAAAACCTTTTTTTTGCATTAAAATTAAAAACTTCCAAAAATTAAAAAACGCCCATACTTCCTTGTGTTTCGTTTTCTTCTCTGTATTTACGATCTCTTTCTCTGTTTTTTCCTTTTCCAAAATTGTAAGAAAATCCAACATAAATAGAACTATATTCTAAAGTAAATTGCCCAACTTGAGGAAAAGGATTTGCTGTTGTAAAATCTAATTTATAACCATCAAAAATGTCTGTACCTCTAATTGTAATAGCTCCATTACCTTTAAATACAGTATATCTTGCTGCAACATTTACCAAAAAGTAATCATCAATTTCTGATAAAATATTTTTATTATCACCTCTGTAAGAGGTAGATAAGCTTAATCTAAGTTTTTTAGAAGCTCTAAAGCTGTTGCTAATTCTAGCTGAAAAAAAGGTGTTGTTAACAATTTCTAAATTGTTATTTATAAAGCCTTGATTGTCTCTAAAATAAAGATTTGTACTTGGTCTTAATGTCCACCATTTAAAGGGTTTAAATCGTGATGAGAATTCTACACCATAACTTTCTGCACTGGTGTAATTGGCGTAAGAAATTATTTGTCTGTCTAAGTTCGTAGCATCAACAGAAATAATTTTACCAATTATATTGTTGGTTTTTCTGTAAAATGTGCCAAAACTTAAATACCCATTTTTTATTGTTCTTGTGTAATTAAACTCAAAAGAATTGGTGAATTGTGGTACTAAATTTCTATTACCTATAGAAACAGATAGAGGAGATGTCCATTCTTGAATTGGCGTAACTTGGTCTATACCAGGTCTATCAACCCTTCTGCTATAACTAACTTGAAATTGATTTTTTTCTGATGCATCATAGGTTACAAATACTGATGGATAAACACTGAAAATTTTATCAGAAATTGGTTCTAGCATTGATTGTTCTGTGTTCGAAAAAGTTCCGTTTAAATTAAATTCCTCAAAACGTAAACCAGCTTGCGCACTGATTTTTTTATATTCTTTAGATAAATTAATGTATGCTGAGTAAATGTCTCTATCGTAATTTAGTTTAGAGTTTCCAACTGGTATTGTTGATGAATTTTGGGTAGCATTTATTTCTTGATCTGTGTTTATGTCATTATCCGCTTTTACAATTCTTGATTCTAAACCGATTTCTAAAAGTCCATTTTTAATCGGTTTGGAATAATCTAAATTGGCTAGAAAAATGGAGTTATTGTCAGAAATAAAATTATTGTAATTAAATTCTTTATTAGTAGTGTCTAGATTTTCTGAAATTGTATCTTCTTGAGGGTCTGTGCTTTTTGTGTAATTTACTTCGAATTCTATGTATTCATCATTATCAGATAAACTTAATTTGTAGTCTAAATTGTAGGTTTTTTCTTTTGTTTTAAAGACGGATATATTTTCTGAATCAAAAATTAAATTACCATCTAAATAACTTTTATTGTCTACGTAAAAATCGGTATTTGTTAAACTTTGATTTGTGTAAAAGGATAAAGTGTTTTTATCATTAATGTAAAAATCAACACCAATTTTAGCAAAATGATTTGTGGAATTGTCTAAAAAATTGAGATCTTGATCTAAGTTTTTATCCAATCTGTTAAAGAAAGAAAAGGTTTCGAATTTACCAAAATCGATACCATAATTTCCATAAAAATTAAATTTATTTACTCTGTAATTAAAATCAAATGAACCAGAAGGTCTTGTGTTTATACTGTGTTCTACACCAAAATTTACAGTTCCATTAAAGCCAATAACATTATCTTTTTTAAGGATGATGTTAATAATGCCACTCATACCTTCAGGATTATATTTTGCAGAAGGATTTGTAATTAATTCTACTTTTTTTACTGATGAAGAAGGAATTTGTTTTAATAAATCTGATGAAGACAAATTAGAAGGCTTGCCATCTATTAAAACCCGAACATTATTATTGCCTCTTAAACTGATGCTTCCAGATTGATAATCTACCTGTATTAAAGGAATGTTTTCTAGCATTTGCAAAGAATTAGAACCTGTAGAAGCTAAATCTTTACCAACATTAACAATTAATCGATCTATTTTTTTTTCGAAAGTAGAAGTTTCTGCTTCTAAGTTTACTTGTTCTAGTTGATTAATTTCTTCTTGCAAAGAAAGGTTAATCAGGGTTAAATTTGGTGAACTTTTAGAGAGAAAAATTCCTTTTTTTAAAGTTTTATATCCTATAAATTGAAAATCAACAAAAATAGAATCTAAGGGTAAATTGGCTATTTCAAATCTTCCTTTGTTGTCTGTAATTCCCCCAGAAATAATTTTAGAGGTTTTATCTTTACACACAATGTTTACATATTGTAAACTTTTTTTGGTTTTAAAATCGATAACATTACCAGAGATAATTCCATCATTTTTTGGGGGAGTACTTTGTGTTTGAGCATTAAATGAATTACAAATGACAACCACAATTACTGTAAAAATCTTTTTCATATATTTTTTTAACCATTTAATAACCTAGCAATAGGGTTTTTAAAAAGAATGTTAAAAGTAGTTAAAATTATCTTAAAAAAAAACCTCAAAATTTGCGATGCAAAAAATGAGGTTTAATTTCAAATAATTATACTTAGAGCTCTATTCTAAAAACCAGCTCCACCTTGTTTTTCGTTATTATCTCTTTGTCTACGAGCTTTTGCTTTGTTTTTTCCATTACCAAATCTGTAGTTAAAACCTAAGTAAGTATTTCTGCTTTCCCACTGAAAACGACCATTTTGTACATAAGGATTTGTAGCATCGAAGGCAAATTTCATTCCTCTAAAAATATCATTTACTCTAAAAGTGATGTTTCCTTTACCCTTAAATACAGCATAATTTGCACCTAAATTAATCATCCACATTGGTTTAACATTCCATTGAATATCTTGGCTAGCACCTCTGTACATAGAAAATAATTGCAAACGTAAATTCTTAGAAACTGTAAAGCTATTGCTCAATCTTGCATTAAAAACTTCGTTTTGTACTTCTTGTCTTTCTGCATTAGGATTGTTTAAATCTGTTATTCCAAATTGTTTTTGAGAATAAAAATCTAAACTTGCATTGGCTCTCCACCATTTTACAATTTTATAATTGGTAGAAAACTCAAAACCAAAAGCATTAGTGTCATCAAAATTAGCGAAAGTTAAAATTTGTCTAATTTCATTAGCATCTGCAGGATCTTTATAAGTAACTCTATTAATTACATCATTTATACTTCTATAAAAAGTACCAAAAGTTACAGAACCTCCTTTTATTTGTCTGGTATAATTTAACTCAAAAGAGTTGGTAAATTGCGGAACTAAATCTGGGTTACCAACAGAGGTAATTAAAGGCGTACTCCATTCTCTTATTGGGTTTACTTGTTGTATGCTTGGTCTGTCTACTCTTCTGCTGTAACTTAATTGAAATTGGTTTTTATCAGAAGGATTGTACGTAAAAAATGCAGAAGGATACACTGAAAATATTTTATCTGTAACTGTTTCTGTAGCTTGATTTTCTTGATTAAAAACACCTTCAATTTCGTAATTTTCTAATCTTGCACCCAATTGCATACTAACTTTTCCTAATTTTTGAGCATAATTTACGTATCCAGAAAAAATATCTCTATCATAACTAAATGATGAATTGTCAAAATCTTGCTGGGTAGTTAAGTTTGTATTATCTGTTTTATTTAGCCTGTATTCTAAACCTAATTCTAATTTACCATCTTTAGCAATTGGTTTTGTGTAATCTAAATTGATAAGCGTATTTTCTCCAAGATTATTAATATCATTTATATAATCTGGCTGAGTATTTAAATCGAATTTATTTTCTAAAAAGTTAGGATTGTTGTTTTCTGAGTATGTAGCTTCAAACTCTATATTATGTCCTTTTTTATCAAAATCGTGCTTATAATTTATGTTGTAAGTTTCGTTTTTACTATCCGAAAGTGATGAATTTGGTGAGTTTTCGTACAAAGTACCATCACTCAAAGTTATTTTTGCGCTACCCATGGCATTGCTATCAAACCAGTTTTGAGTAGTGTAAAAAGACAATGTATTTTTATCATTTAAATAAACATCTGCACCAAATTTTAGTAAGTGAGATTCGTTTTCATTTACAAAAATAAAATCTTGATTATTAACTCCAGGTCTATTTACATAACCTTGGTTTAATTGGTCTCCATCATTAAAACCATAATTACCAAAGAAATTTACTTTACCAGTTTTATAATTCATATTTGTTGATGCATTATAACGCACATAATGCCCAGCTTCTACACCAGAATTTATAGAGCCATTAAAACCCATATTTGCATTTTTGTTTAAAATGATATTAATAATACCACTCATACCTTCTGGGTTGTATTTTGCTGAAGGATTTGTAATTAACTCCACACTTTTTATAGAAGTAGAAGGTATTTGTTTTAACAATTGAGCTGCAGAAATATTAGTTGGTTTACCATCTACTAAAACTCTTACATTTTCGTTACCACGTAAACTAATATTACCTGTTTGGCTGTCTACACTTACAGATTGTACGTTGTTTAACAGCTCAGAAGCTGTGGCACCAGCTGAGGTTAAATCTTTACCAACATTAATTACTTTTCTGTCTACTTTTTGAACAACTGTAGAGGTTTCTGCTCTTACAACTACTTCATCTAAAGAAGCACTGTCTTCGTTTAAAGCAATTGTACCTAAGTTAAATTCTTTGTTTTTACTGGTAATTTCTATGGTTTTAGAATATGTTTTGTATCCTATAAATTGTACTTCAACTGTACTTTTACCTTTTGGTAATTCTTTAATTTTAAAAAGTCCGTTATTGTCTGTAATTCCTCCAGTTATAATTTTTTTAGCAAGATCTCTAACTACAATATTTACATAAGGCAAAGCCTCTTTTGTAGTATTGTCTATAACCTTACCAGAAATTATACCGGGTTTGGGTAGTTCGCTTTTTGCCATTTGTGCAGAAGATTTTGCAGCAATAATTAGCAAAAAAAATAATAGTATTTTTTTCATTGTTGATTGATTTATATATTTTGGTTGATGCTTTTAAGACGATCAAAAGTTTATCTTTGTTACTATATTATCACCCTTTAACGAATTCTTAACAGTATGAAAAACGAAACTTTAGTCATAGGAGCATCAACAAACCCAAATAGATATTCGAATATTGCTATAAAAAGATTAAGAGGTAAAGATTTAAAAGTAAGAGCTTTAGGTTTACGAAAAGGTGAGGTTTTAGATGTAATTATTGATGATGAAAAACTACCTTATAAAGAGATTGACACTGTTACTTTATATTTAAACCCAAAAAGGCAAGTAGAATATTATAATTACATAATTAGCTTAACACCAAGAAGAGTAATCTTTAATCCTGGTACAGAAAACATGGAGTTTGTAAAGTTGTTAAAAGAACATAATATAGAATCTGAAATTGCTTGTACTTTGGTTTTACTATCTACAAATCAATATTAAAAAAAAAACAAAACGGATTGGTTTTGTGTAGTTTAACTAACATTCTTTCTCAAAATATTTTATGCATCTTACTAAGATTTTCACTTAATAGATATAACCAATCCATTTTGTTGCTGAAGTCTTTTACTACAAAATTAAATGTAATGGTTATAGCTTGCAATACTCATAATGAGTATTTATATCAATTGTGGATTGTTTTTAAAATAACTAATCAACTCAAAAGTAGAGTCGATATTTAATTTTTTTAAGATATTTCTTCTGTGTGTGTTTACAGTATGGATGCTAATATTTAGTTTGTTCGCAATTTCATCGCTTGTATTTTTAGTGATAATTAAGCGAATAATATCTCTTTCTCGATTGCTGATTAAATTTAATAATCGAGAACTAGAAATATTTTGATAGTATAAAGTTTCGTATTCGTTTTCTAAATTTAAATATTTTGCAGAGGCACAAATATCCATTTGAGTAAAAGAATCTAAAACTGTATAATGTGCCATGCCAATAATGGGTTTGTTGGCTTCATCAAACTGAAGAGGAGTAGTGTTTTGTATGATGTTTACATAAATGCCTTTTGCGTTTTTAATTCTATAGTTCCAAGTGTAAGACATTCTTTTACGCTGTTCATCATTCAATTCTGTCATGGTAAAAGTCATTAAATTTGTTAAGCTTTTTAACCAAAGATTAATGTCTTCTGGATGAAAAAGCGACCAAAAATAATCCATACCACCTTGCATCATTTTTTCTTTAGATAAACCTGTACAAGGTGTAAAATTGTTACTTATAAATTCAAAATTTTGATTTACAGTATTGGTAATGCAATAAAATGTAGAGTTGTATGGGTAAAATTGATCTAATTCAATTAATTTTTTAATATGTTCTTCAATTTCTACTTTTGGGTAGGTATCAAAAATTTTATTATAAATTGAATTTATTTTGTAAGAATTCATTTCTTAATCAATTTTAAAAACTTTTCCTGGCTCAGCTAATTTAGTGTTTTTAAAAATTTCTTGAGCCTCTTCTTTAAAAATAGTAATGTCTTTGTATCTTCCTGAAAAATGACCTATAATCAACTCATTTACAGAGGCGTTTTTTGCAATTTGGGCAGCTTCTTTAGTGGTAGCATGTTTGGTTTTTTTTGCTAAATCTATTTTATCAGCTAAAAAAGTAGCTTCATGATACAACAAATCTGCATTTTTTATTATTGGAACGATATCTGGTTTGTAACAAGTATCACTACAAAAAGCATAACTTAAAGGCTTTTTTGGTGGTAAGGTTAATTCTGAGTTGGGTACAATTTCTCCTGAAGGTAAAACGATATCTCTACCCGCTTTAATATTATTGTAATCTGCCCTATCAATTTCTTGATAATGGTTAATGTTGTCTATATGTAATTTTTTTGGTTTTTCTTTTTCTGTAAATAAATAACCATTGGTATACACTCTGTGTTTTAACGGAATTGTTCTTACAGAAACTTTATCATCTTCAAAAATTAGTTCACTTTCTTTTGATGATAACTCGTGAAAAATAATAGGATATTTTGCATGAGATTGCGAAATTTTAAGCTGTAATAAGGTAACTTCTTTAATGCCTTTTGGGCCAAAAATATGCAATTCTTTTTCTCTGCTTAAAATGCCATAAGTAGATAATAAACCAATTAAACCGTAAAAATGATCTCCATGTAAATGAGAGATAAAAATGTGATTTATTTTGGTAAAACCTACTTTGTATTTTCTCATTTGTCTTTGTGTGCCCTCTCCACAATCTATTAAAAAATGTCTATTGTTAATTTCTAAATATTGAGAGGTAGGAAAAGCGTTCGCTCTGGGAGTTGCAGAGTGACATCCTAAAATAGTAAGTTTTATACTCATTGAATAACAAAACGTTTAGATGTAATCTGTTTGTTGTTTTGCAGAGAATAGATGTAAATTCCTTTTGATAAATTGCCTTTGTAAAAAGGTACAGAATTTCTGCCTTTAATAGTGTTTAATTTTTTAGAATAAACAGTTTTTCCTAAAACATTTTTAACCGTTAATGTTGCTTGTGAATTACTATCAGCATTAAAAATAATTTTGGTAGAATTTGTAAACGGATTTGGTACTGCAGAAAGTTTGTAAATTGATTTTTCTTGCGAAAAAGCAACGCAAGTTATCAATATTAACAAAGTAAATAGTAGTTTTTTTTTCATAGTTTGGGGGAGTTAAAATCCTAATTCTCTCTCCATAGCTTCCATTTCTATAATGTCTTCTGCTTCAATTAAAGTAGGAACGATGTTAAAATCTTCAGGAAAATCATCCATATTTATATGTTCTTGAACAATAACAAATGATGTTTTATTCTCCTTTTTTTGTTCGCTTATACTCAAAAATAGTAAAAAATCTTCTGTTTTAACGTTAAGGTTGTCAGAAATTTCTAAAACCAAATGTTCATCTTTAAAACTAGATTGTTTTTTTAAAAACGATTCATAGAAGCTAGAAAACGAATTTTCATCCGAAGAAATAAGAGTATATTTTTCTTTTTTTTCTATTTTCATTTCTGATTTATTTTAAGATTAAACTTCCAACTTCCAACTTCTAACTTCTATCTCTTAATTTGTTGCGCTAATAAATAAATAACAGCCATTCTTACAGCAACACCATTTTCTACTTGGTTTAAAATAATTGATTGGTCAGAATCTGCAACATCACTTGTAATTTCTACACCTCTGTTTATTGGTCCTGGATGCATTATTACAATTTTCTTGCCAAGATTATCTAAAATCTGATTATTTATGCCAAAAAGTTGTGTGTATTCTCTTGTAGACGGAAAATATTTAATATCCATTCTTTCATGTTGCACACGTAAAACATTGGCAACATCGCACCATTCTAGGGCTTTTTTAAGATTAGTTTCTACTTCTACACCTAAACTAGAAATGTATTTTGGTATTAAGGTTGTTGGTCCACAAACTTTAACTTGAGCACCTTGTAGTTGCAGTGCAAAAATGTTAGATAATGCAACTCTAGAATGTAAAATATCGCCAATAATTACAATTTTTTTACCTTTTACAGTCCCTAATTTTTCTCTAATGGAATACGAATCTAATAAAGCTTGTGTTGGGTGTTCATGGGTTCCATCACCAGCATTTATAATTTTAGCATCTACATGTTTCGATAAAAAAACACCAGCACCAACATTTCCATGACGCATTACAACAATATCTACTTTCATAGATAAAATGTTGTTTACGGTATCTATTAACGTTTCTCCCTTTTTTACTGAAGATTGGCCTGCAGAAAAATTAATAACATCTGCAGAAAGTCTTTTTTCGGCCAACTCAAAAGAAAGTTTTGTTCTTGTGCTATTTTCAAAAAATAAATTGGCAATGGTAATATCTCTTAAAGAGGGTACTTTTTTAATAGGCCTGTTAATTACTTCTTTAAAATGATCTGCAGTTTTAAATATTAAATCAATATCATTTGGGTTTAGGTATTTTATACCTAATAAATGTTCTACACTTAATTTATCCATACTATGCTTGCTCAATATAAACTGCGTCTTTTTTATTGTTTTCTTTCCAAGAAACCACTACTTTTTCTTCATTAATAGCATCTACTTGTCTGCCTCTGTAATTAGGTTGTATAGGTAAATGTCTGCTAAATCTTCTATCAATTAAAACAAGCAATTCAATATTTTTGGGTCTACCATAAGATTGTAAAGCTGTTAAAGCTGCTCTTACACTTCTACCAGAATACAAAACATCGTCTATAATTACTACTTTTTTGTCTTCGATTAAAAAGTTAATTTTGGTTGATGTTGCAGCCAAAGGTTCATCTCTTCTTCTAAAATCGTCTCTATAAAAAGTGATGTCTAATAAGCCTAATTTTACATCTTTAATTTGATATTTTGTTTTTAGTAAATTGGCTAATCTGTTGGCTAAATAAGAACCTCTTGGTTGTAAACCAATTAATACTGTGTTCGAAAAATCGTTATGATTTTCAATTAATTGGCAAGCCAATCTATGAAGTATGATTTCAATATCTTTTGAGTTAAGTAAGGTTTTTTTGCTCATAAGAAACCTATCAAATTTGAGTTGATAGTTATTGAAAATCAAAATTAATGTAAATAAATGTATATGCAAAAATTTATAGAAACTAATTGCAAATTAAGGGTTGTTAATTAAATTGTTGAAAACAAAAACATTTTTGTAAAAAGTACTTAAAGAGTTGTGTTATTTTTAATGATATAATTCAAATCCGATAGCTATGTCTTTGACAAAATTTGAATCCATGCTTAAAACCAACGCAATTTATTTCTTTGATTTGGTTGAGTTTGAAGAAATTATAATCCATTATTTAGATGCTGGTAAACATTCGTTAGCAAAAAAAGCTGTTCAATTAGGTTTAGAGCAACATCCAGAGTCTATAGATTTAAAATTCTTAAGTGTTGAGTTGTATATTTTTGAAAATGAGTTAGATAAAGCTTCTAGTTTGTTGAAAAAAATTGAATTGATAGACCCAAATAACGATGAACTTTTTATTCAAAAAGCCACTATAAAATCTAAATTAGGCAATCATAAAGAAGCGATTAATAACCTAAAAAAAGCGCTTTCTTATACAGATGATAAAGTTGATGTTTGGTCTTTAATGGGCATGGAATATCTGTATTTAGACGATTTTGAAAATGCACGTTTAAACTTTGCCAAGTGTATAGATGTAGATTTTGAAGATTATTCTGCACTTTACAACATTGTGTATTGTTTTGATATGGAAAAAGAGCACGAACAAGCAATTAAATATCTAAACAATTACATAGATAAAAATCCTTATTGCGAAGTTGCGTGGCATCAATTAGGAAGGCAATATTTTATGATAGATAAATTTGAAAAAGCCTTAACTGCATTCGATTATGCAGTTTTAATTGATGAACATTTTATTGGCGGATATTTAGAAAAAGCCAAAACTTTAGAAGAATTACAAGAATTTGATAAAGCTATTGAAAATTATTTAATAACCTTAGAATTAGATGATCCTACTGCATTTGCTTATGTTAGAATAGGGGAGTGCTACGAAAAGTTGAATAAATTTGATGATGCTATTTCCTTTTATAAAAAAGCGGTTCACGAAGATCCGTTATTAGATAGAGGTTGGATTTTACTTACCAATTTATATTACAATCAAGAAAATTATCAAAAGGCATCTTATTATATTTCTAAAGCCCTAAAAATTGATGAAAACAATTCTTTGTATTGGAGGCGTTATGCAGAAATTAATATAAAACTTGGTTTTTTTGTAGAGGCTGTAACTGGTTTTGAGCATTGTTTGGCTTTAAACGATGATGCTTTTGAAGTCTACATTGCGCTTACAGATGTTTTGTCTTTTTTAGGCGAATTTAACGATGCTGTAACTTTGCTTTTTAAAGCGCAAAAAACTTACAAGAATTTTGCTGAAATTGAATATCGATTAGCAGGTTTATTTTTTCTTTTGGATAAAGAAAAATATAGTTTTAATCATTTAATTGCAGCAATGAAAATAGATTACGATTATCATACCATTTTAAACGAATTGTTTCCTACAGTTTATGATAATCAAAAAGTGCAAAAACTTTTAGTTGATTATAAAAAAGCCTTAGAATAGTACTTTTTACATAATGCACTGCAACTTATTAAAACAAAATATAAGCGCCTCTATTGCTGTTTCTGATGTTGATTTAGAAAAAATTTGTAAAAATTTTAAGTCGAATTCAGTTAAAAAAGGTGATTTTTTACTAAGACAAGGTAAAGTGTGTAAGTTCGAAGGTTTTGTAAATGAAGGCTGTTTTCGAATTTTTACAATAGATCAAAAAGGAAACGAAAACACGCTATATTTTGCTGTAAAAGGTTGGTGGTTAATGGATATTGATAGCTTTATGAATCAAACTCCATCTGCTTTAAATATTCAGGCTTTAGAAGATAGCGAAATATTAATCATCAATAAAAATGATAAAGAAAAGCTTTATGAAACTCAACCAATAGTAGAAAAATTATTTCGAATTATGAGTCAAAAAGCCTTAATTGCTTGGCAAAAAAGGCTTATTCAAAATCATTCTTTAACAGCTAAAGAACGCTATCATTATTTTATAAAAAAATACCCAAATATGGTGTCTAAACTTACAGATAGACAGGTTTCTAGTTATTTGGGAATTACTCATGAATTTTTAAGTAAAATTAAAAGAGCAAATACAAAAAAAGTTTAAGTGTTATTTTTTCTTCGGATACCAATTCCACTGAATAACTTCGATGTTTTTGTCTTTTTCGTTTACTATTTCTTTAAACTTTGCAACATCGCTTAAACCTTCTGTACCTCTATAATGATAAGGATACACTTTGGTTGGTTTAAACGCCAAAACTGCATCAGCAGCACTTTCTACAGTCATAGTATACGGCAAGTTCATGCAAACAAAAGCTTTATCGATGTTTTTTAAATTTCGCATTTCTGGTATATCTTCAGTATCACCAGAAAAGTAAATGCGTTCATCAGCAATGGTTAAAATATATCCATTTCCTCTTCCTTTACTGTGGAATTTTAAAGCTTCTTCTCTTAAATTATACATAGGTATCGCTTCAACTTTAAAGTTTGTAAAGTTTTTGGTTTCATCATTATTTATGGTGATGATTTCTTTTACTTTTAATGCTGATAAATTATCAGCAACCGCTTTTGGAGCTATAATTGTGGTTGAATCTAAATCTAATTCTTTTAAGGTTTTCATATTCATATGATCTCCATGAATATCTGTAATTAAAACATAGTTTGCTTTTTTAAAATCAGAAAAAGATGCAGCACCAAGAGTTGGATCTAAATACATAGTTGTATTATCGAATTCAATTACTGCAGTTGCGTGACTTATAGGTGTAATTTTAGCTGATAAATCATCTTTAGAAACTTGAGCAATTGCTTCATTAAGTTTTTTTTCTTTATTTTTTGTTTCTGTTTTACATGATGCTAATAGAACAAAAGCCATTAGCAATGCTAGTATGTTTGTTTTCATAAAATTAATGTTAGTTTTCTCAAAGATAAGAATTAAGTAAGCGAAGTATTGTTAACGTTATTTTAAATCCTTTTTCTTAGAATGTTGATTTTTTATAATTTATAGCGAAAACTACTTTTAAAAAACAACAAAAGCATCATAAATATTTATGATGCTTTTGGATTTTATAGTTTTAAAAAAGGATCAACCAGTATGTTTTAATCCACTAGATAATGCATTAATAATACTTAATAATTTGGTTAATATTTGTTCTTTTTCTGCACTATCTTCCATGGTTCTCCATTTTTTTAGATAGCTAATATGCAGATCATGTAAAATATTTAATTTATCGTTTCTCCAGTAAAAATTATCATACTGTCCAATTCTTCTTTTAGATGCAGGTTCATTAAAAAGTTCTTCTATAAGTTGAAACGCATTATCGAAATCGCTCATAATCTTAGTCATAAAAGTATCTTTTTCAGCTGTATCATCATCTAAATCAGCATAAACTTTCATGATATCTCTTTGAGATAAGATTAAATTGGTTTCGGTTTGTATGATTAAAAACTTTAAAAAAGACCAATCATTAATATTTGATTTTAAGTTTTCGAAATCTTCAGGTTTTTCTGTTTTTAAAGATTTTAAAGCACTACCTAAACCATACCAACCTGTAAGCGAAATTCGAGAAAGATTCCAACTAAAAACCCAAGGTATTGCTCTTAAATCGTCTAAAGATCTTGTACCTGTTCTTCTAGAAGGTCTTGAGCCAATTTTACTTTTTTCTAAAACATCAATACAAGTAGCTTTACCATAAAAATTAATAAATCCAGGAGTTTCTATAAAATCTCTATAATGCTCGAAAGATTTTTGAGAAAGATACTCAATCACATCAAAAGGATATTTTTTATCTTTTGCTTGGTATTTGCTTAAAATAGTTTGTTTAGCCACACCAGATGCCAAAGCATTTAAATTATAAGTAGCAGTAACAGGATTACCAAATAATTGAGAAATTGTTTCTCCTTGAACAGTAATTTTAATAGTGCCATTAACTGTGTTTGCAGGCATGCTTTCTAAAAAACGGTGGTATTTTCCACCACCTCTACTGATAGTACCTCCAGCACCATGAAAGAAATACGCTTTAAAGTTGTTTTTAGCAGCTGTTTTTGCAAGTTCAGTTTCAGCTTTGTACAAATTCCATTTGCTTGAAATTGTTCCACCATCTTTATTACTATCACTGTAACCCAACATTACTTCTTGTTCGTAATTAATTTTTGTGGCTCTTTCTTGTGATACAGGATGTTGTAAGTATTCTTCTAGTATTGCAGGCCCATTGTGTAAATCTTCGATAGTTTCAAAAAGAGGCACTACTTTTATAGGCGTGTTTAGAAGTTGTGTTTCTTTCATTAATAAATAGACAACTAATAAATCACTCAAGCTACGTGTCATACTAATAATAAACGACCCAATACCTTCAGAACCATATAAATTAATGTGATTTCTAACCACTCTATAGCAATCTAAAACATTGTCGGCTTCTTTACCATACGAAACAGAAATATCTGTTATTTGAGAGTTGTTTGCCAAACATTGGCTTAGATAAGCAACTCTTTTTTCTTCGCTCCAATTTTCGAAATCGTAATCTTTTTCTCCATTAGATTTTAATATTTGAGATATAGCTCTGTCATGGAATGCACTATTTTGTCTAATGTCTAATTTGGCTAGGTGAAAACCAAAACAATCCACAGCTCTTTGTAATGAAAAAAGTAAGCTTTCTGCCAAACCTTTCATTCCGTTTTCAACGAGAATATCTCTAAAGAAATTTAAATCATCTTGTAAATCTTTGCTAGATTTATAATAGCTAGTAGAGTCTGCAACTTTATTAGAAATTGTATTGTTTAATTTTACAATTAACAAATTAATATATTGTCTCCAAGGTTCATAAGGGTTTCTTTCAACAGCTTTTTTACCTGCAACTCCTAATGCATTTTTCTTTTTATCTATACTTTCTAAAAGTTGAAAAGGAATAGGATTCGTAACAGCAGAAACTGAAAATTTAATAGCAGCCTCTTTTAATTTCTCAAGAATTAAAGCCAATGCTTTTTTTCTGTGAATTTCAAGAGTTTCTTGGGTAATTGTAGGAGTAACAAAAGGATGTCCATCTCTATCTCCACCAACCCAACTACCAAAGTTTATTTTTGGAAAAATATTTGGATTTTTTATTTTAGAAGGATCTAATCCCATTTCTATCCAAGAGTTTTGTAAATGTGCATCACTCTGTTGTAAAAGTTTTGGAAAAATTTTACTGAAATAGTAAATCACATTAGCTCTTTCATCCTGAATTTGTGGTTTCTCTAAATATATTTCTCCAGTTCTCCACCAACGCTCTAAAAGACTAATAATTTCTTCTCTTGTGCTATTTTGTTCTAATTTGCTCATTGCTGTATTTTCTCTTTTTGCTAAGAGTAAATACAATTCTCTATGAATTTCGATAACAGTTACACGTTTAGCTTCTGTTGGATGTGCTGTTAAAACAGGAATAACACGAGTGTCTGCAATAGCTTTAATCATTTCTTCTTCTGAAACATTTTGATCTTTCCAAATTTTAAAAGCTTCGCCCCAACTACCTCTTATGCCATATATTTCTTTTTGATTTTCATTTTCTCTACGATATTGTGTTGCTGCGTTTTCTTCAACTAAGGTCATTAATTGAAAATAAATGCTTAAAGATTGTACTACTTTATCATCAGATAACTGCTCTTTGCCAAGAGTAGAGAAAGTATTACTTTTAATGAGTTCTACAACTTCATTTTCTTTAATTCTTAATAGCATTTCAGTATAACAATCTATGATAAAATTTCTTTTTTCTGTAATTTTCTTAAACTTGTTATTTGTGCTCATTTTATTAATTTTGATTTGATTATATGAGTTTTATATATATAATTTCATTACAAAAATACTGGCGAATTGCATAGAATTAGATGATTTCAGTCATATAAATAAATTTTTTTTAAAATTTAGTTTACCTTCGTTTTTTAAAAATATAACTGAAAAATGAATAGAACAATTAAAGATTATATTGTTATTAGTTTAAAAGGAATGGCTATGGGAGCTGCAGATGTTGTACCTGGAGTTTCTGGAGGTACAATTGCTTTTATTTCTGGTATTTACGAAGAATTATTAGGTTCCATTAGCAATGTAAAATTTAGTTTATTTAAAACGTTAAAAAATGATGGTTTTAAAGAAGCTTGGAAACAATTGAATGGTAATTTTTTATTGGCCCTTTTTATCGGAATTTTTATCAGCATAATTTCTTTAGCAAAAGCCATCAAATACCTTTTAGAAAATCAACCTATATTATTGTGGTCTTTCTTTTTTGGTTTGGTGTTAGCTAGTATAATTTATATTGCTAAGCAAATAACTAAATGGAATGTTATTTCTATAATAGCTTTGGTTTTAGGTGCCTTTTTAGCCTATTATATTACTACATTAAATCCTTTGGTTTCAGAGGGTTCATCATCATTATATATTTTATTTGCAGGTGCTATTGCTATTTGTGCTATGATTTTACCAGGAATTTCTGGATCTTTTATTTTGGTTTTATTAGGGGCGTATAAACCCGTTTTAGATGCTGTAAATGATAGAGATTTTAAAACAATATTAATTTTTATGGTAGGTGCAGTTGTAGGTTTATTATCTTTTTCTAAAGTATTAAAATGGTTATTTGCAAATTATAAAAACTACACTTTAGCTGCATTAACTGGGTTTATTATTGGCTCTTTAAATAAAATTTGGCCTTGGAAAGAAACCTTAACTTGGAGAACAAATTCTCATGGAATTAAAGTTCCTTTTAACCAACAAAGTATTTCTCCTTTTTCTTTTGATGGAGATGCTCAACTTCTAAATGCTGTAATTTTAGCAATTATTGGTTTTGTGCTAATTTTAGTAATGGAAAAATTGGCAGTAAAAAAACACTAAATGCATAAAGAAAGGACATTTGTGCAAAAACTAACCTTATTTTTAAAAGGTTTAGCAATGGGTGCTGCCAATAAAGTGCCTGGTGTTTCTGGTGGAACTGTTTCTTTTGTTTTAGGCTATTATGAAGAATTAATTTATTCTTTTCAGAGAATAAATTTAACATCGCTTAAATTATTAATTAGTGGTAAATTCAAGAGTTTTTTTAAGTATGCAAATGCTCAGTTTCTGCTGTTAATAATGGGAGGTAGCATTTTTAGTTATTTTAGTGTTTCCTTAATTTTAGATTTCTTTTTGCAACGTTTTGAGTTGTTTGTATGGAGTTGGTTTTTTGGGATGATTATTGGCTCTATCATATATATTGTTAAAGGATTTGAAGATTGGAGTAGAAAGAATATCATCTTTATTTTATTTGGGGTAACATTAGGTTTGGCAATTAGCTTTTTACCACCAGCCAAAGAGAATGATAACCTTTGGTTTGTTTTTCTTTGTGGAATTATTGGAGTTTCTGGCATGACATTACCTGGGCTTTCTGGCTCATTTATTTTAATATTATTAGGCAATTATGTGCTTCTATTGGTAGATTCTGTAAACGTTTTGCTACAAGTGTTAACCAATATATTAACAGGTAATTTTCAGGTTTTATCAGATCCTGTTAAGGTAAAATATTTAAAAATTATCTCGGTTTTTACAGCAGGTTCTGCTTTTGGTTTGGTTTCTATATCTCATGTATTAGGCTATGTTTTAAAACGATGGAACAAAATTGTAAACGCCATAATTATTGGTTTTATTACAGGTTCTTTGGGCATTGTTTGGCCTTGGAAAAAATCGATTTATGCACAAGAAAATGGAGCTTTTTTATATGATAAAGAAGGTCATAAAATTATAGAAAATTACGAACGCTTTTTTCCGAATACCTTAAGTTTAGAAACTGTATTAGCTATATTTTATATTTTTGTAGGTATAGGATTAATTTTAGCCATAGATTATTATGAAAGAAGAAGAAAGAGATAAATTATTCGGATTGTTAGGTAAAAATATTTCCTACTCATTTTCTAGAGGATATTTTACAGAAAAGTTTAAAGAATTAAACTTAAATCAACACAAATATGTAAACTTCGATTTACAAGAAATTAAAGATTTTCCTGCAATTATTGATGAAAATGAAAACTTAAAAGGGATAAATGTTACCATTCCTTATAAAGAAGCTGTAATTCCTTTTTTAAGTAAATTAGATAAAACAGCAGAAGAAATTGGAGCTGTGAATACCATAAAATTTACCAAAAGAGGAGATTTAAAAGGATATAATTCTGATGTAGTTGGTTTTGAAAACTCCATATCACCATTATTAAAAAAACATCATAAAAGAGCTTTAATTTTAGGTACTGGAGGTGCATCTAAAGCCATTGCTTATGCTTTAAAAAGAAATGATATTAAATTTAAATTTGTATCAAGAAAACCAAAAAGCAAAAAGGAAATTTCTTATGATGATTTAACTCAAGAAGTTATTGAAAAATACACAATAATCATCAATTCTACTCCTGTTGGTACATCACCAGAAATAGATAAATGTCCAAATATTCCGTATCAATTTATTACCAATAAACACATTCTATACGATTTAATTTATAATCCTGCTGAAACCACTTTTTTATCTAAAGGAAAAGAGAAAGGAGCTACAATTAAAAACGGTTTAGAAATGCTAAAACTGCAAGCAGAAGAGTCTTGGAGAATTTGGAATGATTAAAACCATAAATTTACGTATTCACTTGGAATTCATATAACTTGTCAGTATTTTTGATGATGTTATAACAGTAGTGTTATATGCAGACCTTTAAACATTGTAGATATGTTAGAAAATAAAGATGAAAACGTTCAAAAGAACGATTCTAAACCAGAAGAAGTGAATAACACTGTAGATAGTGCTAAAGAGACAGCTGAAGAAATTAACGAAGAGGCTACTAAAAAAGTGAATGACGAAACTACAAAAGCTGTAGAAGCCGTAGAAAACTCTGTAGCAGAAGATGCAGAAAAAGACAATTCTAAAGAAGCGGATAGACCTGTTGTAGATTACACAAAACTTTCTCTAGAAGAATTGGTAGCAAGTTTAAAAAAGACTTTAAACGAAAATCCGGTTCAGAAAATTAAGTCTCAAGTTGATGCCATAAAAAGTGCTTTTAATCAAAAATTTGGAGCTTTACTTGCAGAAAAGAAAGCTGCTTTTTTAGCTGAAGGTGGTAATTCTATAGATTTTCAATTTTCTAGCCCTATTAAATCTGAGTACAATAGCTTATTGGCAGACTATAAAAAGCAAAGAGATGCTTATTATAAAAATTTAGAAAAAGAGCTAAAGCAAAATTTAGAAAAAAGAGTAGAAGTTATAGAAAGTTTAAAAAATTTAATTGAAGAAGCAGATGCCTCTACAATGTATAAAAACTTTAAAGAGATTCAAGATACTTGGCAAACTATTGGGCCTGTTCCAAAATCTTATTATAATGATACTTGGAAAATTTACCATCATCATGTAGAACGTTTTTACGATCTATTGCATCTAAATAACGATTTAAGAGAATTAGATTTTAAACATAATTTAGAAGAAAAACTAAAAATAATTCAGCAAGCAGAAGCATTAGCTAACGAAAGTGATATTAATTATGCTTCTAAAGAATTGCAAGATTTACATAAAAAGTGGAAAGAAGATATTGGACCTGTAGCTAAAGAAATGCGAGAAGAAATTTGGCAAAGATTTAGTGCAGCTACCAAAAAAATTCACGATAAGAGGCATAACTATTTTAAAGAAATGCGCTCTAAACATCAAGAAATAATCGATAAAAAATTAGAGGTTATAGCGTTGATAAACGCTTATGATACCTCTAAAAATAAAACACATAGCGATTGGCAAAAAAGTATTGTTGAGTTCGAAAAAATAAGACAACAATATTTTAGTGCTGGTAAATTGCCTTATGCTAAAAGCGAAGAAGTTTGGCAAAAATTTAAGGCAGCCACTAAAAAGTTTAATAGTGCCAAAAATGTTTTTTACAAAGAAGAAAAAAGCGGGCAACAAGAAAACTTAAAGAAAAAGATTGCTTTAATTGAGTTGGCAGAATCTTTAAAAGATAGCGATGATTGGGAAATGGCTACAAATGCCATGAAAAAAGTACAATCTGATTGGAAAAAAATAGGACACGTACCTCGTAAATTTTCTGATGATATTTGGAAACGTTTTAAAGCTGCTTGTAACCATTATTTTGATAGATATCATCAAGAAAAAAATGCTGCAAGTAAAGAAGAACAAGCAATTGTTGTTGCTAAAAAAGAGTTTTTAAATACTTTAAAAGATGCAGAAAACATAACCAAAGAAGCAATTTTAGAAGCTATTAATACTTGGAGAGGTTTAGGAAGATTGCCAAGAAATTCACGTCATTTAGAAGGTAAATTTAATAAACAAATAGATAAGCTGTTAACTGGGTTATCTATGGACAAAACTGAAGTAGAAATGCTTAAGTTTACCACTTTAGTAGATGGTTATTATGCAGAAGAAGATGTTAGAAAATTAGATTCTGAACAATTATTTGTAAGAAAAAAGATCGATGAAATTGTTAGAGAAATTCAACAATTAGAAAATAATTTAGGCTTTTTCTCTAATGCAAAAGCAGATAATCCTTTGGTGATTAATGTTAGAAAGCAAATCAATAATTTTAAGGATGATCTTTCTATCTGGAAACATAAGTTAACTTACTTAAAAAAGTTAGATTATTAATCAATCTAATATTATAAAAAACAAAAAAACTCGAAGCATTTGCTTCGAGTTTTTTTATACTTTATTGTTAAAAACGAATTAAGCAAATAACTTATCCATTTTTTCTTTTTCTTCTGCTGCTAAAGCTGCATCAACTAAAATACGACCACTATGCTCGTCAATAGTTATTTTCTTTCTATTCGCAATTTCTAATTGAACTTGTGGTGGAATTGTAAAATAAGATCCTCCAGAAGCACCACGTTCTATGGCAACTACTGCTAAACCATTTTTTACTTTGGTTCTAATTCTGTTGTAAGCTGCATATAAATGCTCGTCTAAAGACTCACCAAATTCTTTAGATTTTTGAATTAAAAGCTCTTCTTCTTTTTGAGTTTCTTGTAAAATAGCATCTAATTCAGATTTTTTATGACCTAAATGTTTTTCTTGTTTTGCTAATTTTTCTTTAGTAGCATCAATTACTTCATTTTTCTGAGCAATTTTAGCTTTGTACTCGTTAATTCTTTTTTCAGCCAATTGAATCTCTAAATCTTGATATTCAATTTCTTTAGATAAAGAATCAAATTCTCTATTATTTCTAACTTTTTTCTGTTGCTCTTCGTACTTTTTCATAAGTGCCTTAGATTCATCAATAGCTAATTTTTTATTGCTAATGTCTGTTTCTAAGTTAGTAACATCTTTATTTAAGTTCGCAATACGAGTATTTAACCCAGCAACTTCATCTTCTAAATCTTCCACCTCTAAAGGTAATTCACCTCTAACATTTCTAATTTCGTCAATTCTAGAGTCTATTAATTGTAAGTCATATAAAGCTCTTAATTTTGCTTCAACCGAAATTTCTTTCTTCTTTGCCATGATTATATATAATATATTGGATTTGTACTTTTTTCTGATAAAATGACTGCAAAATTACTAAATTTTTTTGTAAGATAATCAACCAAAAGGTTTTTTGTAAACTGTTCGCTTTCATAATGCCCAATATCTGCCAAAAGAATACTATTTTCTGCCTTAAAAAATTCGTGATATTTAAAATCGGCACTTACATAAGCATCAGCTCCAGCATTTTTAGCATTATTTATTGCAAAACTTCCTGAGCCACCTAAAACTGCCACTTTTTTAATTTTTTTGTTGATGAATGCAGAATGACGAACACAATCTGTTTGCATCGTTTTTTTTAGATAAAGTAAAAATTCTTGCTCATCCATTTCAGTTTGCAGTTCACCAATCATTCCCATTCCAATATTTTGATGTACATTTTCTGTGGTTATAATTTCGTAAGCAATCTCTTCATAAGGATGATTTTCTTGCAGCGCGTTTAAAATTTTCCTCTCATTTTTACTTTCAAAAGTTAGAGATAGTTTTATTTCATTTACAGTTTCTAGCTTGCCTTTTGCACCCAAAACCGGATTCGACTCTTCATTGCCTTTAAAAGTACCTTCTCCAGAAACAGAGAATGAACAATGATCATAATTGCCAATATTTCCTGCACCTGCAGCAAATAATGCAGACTTTAATTCTTCTTTATTTTCAGCAGGTACAAAAGTGGTCAGTTTTTTTATGATTCCCTTTTTAGGAATTAAAATTTTGTTGTTTTTTAGTCCTAAAACTTCACACATTTTTGCAGAAACTCCGTTTTTAGAATTGTCTAAGGCAGTGTGAGTGGCGTAAATTGCAATGTTGTTTTGTATGGCTTTTAAAACCACTCTTTCTACATAAGAATTGCCATTTAATTTTTTTAATCCGCTAAAAATTATAGGATGAAAGCTAACAATTAAATTGCAGTTTTTTGCAATAGCTTCATCTACAGTTTCTTCTAAAGTATCTAAGGTAACTAGTATTCCTGAAACTTGTGTATGGTAGTTGCCAACTAATAAACCCACATTATCAAAATCTTCTGCATAGTTTAAAGGCGCTAGTTTTTCGATGTAATTTGTAATCTCTCTAATTATCATAAAACAAAATTGTTTCTAGTTTCAAAGTTACTATTTTCAATTCATCAATCCATAAAAATGACTTATTTTCGTGTTAATGAAATTTCTCCGTTTTTTATTATTTCCTTTTGCAATTATTTATGATGTGGTAACATCTATCAGAAATTTATTTTTTGATATTGGTGTTTTTAAACAAACTGCTTTTAAAACGCCAGTTATTGTTGTAGGTAATTTAAGTGTGGGTGGTACAGGTAAAACGCCACAAATTGAATATTTAATAAGGTTGCTAAAAGACAATTTTAAAGTGGCTGTTTTAAGCAGAGGTTATAAACGTAAAACAAGTGGTTTTGTGCTGTTAAATGATAAGCATACAGCTTTAGATGTGGGTGATGAGCCTTTGCAATACTTTAAAAAGTTTACAAATATTAATGTGGCTGTTGATGCAAATAGGGTAGAAGGTGTACAAAATTTGATGCAAGAAAAATCACCAGAAGTTATTTTGTTAGATGATGCTTATCAACATAGAAAAATAAAAGGGAGTTTTTATATTTTACTTACCAAATACAAGCATTTGTTTGTGGATGATTTTTTACTTCCCACAGGATATTTGCGAGAAAGTAGAAGTGGAGCAAAAAGAGCTGATGTAATTATTGTTACCAAATGTCCAAGTAATTTAGATATAACTCAACAAGAATTCATCCGTAAAAAACTAAAAAAGTACCAAAAAGAAGTTTATTTTACTGCAATATCTTATGGTAGAATTCAATCGAAAAAGAATTTTATTGCTGTTGATGATTTAAAGAAATATCAAGTTTTATTAATTACAGGAATTGCAAACCCAAATCCGCTTTTACAATATTTAGATGATAATCAGATTTATTTTAATCATTTAAAATATGCAGATCATCATCATTTTTCATCCATAGAAATAAAGGATATAAAGAATAAGTTTGATGAAATAACATCAACCAAAAAAATAATTTTAACCACAGAAAAAGATTATACACGTTTGTCTGACGCGTTTGAGAATCTTTATTATATAGAAATTGAAACTGTTTTTTTAGAAAATCAAAAGGAAAAATTTAATCAAACAATTTTAAGTCATATACAACAAAACCGATGCTAAAACACCGGTTTATTTTTTTGAATTTTTGTTAGAAGTATTCTTAAAAAGATTACTTTACAATTATTTGACACTATTTTATTTAGTAAGTCACAGTTTATATTTAATAATGGTATTATTTTTGATATTTTTGAAGAAACGAAATGTAATATGAATAAAATAATAGGATTATTTATTGTTGGTTTGTTAACTATACAAAGTAGCTTTTCTCAAGAAATAGCGGATAATACAATAGAAGTTAATGAATTTAGTAAAGATAAACTGAATTGGATACCTACTTATAAAGAAGCTTTAAAGAAAGCTAAAAAAGAACGAAAAATTGTTTTGATTTATTTTACAGGCTCAGATTGGTGTGGGCCATGTAAAACTTTAGACCAAGAATTGTTTAGTACAGAAAAATTTAAAACTTTAGCAGATAAAGAATTGGTGCTTTTAGAGGTAGATATACCAAGAAGAAAAGATTTAGTTGCACCTGCTAAAATGAAAGAAAATTTGATTTTACAGAAAAAATATAAAGTAAAATCTTTTCCTAATTTAATGATGGTAAATTATAGAGGAAAAAAACTAGGAGAAAAAAAAGGATTGATAATGACAGAGTATTATTATCCGTACTTTGAATCTATTATTAGAAAATATTAAAAACAAAAAAACCGAAGCAAATTTGCTTCGGTTTTTTTAAATATGAATGTGTAAAATCTCTTAATTTTGATTTACCACTCTAAAAGTTGTTCTTCTATTTACAGCGTGTTCATTTTCTGAACAAACAACTCCATCAGAACATTTGTTTAGTAATCTAGATTCTCCAAAACCTTTAGCATATAACTGGCTTAAGTTAATTCCTTTAGAAATTAAATAATCTGTAACCGCTTTTGCTCTTCTATCAGATAATTCTTGGTTGTCTTTTTTAGTACCTCTCATGTCTGTATGAGATTCAATAAATACAGCCATACCTTGTTTTAAAATAGGTAATAATCTAGCATCGATAATTTTCTTAGCACCTTCGTTTAAAACAGCACTAGAAAAATCCCAATTAATTGGTAATGGAGTATTGTCTACTAACTCACAGTCTACAGCTTTCCAAGAAGTTAAACCTCCTTTTTTAACTAAAATTTCTTTAGTAATAGATCTGTATACTGCAGGTACAATCACTTCTTCTTTTCTTGCTGGGCTAACCAAAACTGTTTTTTCAATTGTTTTGTAAACAGGTTCTGTTTTTACAATAGAAGTAGTTGGAGGCTTCACCATTACTTTTCTTTGGTATGTTTTTTTAACCCCAGGAATAGGAATTTCTACAACAGATGCATCACTTTGAAGTTTTTCTACTGGCATTGTTTTAAATTCTGCAGGTAAAGGCTTGTAACACCAATATCTACAATCATCAGGATTATCTGAAGTACAGTTTGGTAATTTTTCGCTCATTTGCCAACTAGCAGAAGCTGCTTTAATTTCTACAGTTTCAAAACCTTGTACAAAAGTTGCTTTTTTTGCTTCTAATTTAGTAGCATCTTCTTTTTCGTAGTAAGTAACTTCTTGAGATCCCCAAACTGCTGGTACAGTTAAAATTTCTTGACCCGCTTCTTTAATTAAAACTTTTTCTTGAATTGTTTTATATTCAGCAGGATACGTAATTATTTTTTTATATTCTGGAGCAACAGCCACCTGAACTGTTTCATTTTTCCAGATGTCTGGCGTTTTACAACGAACATAACATTTTCCTGGCTCAGGGTTTTCTGGTAAGTCTTGACCATAAGCCAAAACACCTACCATTAACAAAAGGATACTAAGTAATTTTTTTTTCATGATTTTTAACATTAATAAATACTTCGAATTAAGTGATTAACATTAAGCCAAATGTACTAAAAACATTTAAAAACCGAGTGTAAAAACGAGAAATTATATATTATTATAAAATAAACTTTTAATAATTCCGTCTGAAAGACCAATTTTTGGAACATATATTTTACTTGCTCCACTCCATTTCATTGCAGAAAGGTAAATTTTTGTGGCAGGAATGATAACATCTGCTCTATCAGGGTTTAAACTTAACTCAGAAACTCTTTGTTGATAAGTCATTTTTTTTAAGAACTGATATTGTGCGTTTAAGTAGATGTAAGAAATGGGTTTTCCTTCGGTTCTACCAGACATTTTAAATAGTTTATTAATGTTACCACCAGAACCAATTAATGCTATTTTTTTTAAGTCTTTGGTATTTTTTTTAATCCATTTTTCTACATCAGCAAAAATTTCTTTGTTCACAGATTTTTTGTTGTTTAACAAACGTACTGTTCCCATTTTAAAAGATTTTGATGTAGTGATTTTTCCACCAGAAAAAATGGTAAATTCAGTGCTACCTCCACCAACATCAACATATAAATAAGCGTTATCTTTACTTATAAGTTGGTTTAAATCTGTAGATGATATAATTGCAGCTTCTTCTTTACCACCAATAATATCGATTTGAACTCCTGTTTTATTAAAAATCTGATTTACAACTTCAGTTCCGTTTTTTGCTTCTCTCATTGCAGAAGTTGCGCAAGCTTTGTACCTTTCTACATTATGCACTTTCATTAAAAGTTTAAAGGCTTCCATGGCATCTATCATGCGTACAATGTTTTCATCACTAATAATACCTTTTACAAAAGAATCTGCACCCAAACGAATTGGCACACGCACTAATGATGATTTTTTAAATTGAACATCATTATCTTCTTTAATAATTATGTTAGCAACTAAAAGTCTTATTGCGTTAGAACCAATATCTATGGCTCCGTATTTTTTGATCTCTAACAAGCCGAAATTATTTTAGATTTTTAGGGAATTCTATCATAAATGTTTTCCCTTTTTTAATGTTTTTCCAGTGTTTATCTTCGAATTTAATTCCGATAATACCACAAGTAGTTACATGAGATATGGGTTTGTTACCAAATTTATTAACAAAAGTATTAATTCCATGATCATGACTAAAAATTATAGCAGAATTAAAAGCATCATCTAAAGCACATACCGTTTTTACCAAATAGCCATCGCTAAAACTGTATAATTGTCTATTTATTTGCAAGTTGGCTAGTGGGTAACCAAGATTTTCACAAAAGATGATGGATGTGTGCAAAGCTCTATTTGCACTACTAGATACAAAAACATCTGGTCTTTCTATTTTTTTTGATAAATATTTAGACATTAAATGTGCATCATTAATTCCTCTTTTTTTAAGAGGTCTGTCTATATCATCTATACCTGAGTATTCCCAAGAAGATTTTGCATGACGAACTATATAAAGTGTTTTCATTTAATTTGGTTAATGAATGTAAATATAAAAATTAAGGCGCTAATCGTTCTAATTTCCATGAAAAATCTTTTTGTAAAGTATACCTTATTCTATCGTGCATTCTATTTGGTCTACCTTGCCAAAACTCTATGGAAATTGGTTTTACTAAATAACCTCCCCAATGTTTTGGCCTTAAAATTTCTTTGCCTTTAAAATTTCTTTCGAACATTTTTAAATTTTTATCTAACTCTTCTCTAGACAAAACTACTGTACTTTGGTTCGATGCCCAAGCACCTAATTTACTACCATCTGGTCTAGATTCAAAATAACCATCAGATAAATTTTCGGCTAACTTTTCAGCTTTTCCTTTAATTATAATTTGTTGCTCTAAACCCGCCCAAAAAAAAGATAAACATATGTTGTTATTATTAGCAATTGCTTTTCCTTTTTCTGATGTATAGTTGGTGTAAAAAATAAAACCTTCCCAAGTTATTTTTTTTAAAAGTACAACTCTACTTTTAGGAAAACCATCTAAACCAATTGTAGAAATATGCATGGCATTTGTTTCTTCTACACTTTCAGATTCATCTGCATTTCGAAACCAAGTCTGAAATAATTCCATGGGATTTTCAGGACAATTATTTTCTAACAGTTCTTGTTTTTCGTACGATTTTCTATAGTTACTTAAATCTTTTGACATCCTCTTTTTGTTGTTCTTACAAAAATACGAATGTTAATTGAATCGAAAACCAAATTATAAAACGAAAAATAGAAATACTAATTAAACGTATTTCTCTTTAATTTTTTTTGGTTGATAGTTTTAGGTTTAAAAAAGGGTAGGAGTGATGTAAATAAAAAGAGAGCTGATAAAATCAGCTCTCTTGGAGTCAATAGCTTCAAATTAATACCCCTAAAAATTATTTTAACTATTGATTTTTTGTAAACACTTTTTAATTAAAGTGCTATTGTTATTACTAAATTTCTATTATCTAAAAATAATTTTAGACGTTCCATAATCCGTTTCTGGTGATGTTACTTGTAATAACATAACCCCTGTTTTAACTTTAAAGTTATAGTCTAACTCATTTTTACCTGCATTCAATTGTGTTTTACCTTGGTAAATTACTTTACCAGTAATATCTGTTAAAGTTACAGTTGCTTCTGTATCTGTTTCACTGAATAATAATAAGTTTACATTTCCTTTAGATGGGTTAGGGTAAGCCATAAA
>NZ_JBSSBG010000015.1:0-103104 GCF_054968445.1 Polaribacter sp. M10
ATCTTGCTAATACCAAGATCTTTAAACCTCATATCTTACGATATGAGGTTTTTTTATTTTTTATTATTTAGATGCTTTACTTTTTTTATGCAATTTTCTGTGGTATTTTCGTTTTTTATATGACAGGCTTAATTTTAAATGAAATATAATTTAACTTTATTTATTTTACTTTTTTATTCAATTCAAGGTATTGGGCAAGTTGGTGGGGAAAGTATTTACCAATTTCTAAACCTATCTACTGCTGCTAGACAAATTGCGCTAGGAGGTGAGGTATTAACACTTATGGATGATGTAAATCAACCGATTTGGAATCCTTCAACGATTAATCCTGAGATTGATAATAAAGTTTCTGTAAATTATTCTAGTTATTTGGCTGGTATTAATATAGGATCAGTTTCTTATGGTAAGTTAATTTCAAGAAGATTTGGCACTCTTCAAGCGAATATAAAATATATAGATTATGGAACATTGATTGGAGCAGATGAACAAGGTAATGAAACAGGTAATTTTGGTGCAAGTGATATTGCTTTTTCCATTGGTTATGCTCGAAATTTACCTTGGACCAATTTATTTTTTGGTTCTAATGTAAAGTTAATTAATTCTTCTATTAGCAATTATACTTCTTTTGGAATTGCTGCAGATTTTGGTGTCTTATATTACAGTCCTTATAAACCTTATTCATTTACCTTAGTAGCTAGAAATGTGGGTACACAAATTAAATCTTATGATGGAACAAATGAAGAACTGCCATTTAAAATAGCAGTAGGAGCTTCATATCAATTAGAATATGTTCCATTGAAATGGTATTTAACTTTAGATAATTTACAACAATGGAATGTTGCAGTTTCTAATCCATCTGAGCAAACTACAGATTTAGAAGGTAATATTACTGAAGAAGAAATAGGTTTTAT
This sequence comes from Polaribacter sp. M10, assembly GCF_054968445.1. Classification (NCBI taxonomy): domain Bacteria; kingdom Pseudomonadati; phylum Bacteroidota; class Flavobacteriia; order Flavobacteriales; family Flavobacteriaceae; genus Polaribacter; species Polaribacter sp. M10. The sequence continues at coordinate 912 of NZ_JBSSBG010000015.1, forward strand.
TGATAATACTTTTCGTCATTTTGTTGTAGGAGCAGAATTATTTCCAGAAAATGCAATAAATTTAAGAATGGGATATAATTTTAGAAGAGCTGCAGAACTAAAATTACAAAACGTAAGAACTTTTGGAGGTATTTCTTTTGGCTTTGGAATAAAAATGAATAAAATAAAGTTTAATTATGCATATTCTAAATTCCATTCTGCAACAAATGCAAGTACTTTTAGTTTACAAATTGATTTAGATAAAAGATAAATATAAATGAATAAAAAAATTACTATTGCTATAGACGGATTTTCTTCAACAGGTAAAAGTACAATCGCCAAATTATTGGCAAAGAAATACAATTATATTTACGTTGATACTGGTGCAATGTACAGAGCAGTTACACTTTTTGCAAAGAATAATGATTTTGTGGGTTTAAATACTTTAAATAAAGAAGATTTAATTTCTAGTTTAAATAGTATTTCTCTTTCATTTAAATTTAATGAAGATTTAGGTTTTGCAGAAATGTATCTTAATAATATTAATGTAGAAAAAGAAATTAGAACTTTAGAAGTTTCTCAATTGGTAAGTAAAGTAGCCGCAATTTCAGAAGTTAGAAAAAAATTAGTAGCGGAACAGCAAGAAATGGGGAAAGAAGGTGGAGTAGTTATGGATGGAAGAGATATTGGAACAGTTGTTTTTCCTGATGCAGATTTAAAATTATTTATGACTGCTTCTGCTGATAAAAGAGCAAAAAGACGTTATAAAGAATTAATAGATAGAGGAGATGAAGTAAAATATGAAGAAATTCTTTTTAACGTACAAGAACGTGATAGAATTGATTCAACTAGAGAAGATTCTCCATTAGTAAAAGCTAATGATGCTATAGAATTTGATAATTCTGACATGACTATAGAAGAACAATTTAAAACAATTTGTGATTTAATAGATCAAAAAATAGCTTAAACTCTAAACGATTTTAAGTAGGCTTAGCCCTGATTGAAACGACATCCTTTTTATGCTGAATTAAATTTGCTATAAATTTTTATATAGAGTTATAAAATATATATATAATGAATAAGTTATAAGTTATTCAGCATAAAAAGATATAGTGTAAAGCAGGAAATAGCTACTAATAATACTAAGGAATATTCAAGTATTTATGGGTTTGTAAAGAAATTTTCCATTTTGGATTTTTCATTACATAATTTACAATTTGTTCGGTCATTTTTTCTTTTTTACTCCATTCTGGTTGTAAAAATAACTGACATTTTTCCCCAACTTTAGCAGCTTCTTGCTCTGCAAAATCAAAATCTGATTTATTATGAATTATCATTTTTAATTCATCAGCTTGAGCATAACACTCGTCTAAAGGTAATTTTGTCTTCTTTGGCGAAAGACAAAACCAATCCCATTTTCCAGAAAAAGAATACGCTCCAGAAGTTTCTATATGCGTTTTTATGTTGTTTTTTTGTAGGTTTTGGGTAATATAATCCATAGACCACATTAAAGGCTCACCACCTGTAATTACAACAGTATCAGCATGTTTTTTTACATTCTCTATTATTTTATCTGCCAATGTTGGTGGGTGTAAATCTGCATTCCAACTTTCTTTAACATCGCACCAATGGCACCCAACATCGCAACCACCAACTCTTATAAAATAAGCTGCAGTTCCTGTGTGAGAACCTTCTCCTTGTATGGTGTAAAATTCTTCCATTAACGGAAGCATAATCCCTTTATTTACTAATTCTTGTGTCTTTTTATCCATCATCTACTTTCTTGCTGCAACCACATCAATTTCAATTTTTGCACCTGCTACTAAATTGGCTGCAAATGTAGTTCTTGCAGGTAAATTATCGGTAAAAAAACTGCGATAAATTGTATTCATTTTAGAAAAATCCTTAATATCTGAAAGTATAACCGTACATTTTACAACATTTTTTAATGTTAAGTTGTGTTGCTTTAATACAGATTCTATGTTTAAAAGAGCTTGTTTTGTTTCGGCCTTAATACCACCTTCTATTAATTTTCCTGAATGGTGATTTTTACCAATTTGCCCAGTTAAAAAATATAAATTGCCAACTTGAACAGCATCAGAAAAAGGAACATTTTTCCTACTTTTTAAATGTGATTTATGATATTGTACAACAGGATTTGTTGTTTTTTTACATCCGAAATTTATCATCAGCAATAAAAATACTGTTAATTTTAATATAGATTTCATAATATTTTGATTTTCAGTACAAATATAATCACAATAAAAAAGAATTATTTTTATTGTAATTGGTTATAAATCAAGTAATTTTTGTAAATTTGCACTCCTTTTTACGATAACAGATTTAGAAAAGGAATTATTTAAAACAAAATTTAAAAACATCTCTTGAAGTTTAATTCGTTAAAAATCTGAAAAACAACAAGATACAAAATTATTTTAGACACATGTCTGAAGAAACAAAAAACACTGAAGAGCAAGTAGTTGCTGCAGAAGTACAAGAAACAGCAACTCCTGCTGTAGAAGAAAAACAAGATCCAACACAATTTTTAGCTGATTTTAACTGGCACAAATACGAGCAAGGTATTGAAGCTGTTGATGAAGAAAAATTACAAGAGTTTGAAAAAGCTTTAGAAGGTACTGTTGGTTTTGTTAATGAACGTGATGTAATTGAAGGTACTGTAATAAGAATTACAGACAGAGATGCAATTATTGATATTAACTCTAAATCTGAAGGAGTTATATCTTTAAATGAATTTCGTTATAACCAAGGGTTAGCTGAAGGAGATAAAGTAGAAGTTTTAGTTGATAAAAGAGAAGATTCTTCTGGTCAGTTAGTATTATCTCATAAAAAAGCAAGAGTAATTAAAGCTTGGGAACGAGTTAATAATGCACATGAAACAGGTGAAGTAGTTAACGGTTTTGTTAAGTGTAGAACAAGAGGTGGTATGATTGTAGATGTTTTCGGAATCGAAGCATTTTTACCAGGTTCTCAAATTGATGTTAAGCCAATTAGAGATTACGATCAGTATGTAGAAAAAACAATGGAATTCAAAGTTGTAAAAATCAACCACGAATTTAAAAACGTTGTTGTATCTCATAAAGCACTTATTGAAGCTGATATTGAATTACAGAAAAAAGAAATCATTGGTCAGTTAGAAAAAGGACAAGTATTAGAAGGTGTTGTTAAAAACATTACTTCTTATGGTGTGTTTGTAGATTTAGGTGGTGTAGATGGTTTAGTACATATTACAGATTTATCTTGGTCTAGAATTAATCATCCAAATGAGGTTGTAGAATTAGATCAAAAATTAAACGTTGTAATTTTAGACTTTGATGATAACAAATCTAGAATTCAATTAGGTTTAAAACAATTATCTGCTCATCCATGGGAAGCTTTAGATGCTGATTTAAAAATTGGTGATAAAGTAACTGGAGAAGTTGTTGTTTTAGCAGATTATGGTGCGTTTGTAGAAGTAGAACAAGGAGTAGAAGGGTTAATTCACGTTTCTGAAATGTCTTGGTCAACACATTTACGTTCTGCACAAGATTTTGTAAAAGTTGGAGATAAAGTAGAAGCTCAAATCTTAACTTTAGATAGAGAAGACCGTAAAATGTCTTTAGGTATCAAACAATTACACCCAGATCCTTGGACAGATATTACTAAAAAATATCCAATTAACTCAGTACATACAGGTACAGTAAGAAATTACACAAACTTTGGTGTATTTGTAGAGTTAGAAGAAGGTATAGACGGTTTGGTTTATATTTCTGATTTATCTTGGACTAAGAAAGTGAAGCACCCATCAGATTTTGTAACTGTAGGTCAAAAATTAGAAGTACAAGTTTTAGAATTAGATGTAGAAAACAGAAAATTAAACTTAGGTCATAAACAAACTCAAGATAACCCTTGGGATGCACACGAAGCAACATACGCAATTGGTTCTATTCATGAAGGTCTTGTAAAAGAAAAGAATGATAAAGGAGCTGTTGTAACTTTTGATGATGGTGTAGAAGGTTTTGCGCCAAGTAGATTTTTAGAAAAAGAAGATGGTACTAAATTAGCTAAAGGCGAAACTTTAAAATTTATTGTACTAGAATTCTCTAAAGAATACAGAAGAGTAGTTGTATCTCATACGTCTATCTTTAAAGAGCAAGAACGTAAGAATATTAAAGCACAAGCTAAAAAATCTTCTGATGCAGAAAAAACTACATTAGGTGATATTGGAGGTCTTGCAGCCTTAAAGAAAAAAATGGAAGAAGGTAAATAATCATTTACATTTCTAAAATATTTGAAAGCCGATACAATTTGTATCGGTTTTTTTTGTTTTATTTTCTAAACGAAATAATTTAAGATTTTTTATTTTTACCTACAGCTTACAGCTTACACCCCATTATTTTGGCGTTACCTAAAGGTCAGGCTTTTCGCACTCGCTTTTTATTCATACCTTCATAAAAGAGCTCAAACAATTGCTACAATCCCTAACGCACTATTTAAGCAGCAAATAGCAGTATCAAAATTTATCTTTTACTAATTTATTTTATCATATAATAGAATTATATTTGTTATGCATAAAAAGACAACTAAAAATTTATGACATTAATAAAATCAATATCAGGAATTAGAGGTACTATTGGTGGTAGAACTGATGATAATTTAACCCCAATTGATGCTGTAAAATTCGCTTCAGCTTATGGAGCATTCATAAAAAATAGAAACCCAAACAAAGAAAAACTTACAGTAGTTATTGGTAGAGATGCTAGAATTTCTGGTAAAATGATTTCTAGTTTAGTAGCAAATACTTTAGTAGGTTTAGGTATAAATGTAGTAGATTTAGGTTTATCTACAACACCAACTGTAGAAGTAGCTGTACCCTTAGAAAAAGCAGACGGAGGTATCATTTTAACGGCTTCTCACAACCCAAAACAATGGAACGCACTTAAGTTATTAAACGAAAAAGGAGAGTTTTTAAACGGAACAGATGGTGAAGAAATTTTAGCCTTAGCAGAAAGCGAAGATTTTGAATTCGCAGAAGTAGATGATTTAGGAACTTATTCTAAAGACAGTTCTTATTTAGAAAAACACATACAAGAAGTATTAAATTTAGACTTAGTTGATGTAGAAGCTATTAAAAAAGCCAATTTTAAAGTGGTTGTAGATGGTGTAAATTCAACTGGAGGTGTTTTTATTCCTGCTTTATTAAAAGAATTAAATGTAGAGTGTGTAGAATTGTATTGTACACCAAATGGACAGTTTCCTCATAATCCAGAACCTTTAAAAGAACACTTAACAGATATTTCTGAATTGGTTGTAAAAGAAAAAGCAGATTTCGGAATTGTGGTAGATCCAGATGTAGACAGATTAGCTTTAGTTTCTGAAGACGGATCTATGTTTGGCGAAGAATATACTTTGGTAGCTTGTGCAGATTATGTTTTAGGAAGATTGGGTGGTGGTAATACAGTTTCTAACTTATCTTCTTCTAGAGCTTTAAGAGATATTACTCAAAAACATGGAGGTACTTATACAGCTTCTGCAGTTGGCGAGGTAAATGTGGTTATAAAAATGAAAGAAACCAATACTGTAATTGGAGGAGAAGGAAATGGAGGAATTATTTATCCAGATTCTCATTATGGACGAGATTCTTTAGTGGGTGTTGCCCTGTTTTTATCGCATTTAGCACATCAAAAAGTATCTTGCAAAACGTTAAGAGATTCTTATCCAAGTTATTTTATGAGTAAAAATAAAATTCAATTAACACCAACAATCGATGTTGATCAAATTTTAGAAACAATGGCATCAACTTATAAAAACGAAGATGTAAATACCATTGATGGTGTAAAAATTGATTTTGCAGAAGAATGGATTCATTTAAGAAAATCGAACACAGAACCAATTATCAGAATTTATACTGAAGCAAAATCGCAAGAAGCTGCAGATGCTTTAGCAGAAAGATTTATAAAAGAAATTAAAGAAATAATAGCATAATATTTTGAAAACAAAATCAATTTTTTTCTTGTTGTTAACAGTGTCATTGTCATTTATAGCACAAGAAAAAGAAAAAACAAAAGTAGGTAATAAAGGAAAATTCTATATTTATTGGGGATGGAACAGAGCAGATTACTCAAATTCAGATATTAATTTTAAAGGGAGTAATTACGATTTTACTTTGCAAGATGTTGCTGCAAATGACAGAATATCAAGTTTTACTTTAGATTATTTTCATCCAACAAAAATAACATTACCGCAAACAAATTTTAGATTGGGGTATTTTTTAAACGATCATTACACTATTTCTATTGGAGTAGATCATATGAAATACGTAGTAGAAAGTTATCAAACTGTAAAAATAAATGGAGAAATTAATGCCAATACGCCTTATGATGGAGTTTATGATAACGATGATATTAGGCTAACTCACGATTTTTTACAATTCGAACATACTGATGGTTTAAATTATGTAAATTTTGAAATCAAAAGATTTGATGAAATTGGGCATTTAATTGGCATGAATGATGAAAATTTGCAATTAAATATAACCGAAGGTTTTGGAGCAGGTTTTTTATATCCACGAACAAACACCACTTTATTAAACAAAGAAAGGTATGACAATTTTCATGTTTCTGGTTGGGGAGTTTCTGTTGGTGCTGGTTTAAACCTTACCTTTTTTAAGCACTTCTTTTTGCAATCTGATTTAAATTATGGCTATATAAATATGCCAAATATTAGAACTACAGAAAACCCAGAAGATTCTGCAGAACAGAGTTTTACCTTTTTAGAAAAAACAATTGTTTTTGGAGCAAGATTTAAATTATTTTAAAAATTAAGAATGAGTTTAGAGCAGTATTTTTCGCAATTTAGAAATCAAATTATTGGTGTAGATGCAACCTTTACATCTCCTTATGGAGAACAAAATTTAGTGTATTGCGATTGGACTGCAAGCGGAAGATTATACAGACCTATAGAAGACAAAATTAGCAGTCAAATTGGCCCTTTTGTGGCAAATACACATACTGAAACTTCTACCTCTGGTGCTGCAATGACTTTGGCTTATCACGAAGCTAGAAATATTATAAAACGTCATGTAAATGCAAATAGTAATGATGTTTTAATTACAACAGGTTCTGGGATGACAGGTGTTGTAAATAAATTCCAAAGAATTTTAGGGATTAAAGTTGCCGAAAATTTAAAAAATCATACTTCAATTCCAGAGGATTTAAGACCAATTGTTTTTGTGTCTCATATGGAGCATCATTCAAACCAAACGTCATGGTTAGAAACCATTGCAGATGTAGAAGTTGTGCCTTGTAATAATGAAGGTTTGGTTTGTTTAGCAACTTTTGAAAAGTGCATAAAAAAACATCAACATAGAAAAATTAAAATAGCATCAATTACTTCTTGTTCTAATGTTACAGGTATTAAAACACCTTATCATGATGTTGCAAAATTAATCCATAGTTATAATGGTTTGTGTTTTGTAGATTTTGCCTGTTGTGCACCTTATGTAGATATAAATATGCATCCAGAGAATGAAGATGAAATGTTAGACGCCATTTTCTTTTCTCCTCATAAATTTTTAGGAGGTCCAGGTAGTTCTGGAGTTTTAATTTTTAATAAAAAATTATATAAAAATACTGTGCCAGATAACCCAGGAGGTGGTACTGTGAGTTACACAAATCCTTGGGGCCAACACGATTATTTCGATGACGTAGAAACTAGAGAAGATGGTGGTACACCAGGTTTTTTGCAAACTATTAAAATTGCACTTTCTATTCAGTTAAAAGAAAAAATGGGCACTGTTAATATTAAGAAAAGAGAAGAAGAACTTAATAAAGTAGTTTTTGAAACTTTAGAGAATTTAAAGGATGTTAAAATACTAGCACCAAACCATAAAGATAGATTGAGTATTTTTTCTTTCTATTTCGAAAAATATCATTTTAACTTAGTGGTAAAATTATTGAATGATAAATTCGGAATTCAGACTCGTGGAGGATGTTCTTGCGCAGGAACATATGGACATTTTTTATTAAATGTAGATCAAGAAACATCAAACAGAATTAAGGACGAAATTTTACACGGTTGCAATACAGATAAACCAGGTTGGATTCGTTTGTCTTTGCATCCTACAATTACAAATGCAGAGCTAAATTATGTTTGTAAATCTTTAGAAGAATTATCAGAAAATATCGAAAACTGGTCTAAAGATTATACTTACGATCCTATTAAAAATGATTATGTACATAATACTTTTACACCAATAGAAAAAGAGTTAGTTAGCTCTTGGTTTGCTGTTTAGTTTCCTGCAACTTTTGCCATTCGTTAAAACGATCTTTATGTTTAAATCTTTTATGAGACCATAAATAACATTCGGGTTGAGCCTTTATATTTTTCTCTGTAACTCGTAAATATTTATCGGTTATTTCGTAATCTTTGTATAATTTAGGATTGTCTGTAATCAATTCGAATTCAGTTTCGTAATAACCTCTTTTTATCTTTTTAGATTTATAATTAATTACAACCAAATCGTACTTTTTAGCCAACATTTCTGCACCTGTATGTACTGGCACTTTTACACCGAAAAACTCTGCCCAATAAAAGGTTTTTTCTACGTGTGGAGATTGATCGCTTAATAAAATGTAAGCCCCTTGAATTTTATTATCGAAGTTGCTTTTTATTAACTTCATAAAATTAGCAGTTGTATCACCAGAAACTCCAAATTTTTGACGACTTTCTTTTAGTGCTTTTTCAAAAGTTTCATTTCTTAATTTATTATAAGCCCCAAAAACATTAATGTCTAAAACCAAAGGTATGCTTATAGACCATTCCCAATTGGCTAAATGTGCGCTAACTAAAGCAATACTTTTGCCCTCTTTAGCATATTTATTTACCAATTCTGGATTTTTATACGTGTAACGTTTTAATATTTGTTTTTCTGATATAGAAAATGCCTTTATGCTCTCTACAAGAATATCGGTAAAATGTCTGTAGAATTTTTTGGCAGTATTTTGCCTTTCTTTTTCTGATTTTTCTGGTATTGCATACTCTATATTTTTTAAAATTACATCTTTTCTATATCCGATGATATAATACAAAATCACATAGAAAAAATCTGAAATTACATATAAAATACGCATTGGCAATCTAGAAATTAACCAGATTATAGGATAAGTTAAATAGAAAACTATATAATTCATAAAATTAAATTAAAGCACAAATATCGTATATAAAATTAAAAGGCTAAATTGATTTTAATTTATTTGCTTTTAAGGCTAGCCATTCTTTATAACGATAGCGATGTTTAAATCTTTTGTGAGACCATAAATAACATTCTGGTTGTTGATAAACCAATTGTTCTGTAAGATGAATGTATTTGTCTGTAATTTCGAAATTTTCCATCTCTTTCGGATTTTCAGAAATTAACGTAAACTCAGTTTCGTAAAAACCTCTTTTTAATTTTTTTGTAGCGCAGTTTATTACAACTAAATTAAACTTTTTAGCCAAACTTTCTGCACCCACATGAAAAGGAACTTTAATACCAAAAAAACTTTGCCAATAAAGGGTGTGTTCTAATTGCGGAGATTGATCACTAATTAAAAGATAAATACCCTGAATATTCTTTTTAAAATCTGAAAAAATTGCTTGAACTGTTTTAGCTGATGGGTAGCAAGTAAAACCAAAACGTTCTCTAGATTTTTTTACAACTTTATCAAAATAAGAGTTGCCTAAACTGGTGTAAGCACCATTTACGTTACAGCTTAAAATTAATGGCAAATTTACAGACCATTCCCAATTGGCTTGGTGAGCACTAACAAATGCAATGCTTCTGTCTTTGTTTAAAAAAGTTTTTACCAATTCTGGGTTTTTATACTGATATCGTTTTAAGATTTCTTTTTCTGGTATTGAGATTGCTTTAATCGTTTCCATAAAAAGGTCTGTAAAATGCGTAAAGAATTTTTTAGCAATCACATTTTTTTCATCCGAAGATTTTTCTGGAAATACCAAATTTAAATTCTCTAAAACTACTTTTTTTCGGTACTTAATTATATAATAAATTATTAAGAAAAGCACATCAGAAATAGCATATAAAAAACGCATGGGTAGTTTAGACAGAACCCAAATAAATGGATAAACTATAACAAAAATTAAGAATTGCATTTATTTATTTTAGTTTACAAATATCAGTATTAATATTAAAAGAATATAGTAAAACAAATCAGAATTGTTATTTTTGTGATATGCTACAAAACTTTAATCCAGTATTATTAACTCTTATTGTTGCCAACATTATTTTTTCTAAAAAAGGCTTTGACGATTATGCTTTTTTAGATAAATATAAGTTTCAAGTGGGTAGGGTAAAAGGTGATGAAAAAATTAGAATGTTAACATCTGGTTTTTTACATGTAGATTGGATGCACCTTATTTTAAATATGTATGTTTTATATATGTTTGGTGGTTTTGTGACTCAAATAGTAGGAAATACTTATTTTTTAATCATCTATTTTGGAAGTCTTTTAGCAGGTAGTTTGTATGCTTTACAATATCATAAAGACGAACCTTATTATAGTGCAGTTGGCGCATCTGGTGCAGTTTCTGGTATTGTATATACTTCTATTTTGTTAAATCCAGATATGAGTTTGTATTTAATGTTTATACCAGTACCAATACCAGGTTATATTTTTGGAGTAGGGTATTTGTTGTATTCCATCTATGGTATGAAAAAACAAATTGGTAATGTTGGGCATGCTGCACATTTAGGTGGTGCAATTGGCGGATTTGTGTTAACACTTTTAATAAGACCAATTTTATTTTCTACAAATACAATTTTTATAGTTTTATTAGCAATACCTATTGTGTTACTCTTATTTTTTGGTGATAAACTTAAGAAATTATAAAGATTTTTGAATTGAAAACATCAATATTTCTGATAATATAAAAAAACCTTACTAGAAATAGTAAGGTTTTTTTGAGCGAAAGACCAGGTTCGAACTGGCGACATTCAGCTTGGAAGGCTGACGCTCTACCAACTGAGCTACTTTCGCATGGTAAAGGACTGCAAATATAAAATCATTTTTGATATTTGCAATGATTTTTAATCAAAAAATAATAATAAAATCATGACTGTTTTAATAATAATCCTAAGCATTTTAAGATAATTAGTTTACTTGTTTAATTACAAGTAAATTAACTGTACAGAAGTAAAGATTTAGAGGTTTTTACTAACTCGTCAAAATCGGTAGCTTTATCAAAAAAAGCATATGCACCGTATTTTAAACAGATTCTTTTTAAATGAATGTTGGTAGAAAAGACAAGTACATTCTTTTCAACTTTTTTTTCATTAAGCATTTTTAATATTTCTAAACCACTACCATCTGGTAAACTTAAATCAAGAATAATTAACTGGAATATATGAGTATTTAATAAATTAATAGCTTCTTTAATTTTGTCGGTTAAATTTTTCTTGATCGTGTAATTTTCTATAGAAATAGCTTTAGAAATACCTTCTGCTATAATAGCATTGTCTTCTACAATTAGCACTTTTTTTTCTGGTGTTGTCAATAATTATAATTTTTAAAATATTTAACTTTAAATATGGTAAGTATTCTTTGAAAAAATAAGAATATTACTTATTAAAAGATTTATGTTTCTGGTGTACCTTTGGTGTATAAAATAAGTTAAATTTTATAAGCTTATTCATAGTCCCCCAATAAAATAGTTTAATTAAAAATTAAACAGCTACTAAAAACTAGATTTATATATTAAAATAAATCTAGTTTTTTATATATCTAAAGAGGTTAAGCCCTGTTGAATAGCGTATTTTGTTAATTCTGGAATAGAATGTAATTCTAACTTTTTCATAATATTATTTCTATGTACATCTACTGTTTTAGAACTTAAAAACAGTATTTCACCTATTTCTTTAGATGATTTTCCTTCTGCTATTAATTGTAAAACTTCTTTTTCTCTAGAACTTAATTCCGTTTTTTCTATAGATTCTCCCTTTTTAATCTGGCTTAATAGTTCTTGATTAAGATCTTTAGATAAATATCTTTTATTTTCTACAACAGTGGTTATAGCCGTTACCAATTCAAACGAGCTACCATCTTTTAATAAATATCCAAATGCACCTGCTTTAAACATACCTTGTATAAATTGTTTGCTAGAGTACATAGATAAACCAATTATTTTTATTTCTGGATGATGTTGAATAATCTGTTTTGTGGCTTCTACACCATTTAAACCGGGCATAGAAACATCCATAATAATTACATTTGGTTTTAGCTTGTTGCATAGTTTTATAACTTCTCTGCCATCAGAAGCTTCTCCAATAATATGCATATGAGATTTTTGTTCTATAATATTTCTTAAACCATCTCTTAATAGCTTATGGTCATCTACCAATATTATATTAATTGTATTTAAATTATTCATTTTTGAGTGGTATAAAAATGTGTACTGTTGTTCCTTTATTTATTTTTGATGCAATTTTAAATTTACCTCTTATATTTCTTATTCTTTCTTTTACAGTAAATAAGCCAAAACCAGATCCATTTTGCTTGCGTAAATTATTTAGGTTACCAACATCAAAGCCTTTACCATTATCTTTTATAACAAACTCTAAACCTTTCTTCTTTTTAAGTATATCTATGGTTATTAATGTTGCGTGTGCATATTTTATGGTATTATTTATAATTTCTTGAATACTTCTATAAAGTAATATCGCGCTTACATCGTCTAATTTAAAACTTTCTACGTTATTATTTATATCGCATTTAATTTTATGTTTGTTTTCTATATTTTCTAACAACCAATATAAGGCTTCTATAATACCAAATTGATATAAAATTGGTGGTGATAGTTCTGAGGTTATTTTTCTACTGTTAGCTAAAGCGTCAGAAATATGTTCTTCAATAAAATTTAATTCTTCATTTATTTCTTTTAGGTTTTCTTTTTGCTTTAATTCTTTAACTTTCATGCTAGAAATAACCAATGATTGACTTAAATGGTCGTGTATGTTGGTGGCAATTTCTTTTTTCTGATTCTCTTCTACAAGTGTTATTTCTGTAGTTAATTTTTGAAGTGATTCTTGGTATTCTTTTATTTCTTCTTCAATTAAAACAGATTCAGTAATGTCTCTTGCAATAGTAACAAACATATTTTTATCGTTTTCTGTATAAGCTGATGATGTTAAGGCTTCGAACCAAATAAAATGGCCATCTGTATGTCTGGCTCTAAAGTCTATTGGTTTTTTAAAGTTACTATTTTTACTGCTAAGCTTAATGTGTTCTTTTACTTTATCTTGTTCATCATAATGAATAATATCTATAAACGGTCTGCTATATTCTAAGTTATCATAACCTAATAGTTCTGTAACAGATGGACTTATGTAGAGTATTCTACCATCAATATCGTGTAGACAGATTAAATCGTTTGTATTGTCTGTTACTAAACGATACATTTCTTGTGTTTTTTCTATTTCATTAATTATTTTTTTATGTTCGGTTATATCTTGGTTTATTCCTTTTAGTAAAATTACTTTTCCTTGGTCGTTTTTTACTAATTCGCAAATGAGCCTAAGATGTTTTTCTACTTTTTTCGGGGTTATAATTCTAAACTCAAAATCAAAAGGAATTCCTTTGTATAAAGCATCATCAATCTTTTGATTATGATACTCTAGATCATCTGGATGCACTGTATTTAAAATCGCTTCATAAGATGGGAGCCCATTTTTAGGATCAAAATCAAATATATTATAAATTTCATCAGACCACGTAAATTGTTCTGTAATCGGGTTTACTTCAAAATTTCCTAAACGTCCTAATTTTTGTGCTTCTTTTAATTTGGTTAAAGATTCTTTTAGGGCAAATTCTGCATCTTTAATACTTTGAATACTTTGTATACTAACTGGTACCGTTTTTTGTTCTTTAATGGTTTTAGGAATTGCTACAGATAGAATGGCTGTAAATTGGTCTCCTTCTATTGTTTTGTATTTTACTTCTGATGTAAATGTATCTGCATTATTCCAAACGGCTTCAATTAATTTTATAAATACTTTTTCTGCTTCATCACCAAAGGTTAAACTTAAGTTTTTAAAGAACTCTTGCTCATTTTGCGCTTTAAATAATTTTAACGTTGCTTTGTTTACGTATTTTACTTTTATTTTATTTATAAGCGTAAATAATAATTCTGGGTTTTGTTCTAAATATACAGCAATATTTTTAATTTTTAATTTTTTAAGTCTACTAATTTCTTTAAAAAGTAGTGTTAAATCTTCGTTCCAGATAGAAATGGTTGCATTATCAAATAATCTGATATAGTCTTTTTTAACTTTTAAATGTTCTTCTTCTATTTTTTTTCTTTCAGTAATGTCTTGTGCTACACCTCTTCTACCTATTATTTTTGTTTTGTTTGTATCATATATTGGGTGGTTAGATATTCTTAACCAAGCATCTTCACCTTTAAAATTAATTAATTTTAATTCTAAGTCATAAGGTATACCATAGGTTTCTAAATCGTTAGTGGCTTTTATTAATTTTTTTCTTGATTCATTTAAGAACAATTCAAGAAGTTCTTCTCTTTTTGGTATTTTTTGACCTGCTTCTACCCCAAAAATAGTATACATGTAATCTGACCAATAAAAAGTTTTAGTAATGGTATAATATTCATGATAACCTATTTTGGCTACTTTACTTGCTTCGTTTTTACTGTATTCACTTCTTTCTAGAAGTTTTAAAGAACTAATAATTTCTTTATTTTTTTTCTCTAATTCTATTTGGTTGTTTCTTTGTGTTGTAATGTCTTGTACAACGCCTCTTCTTCCTATAATTTTATTGTTATTATTATAAACAGGTTGCGAAACGCTACGAACCCAAACTTCTTTATTCTTTTGTCTGTTTAGAACTTTAAATTCAATGTCATAAGGTATTCCTTTTTGTTTTAAATTTTCTGTGGCTTGTTTAACAATTGGTAAAGATTCTTTATCTATTAAAGAAAAAATTTCATTAATGTAAGGAACAGGTTTTTTAGGGTCTAGACCATAAATACGATAAAGATGATCTGACCAAATTAAATTATCGGTTGCTATATCGTATTCATAATAACCTATTTTAGCTATTTTGCTAGCTTCATCAATAGCAAATTTTCTTCTTTCTAATAGCTTAAAAGATTCTTTTATTTCTTTTTGCGCTTTTTTATAAGCAGTTATGTTTTGCATTAATCCTCTTCTTGCAATAACTTCATTTTTATGATTAAAAACTAAATGCACTACGTTTCTTGTCCAGGTTTCTTCGTTGTTTGCATTTATTAATCTTAGCTCAATATCATAAGGAACCCCATGAGTAATTAAATTTTGCGTAGCAACTTTTATTTTTTCTTTTGATTCTTGGTCATAATAGTCTATTAAAGACTCACGAGAAGGTATTTTTTGCTTAGGATTTAATCCGAATATTTTATAGATATAATCAGACCAAACATAAGTATCATTATTAAAATCGTACTCCCAATACCCAATGTTTGCAATTTTATTAGATTCTTTTAAAGTATCGTCTTTATCTTTAATTAAGTCTAATGAGTTTTGTATTTTTTGTTTAGATTGCTCTAATTCTAACTGATTTTTTTTGTAGTTTTTAATATCTTGTAACACAATTCGTCTGCCTAATAATTCATCACCTTTATCATTATAAATTGGGCTACCCACACTTCTTAACCAAATGTCTTCATTCTTTTGGTTTTTACCTTTTAATTCGATGTCGTAGTTAGTACCATTTTTTCTAAAATCTTCTATGGCTTGTATGTATTTTAATTGAGACTCTCTGTCAAAAAAGTGGACTAAATCTTTTTCTGAAAGTTTATCATTATAATCTACACCAAAGAGATCAAAAATGTATTTTGATGCGGTGTATGCATTGTTTTTGTAATTGTATTCTGCAAAACCAATACCTGCTATTCTACTAGAATCTTTTAATGATAGATCTTTTTGTTTTAAAAGTTTTAGAGACTCTTGAAGTTCTTGTTGAGTTTTTTTATAGTTTTTTATATTTTGCAATACAACCCTTCTTTTTACAACTTCATTTTTATCATTAAAAATGGGGCTAGATACACTTCTTATCCAAATTTCTTCGTTTTTTCTGTTTTTACCTCTTAATTCAATGTCAGAAATTTTACCGTTTTTAACATCATTTAAACCTTGTAAATATTTAATTTTAGATTCTTCATCAAAATATCTTAAAGCTTCTTCTTTAGTAGCTACTTCTTCACCATGATTTATACCGAATATAGTGTAAATATATTCAGAATAATCTGTGTAGATGTTCTTAGCATAATCATATTCTATGTAGCCAATACCTGCAATTTTACTAGAATCTTTTAAGGATAGTTCTTTTTTAGCCAAAAGTTCTAAAGAGGTTTCTAATGCTATTTGGTTTTTTTTGTATTCTGTTATATTTTGTACTAAACCTCTACGACCTATTATTTTATTGTTTTTATCAAAAATAGGCTGCACAATGCTTCTTGTCCAAATTTCTTCGTTTTTAAAATTGGTTAATTTTGTTTCAATATCATAGGGTTTACCATCTGTCATTAATTTTATAGTAGCTTCTTTTAATTTTTCTAGAGAAGGTTTATCGTAGAGTTTCATGATTTCTTCACGTTTCGGAACCTCTTGATTAGGTTCCAATCCGTAAATTTTGTAAACATAATTTGAACTCGATATGTTTTCATCTTCGAAATAATATTCCCAATAACCAATATTGGCTATTTTATTAGATTCTTTTAAATCAATTTCTTTTTTTTCTAACTGCTTTAAATAGCTTTCTAATTTAATTTGATTTATTTTATATGCTGTTATATCTTGAAATACTCCACTTCGTCCTATTATTTCGTTTTGAGGGGTGTAAATAAGGTGTGCAACAATTCTTATCCAAACTTCTTCTTTTTTAAAATTAATGAGTTTTAGCTCTATATCATAAGGTGTGCCTTCTGTTTCTAGTTTTTCTGTAGCTTTATGTAATTTAATTAAAGACTCCTCATCATGTAGGGCCATTAATTCATCTCTTTTCGGAATTTCACTATTAGGGTCTAATCCAAAAATGGTGTACATATAATCTGTCCAAATATAAGATTCGGTTTTATAAATGTATTCGGAATACCCAAGCTGAGCTATTTTTCTAGTTTCTTGTAAAGAGCGTTCTTTTTGTTCTAAAAGATCTATCGAATTTTTAATTTTTAAATTCGATTTTTCTAAAGCTATTCTAGCTTTTTTAGTTTCGGTAATATCTTGAATAACACCTTGTTTTCCGGTAATATTGTTGTTTTTGTCTCGAATTAATTGTACCACAACTCTAACCCAAACTTCTTCTTTTTTGGCGTTTATTATTTTTAATTCTAAATCGCAAGGTATGCCATTAAATTCAAGGTTTTTTGTGGCTTTTTCGTATAAGTCTCTTGAGTTTTTGTCGTAAAACTCTAAAATTTCTTTACGAGAAGGAATTTTATTTTTAGGGTCTAATCCATAGATGGTATAGACATAATTGGACCAAGTAAAATTATCAGATTTAATCTGATATTGCCAGTAGCCAATCTTGGCAATTTTACTAGTTTGTTTTAAAGAGTTTTCTTTTTCTTTTAATAAATTAAGAGAATTTTCAATTTCTTGTTTCGATTCTACTAATTCTAGTTGTGCTTTTTTAGATGTAGTAATATCTTGCATCGTTCCATAATATCCAAAAATATTATTATTATTATCTTTTAATGCCCTACCTCTAGAAATAATATGCTTTTTGGTTCCTTTTGATGTAATTATGTCTAACTCTAAATTATAAGGAGTTCCATTTTCTGCACAATCTATAACAGCTTTATCTAATAATTTAAAACTACTTGCTGTATATAATGGTTTTTGATCAGCGTACTTAGGTGGTTTTAATTTGTCTGAAAGTTCAAAAATTCTAAATAATTCTTTAGACCAAGTTAGAGTATTTGTTTCCAAAATATATTCCCAACTTCCTAATTTTCCTAATTTTTGAGCTTCATTTAAATTACTGATTAATTTACTTAATTCTTTATTTTGTGCATCTATCTCAATTTGTCTTAATTTTTGAGCAGTTATATCTTGTACAACAGCTCTTCTACCAATTATTTTATTATTTGCATCATAAATAGGATTAATAATTGCAGCTATCCAAATTTCCTTACCACTAGTATTTACGGCTTTTAATTCTTCTTCAATAGGTTTGCCCTCGGTGTATAATTTTGCTACTCCTTTTTTTAGTTTTAGCTGAGACGCTTCGTCAAAATAATTGAGAAATTCTTCATGAGTGGGCAGTTTGTCTGTTTTTTCTACTTCAAAAAGTGTATACAGGTAATCGGACCAAGTAAATGATTGACTGTCATTGTTGTACTCTGCAAAACCTATTTTACCTATTTTACTAGATTCGTTTAAAAAATGTTCTCTAATTTTTAAAAGTTCAGAAGATCTTTTAAATTGATTATAAGCATTAACTCTTTTTGTTACATCTCTTGCAGATGATACAAAAGAGGTTATTTTATTATTTTTATATATGGGAGCTATAGTATATTCTATGGATAAGTAATGTCCGTTTTTATGTAACAATCTTATTGTATACGTATTTTCATTATTTTTAAAAGATTTATTAGCTATATTTTTTTTAAGTTCTACAAAATCATCTTTGTGAACAATGTTAAAAATATTTTTACCTAAAAAATCTGATTGATTGTATCCTAGAATTGTTTTTATTGACGGGCTTATGTATTTATATATTCCATCAAGATCTAACAAACAAATAATATCGTAAGAATTGTCTGTAATAATACGATATATTTCTTCACTTTTTTTAATGTTGGTTAAAGCAGCTTCAAACTTTTGTTTGTAAGTAAGTGGTTTAAAAATGTCCTTTACTTTAATAATTGTTATTTTATCAGAAAAATCTAGATATTTTAAGTATAGGCTAAAAAGAACACTGTAATAAAGAATTAAAGAGCCTCTCGCAATTAAGTTTGTTTTGGTTAAAGAAGTTAGTATTTCAAAATCCCAAAATGCTATTATAGTAAAGCATATGGTATCAAAACTCATAACAACCAGCATTGTAATAAATATTTGTAAAAATAAGGGCTTAATTATTTTAGCAAAAAACTCATAAAGTATTATAATTAATAGTGAGTCTAAAAATAATATTAAAGTACCCGTAAATAAAATCCAAGAACTTGTGTTTAAAAATGTGGATGAAAAACTTTTGGGGCTAATACTTGTTAGTTCATCAAAATTTAATCCAAATAAAGGTAAAAGAGCAGATACTAAAATATTAACAATTAATAATGCATAGATAATTATTTTAGCTTCGCTAGCATCTTCTTTTATATAAATAATAAGTAAAGCAAAAAGTGTAGAAATAAATAAAATTGTACCAGGAGAAACTAAATAAGTTTCTTGAAAAGCAATATTGCTGGCAAAAACAACTTGTACAAATTGAAACAAGCCCAAACAAGCGTATAAAACACCTAGGCCTAATTTTTTACGAAGTCTAAATAATAAAAGTATTACAAATGCAACTATTGTACCTTGCAAAAACAAGGTAAGTATTTGGATATAATTCATAACTTAAAGTTGTTGGGGAAATCTTAAAGTTAAAACGTTAATTTTATCTTTAAATATAAGTATTTTTGATAAGTAATCAATCTTTTTTGTTAAAAACTAGTAATTTAGAATAATAATAAATTATTACTGCGAATAATGTAAAGTTTGTTTTTTAAATAATTACTAACCTCTTTTTTAAATGTAGTTTGTAGATAAAAAGAATTATAGTATTTCAGTAGCTTGCTTTTAAATTTAATAAAACCGAGGATTAACTTAGTCTTAAAAATTCTTGTTTTTATTACAAAATTTAGAGTTTTTAGCTAACATAAATAGATTTTATGTTAAAGGTTTTATTATTGTTGAATTTATTAGCAAAATCTACATAATGTTGCAGTTAAGAAATTATTATTTAAAGTTAATAAGAAGAATTAATAATTTAATTTTACTTTATATTAGCAAAAAAACCTTACGGATTTCCGTAAGGTTTTACACGCATAGCAATTCTCCTTCATTATAAAATCCCCCAAAATATTTTAAAAATAAATTTAAATCAAATATACTTTGGTTGATTAAAAATTATTTACGGGAAACCGTAGTTTAAGAGTATTTTTAAATAAGTCCTAAGTCTTTAACAATAGCCACTAAGTGAATGGCATTATTTGCTTTAAACTGAATACGAAGTTTGTTTAAGTGTTTTTCTATTGAGCTTAAACTACTTGGTGTTATGCTTTTATTTTTAAGATAAATACTAATGTCATCTTGCGATAAACCTTTAGATAAAAGTTGTATCAATAGGATGTCAAAATCATTTATTTCTAAATTATTTTTTGAGTTTAATGCATGAGCTACTTGAGGAGATACATAAGTTTCACCATTATAAACAGCCAATATTGCTTTTTCCAATTCTAATAAACCTCTTCTACCTTTGCAAACATATGCATTGGTATTGTGTACATTTATTAATAATCGAATTTTTTGTAATCGATCTTCAACAGAATAAACAATGACTTTTAATGATGGATATTCTTTTTTTAGTGCGATAATTAAGGCTTCTCCAGATGTATATTTTTGCTCTCTATGGTCTTTTACAAAAGATAAATCGGTTATTAATACATCAAATGGAGCATCGTCTAAAATGGCCCTTTTAATTTTAAGATACGCATCATCACAATATTGCACTTGTTGCGCGTCTTTAATATTTAGTTTGTTTAATACAGATAATACTCCCTGATTTATGCTTCCTAAATCATCTGAAACTAGTACTTTCTTAAACATATTACATTATAATTTTAGCTTTAAACCCTTCATTAATTTTAGAATCAAATTTAATTGTTCCGTTAATAGTTTTTATACGGTTTTCCACATTTTGTAAACCATTATTTTTCTTGATGTTGCATCCAACACCATTATCACTATAATTTATGGTTAATTTTTCACTTTGATTAAAGGCTAAAACAACAATGGATGCACTGCTATGTTTTTTCATGTTAGTCATTAATTCTTGTAAAACCCTGTACAAAGCCGTCTTTTTTTCATTAGATATTTTCTGCCAATCAACTTTAGAAATGTTTTTTGTGATAATATTTATATGTGTGCTTCTATAACTTAAAAGTAAATCATTTAAGATTTCATTAAAGTTTTGGGTAACATCAATTGCGCTATTTTCCTTAGAAATGTCTCTTGTTTTGGTATAGATGTCTTCTAAATCATCCAAAACATCTTCATTAATTGTTTTACTACTTTGTAATTTTGTCATTACATGATAGACATCATTAGCAACTTCATCATGTACTTTTTTAGAAATACGTGTTTCAGTTTTATATACTTCAATTAGTTTTTCTTTTTTGTGTCGAGATTTTAGAATAAAAAATAAAAAGATTGAACTGAGAAGTATGAATGCTCCACCACTTAAATAAATTATTTTGTATCTTTTTTGTTTTTCTTCATCTAATTTGCTTTCTGCCAATTGAAGTTTGGCTTCATCAACTCTTCTTTTTTCTTCAAGATAATCATATTGCATAGAAGCAAACATGTTGTCATTTTTTTGATTTGCAAGATGGATACTATCACTCAGTTTTTTAAATTCTATAACTTGTAATTGATTGTCTGCATTTAATAAAAGTGATAATGCTTCTAATTTGTAAGATGCGTTTTTAGTTTTTTTAGCAATTTTATAAGCCTTATTTGCATAATATTTTGCTTTTTTTGTTGCTTTTCTATCTGTAAAATATTCTGATAGATGTTTATAACTAACAAATAGTTCGTCAATATTTTGTTCTTCTTCTCTAATTTTTAATGCTGCTAACATTTTATCTAAAGCATTACTATAATTCAATTTAGATTCGGCTAAACCTAAATTATCTAGAGATCGTGCAATTTTGAGTTTATCATCAAATTTTAGATTATTTTCATAGACTTTTTCAAACTGTTCTATTGATAATCTGTAATTTTTTTTCTTTCTAAAAATATTGGCTTTGTTGTTTAAAACAGAATTAATTTGCCTTGGATTTTTTGCAATTTTTAAAACTCTATCGTAAAGGTCTAATGCTCTATCATAATTTCCTAATTCATAAGAAACAATTCCTAAATGATTCAAAATACCAATTTTAGCTTCAATAGTAGTATTGCTAGTTTTCATATTATCTATTAATTCTAAAGCAGAAATTGCGGTTGCGTCACTTTTATGAAGATTTCCAAATTTGTACTCAATACTTGCAAGAATTCTTAAATTGAATACAAGTTTGGTTGTATCTTTTTTTTGATTGTTGACTTCTTTACGCAGGTTAAAAAAGGTATAAGCTTTTTTTAAGTCGTTATTACCTTTTGGATTTATATAAAGGCTGTAATAATGGCTTATACTATCTTTAATTTGTTGAGAATGTAAGTTTTTTGCGGAAAAGCACAAAACAAGTAAATAGATAATTAGGGGTAAGTCTTTAATCAATTTCATCTCTCAAAAATACTAACTAATTTTGAGTAATTGGGTAATTTTAGTTGTAGTCATTTTTTATTTTTGGTGATGACAATAGTTATTCTTTTTCATTAAAACAATCTTGAATTTTAACTGAAATTTATATAAATTCTGATTTTTTTATTAAAAAATTATACTCCGCCAGTAAAGATTTTTGGCTCAGAATAATTCAGTTTCATAGGTAAATCGTGTACTCTATCGTGTACTCTTTGTAAAAGTAAGAAAAATGAAGGCATAAAAAAAACGAATTGTGAGACACAATTCGTTGATTTAATTAGCTTTAAGCTTGTAGCGAAGACGGGATTTGAACCCGTGACCTCAGGGTTATGAATCCTGCGCTCTAACCAACTGAGCTACCTCGCCATTGGTATTAGAGGGTGCAAATATAATTGATTTTTGCATTCTGGCAAGTTGTGTTTAAAATTTTTTTTAAATAGAATTAATACCTATCTTGTCAACTAAAGTTATATTAAATGGATAAAGTAAAATTCGAATTGGAAATTCCAATTCATGCTTCGCCTAATATGTTGTATCAATACATATCATCCCCTTCTAATTTGCAAGAGTGGTTTGCTGATAGTGTTAATTCTAGAGGTAAAATTTTTACTTTTAGCTGGGATGGAACAGAAGAACAAGCTGAGCTAATTGCAAAAAAATCAGAAGAAAAAATTCGTTTTAAATGGTTAGAAAGCGAAGATGATGAAAGCTATTTTGAAATTAAAATTCAAGTAGATGCTTTAACTAAAGATGTTTCTTTAATAATTACAGATTTTGCAGAAGATGATGAGGTAGAAGAAGCCAAACAGCTTTGGGAAAATCAAATAGACGAATTAAAGCATACCATTGGTGCTTAGCATTAAAATTAAAATTATGAAAACTCAACTTTAGGTTGAGTTTTTTTGTGCTCTAAATCTAACAAAAAACACTAATTTTGCACTCACAAAAATAAGCATAGATGATTAATTTTAATGGAGAGTTACTGTTTAATAAAAATGTAAAACTATCTGCTGAAAATAGAGGTTTTAAATATGGTGATGCAATTTTTGAGACCATAAAAGTGAGCAATAATAAAATTGTATTTTGGGAAGATCATTACTTTAGATTAATGGCATCTATGCGAATGTTACGTATGAAAATACCAATGCAATTTACTTTAGAGTTTCTGCAAGAAGAAATTCTAAAAACAATTGCTGTACAAGAAAAAGCAAGTATTTTTAGAGTTAGATTGACTGTTTTTAGAAAAGATGGCGGTTTATACACTCCAAAAACAAATGAGATTGATTATTTAATTGATGTTAAAGCATACCATTATAAAACCAAAGAAGTTTATAAAGTAGATGTTTTTAAAGATTTTTATAATTATTCTGGTTTGTTATCAACTATAAAAACGAATAACAGAATGGTAAATACTTTAGCTAGTATTTATGCCAATGAAAATGATTTGGACAATTGTGTTTTAATCAACGAAAAAAAGGGAGTAGTAGAGGTAACCAATGCCAATATTTTTGTTGTAAAAGGGAATGTAATTAAAACTCCTGCTTTATCTGAAGGTTGTATTAAAGGAATTCTACGAATGAAAGTGATTGAAATTCTTGCGAAGAATGCAGACTATACTTTAGAAGAAACAAGTATATCTCCTTTCGAAATTCAGAAAGCAGACGAAGTTTTTATCACTAATGCAATAATGGGTATTCAGCCAGTTACAAATTATAAAAAGAAGAAGTTTTCTGTAGATTTTGCAAATAAAATTAGCAAAAGTTTAAAGGTTTTAGAAGTGACGTCTAATTAATTCAATTGGATGTCATTTGGTGCATTTGCCCAAAGTTTATAGTTGCCACCTTTTTGTAAAATTTTGTTTCTCCAAAGAGTATCGTTTTGTTCAGAAAAAATATTATCAATATCATTTTCTGAAATAAACCAAGAGTTTATGTTAAGTTCATCTGTAAGCTGATTTTTGCCCCAACCAGAATATCCTAAAAAGAATCTTATTTCAGATTCATCTATTAAATTATCGTTTAATAATTGTTTTAAAGAATCAAAATTACCTCCCCAAAAAATACCATTAGCAACTTCTATACTTTCTGGTATTAATTCTGGTACTTTATGCACAAAATATAAATTATCTTGTTCTACAGGCCCACCTTGATAAATAGTAAAATTGGAATCGATTTCAGGAATTAAGTCTTGCAACGTATATTCTAATGGCCTATTTAAGATAAAACCAACAGAGTTAAAATTTGTATGCTCCGTGATTAAAATAATTGTTCTGTTAAAAGAACTATCATTTAGAATAGAAGGCTCAGCAATTAATAATCTTCCTTTAAGTGGCTTTAAATAGGGCATAAGTAAATATATATAAAATATAGGAATAAAAAAAACTCTCTTAAAAAAGAGAGTTTTTATATAAATTATACTGTATTTCTTAGTTTACAGCGTCGCTTAATCCAGCTCCCGCTTTAAACTTAGCTACATTTTTAGCAGCAATTTCTATAGTTTTTCCTGTTTGAGGATTTCTACCTGATCTTGCAGCTCTGTGAGATACAGAAAAAGTTCCAAAACCAACTAATGCTACT
This sequence comes from Polaribacter sp. M10, assembly GCF_054968445.1. NCBI lineage: Bacteria > Pseudomonadati > Bacteroidota > Flavobacteriia > Flavobacteriales > Flavobacteriaceae > Polaribacter > Polaribacter sp. M10. The sequence continues at coordinate 26,014 of NZ_JBSSBG010000015.1, forward strand.
TTATCACCAGCTTTTAAAGCAGATGTTACATTATCTGTAAAAGATTCTAAAGCTGCTTTAGCTGCTACTTTAGAAATTCCTGCGTCTGCAGCCATTGCGTCGATTAAATCTGACTTGTTCATAATAAATAGATTTTTTAAATTAATTGTATATTATTTCGCTTAAATGCTTAACAAATATAGACGGATTAAGGGTTTGCGCAAATTTGTGCCCTAAAAAAACAGTGTTTTGTTGATAAATACCCCTAAATTGTTAATAAGGCAAGTAAAAAAAATGAAAAATCACTAAAAAGCTTGTCAGTAAAGGTTTTACAGCATTTTGGAGTTTTCAGAAAAATTGAAGCCATTTAACAAGCTTATGGCATCCATTTTTTTCTTTCCTGCTAGTTTAATTTCCTTAATATTGATGAATCCATTTTTTACAGCTACTTTAATTTCTTTTTTAGAAAAAATAAGCTTTCCAAATTCATAATTATGTATTTCTTCCTCTTTGTTAATTGCATAAATTTTAGCTGAAATTTCCTCATCACCATTTTTAATAATAGTCCAAGCTGTTGGGTAAGGATTTAAGCCTCTAATTTTATTGTAAATATTATCTAAAGTGTCTAACCAATCTATTTTAGTGTTCTCTGGATTTAATTTGGGAGCAGATTTTTCTTCTAATTCGGGTTGTTTTTGAGTGGTAACCTTTCCTTTTTCAATTAAATCTACAGTTTTTGCAACCAAGTCTGCACCTAGAAACATTAATTTATCGTGCAAAGAACCCACAGTTTCTGTTGCAGTAACTTCAATTTTTTCTTGTAAAATAATTTCGCCAGTATCAATTTTATCATCAATAAAAAACGTAGTAACTCCAGTTTGGGTTTCTCCATTAATTATGGCCCAATGAATGGGTGCAGCGCCTCTATATTCTGGTAATAAAGAAGCGTGTAAATTAAACGTGCCTAACTTTGGCATTTGCCAAACTGCTTTTGGTAACATTCTAAAAGCTACCACAATTTGTAAATCTGCATGTAAACTTTTTAGTTCTTCATGAAACTCTTCATTCTTTAAATTTTTAGGTTGTAGTATTTTTAAATCTTTAGATAAAGCGTATTTTTTTACAGCAGATTCGTTTAACTTTCTACCTCTTCCTGCAGGTTTATCTGTGGCTGTAATAACACCAACAACATTGTAATTATTATCTACTAAATGTTTTAAAATGGTAACAGCAAAATCTGGAGTTCCCATAAAAACGATACGTAAATCTTTCATAAATTTTATTTTAAAAGGTATTTATTTTGATGATTTATCTGCACTTTATTTTCAGATAATAAGAATCGCAAATGTATTAAAATGTCTTTTTCATTGGCTTGTAAATGTTGATTAATTTCTTGTGATGTTAAGCTCTTATTTTTTGCTAAAAGCGATAAGATTTCAGAAGAAATATCTTGAATTTTTGTCTTTTTTTCTGATAAACAAACATCACAAATGCCACATTTTTTTGTTGATTTTTCATTAAAATAATCCAAAATTTGTATGCTTCTGCAGCTATTTGAATTTTGTATATAGTTTAAAAAATCATCAGATTTTTTTTGCTTTTGTTTTATAAATTGAACTATTTCTTTAGAAAATAAATTTATGGTTCTATCGTCTTCTCTTGGTACTAAAAAACGAATTTCAGCATCTGTTTTAGTTCGTTTATACGTTAAGATATTATCTTGATGTAAACGCTCTAAATGGGCAATAACTTGTTTAGAAGTGCTATTCATTTTTTTTGCCAACAAAAATTCATCTACTTTAACTTCTTGTTGAAATAATCCTGTATAAGTTCTTAGAAATGTGTCTATAAAGTTTTTAGTATAGATATTGTTTATAGCGTAAGAAATTACTTTTTTACTGTTTGCATTAAAAATTACTGTAGATTTTTGGTTAAAGGTATTAGAGATTTCTAAGATACCATTATTTGATAATATTTTTAAAACTGAAGCAACTTTTTTTTGAGAAAATTTATAGGTTTTGCAAAACTCTGAAATCTGAAATTGAAACATTTCTTCTAAAATTTCTCCTTTTGCAATTCTAAAATATTGATATAATTTTCTATGAATTTCTTTTACTTCTGTAAGTGTTGGGAGTCTTTTTTTTAATTGATCTTTAAAAATTAAAATATCGTTTTTGTTTTTTAGTAAAACAGCAAAAGATTTATTTTCATTTCTACCTGCTCTTCCAGATTCTTGAATGTAATTTTCTAAAGAAAAAGGCAAATCGAAATGTACAACTATGCCAACATTTGGTTTGTCTATACCCATTCCAAATGCATTGGTGGCTACCATTATTTTTGTCTTTTCAGACATCCAATTTTCGTAAGCAATTTGTTTTTCTGATAAAGATAAACCTCCGTGATAAAAACTACTTTTAAAATTATTTGCATTTAAAAAGTTGGCAATGTCTTTTGTTTTTTTTCTTGAATTTACATAAACAATTGCAGGTGTTTTTGTCTTGGTAAATATCTGAATTAATCTTAATAACTTATCTTCAACATCAAAAATTTGATACGCTAAATTTTCTCTGTAAAAAGATTTTTTAAAAATCTTTGGTTGTTTTAATTCTAGATTTTTAGCAATATCATTTAATACTCTTTCATTAGCTGTTGCTGTTAGCGCAATAAAATTTACATTTGGTTTAAGTTCTTTTAGAACTTTAATATTTCTGTAAGTAGGTCTAAAATCATGACCCCATTCAGATATACAATGTGCTTCATCAATAGCAACAAAACTAATGTTTAGTTCTTTTAATTTTTGTTGAATTAAAGCTGTTTGTAACCTTTCTGGAGATATGTATAAGAATTTGTAATTCCCGAATTTTATGGCATCAAAAAGAGTAATAATTTCGTCTTGAGATAACCCAGATTTAAGGGTTGTAGCTTTTATGTTTCTTTTCTTTAAGTTTTCTACTTGGTCTTGCATTAAAGCAATTAATGGTGAAATTACCAAGCAAACACCTTCATTGATTAAAGCTGGTACCTGAAAACAAATCGATTTTCCTCCTCCAGTTGGTAAAAGAGCAATGCTGTCTTTTTTATCTAAAACTGCTTGTATTATTTCTTCTTGTGGTTTTCTAAAACTTGTATACCCCCAATATTTATCTAATATGTTTTTGGCAGTAATCATAAATCGCAAGAAAGCGAATTGATAATAAAATTAGTTCTTTCATCAACAGAACCAAAAGGAACATTTATAATTTTATAACCTAATTCTGAATAGGTGTTTACTAAAAAATTATCAATAACAATAGACTCTTCAAAAGTTTCGTAACGTTCATTGTCTGTAATATAAATTTCTTCCCAAGGCGAAAAATGAAATACTAAATCATAGGCATATTTCTTGCTTTTGTCTACAAAAAGTGATGGATATTCAGTTTTAAAATAGTTGAGATAAGCATATACATCTGGTATTCCTCTATCAAAAAAAATAATATTTTCTTTGCTTTTTTGTGCTTCTAAAAACTGTTCTTCTCTGCCTTCTAAAAGCATTTCACTAAAAAGAAGTGGTTCTGTTAAAAACAATTGTTCTATTCCTTTTGCTTGCGCTTTAAGAGTTACAGCTCTAGAAACTTCATCAAAACAAAAAAAATTTTTTTCTTTTAATGCATTTAAAACCGTTGTTTTTCCAGTACCTGGTCCGCCTATTAAAACTATTTTTTGTTGATTGTTTTGCAAGTATGTTCTTTTAAAAATTATAAAGTTGTAAAAACTACGTTAGCATTGCCAAATATAGTTTACCACTTGTTTGTTACTTTTGTTTTTTCTAAAATACAGTTTTAATTGATGTGTTAAAAAATTAAAAAAAACTTTATTTTTGACATTCACTTTTTAGTGAGAATCACAAAAATAAATCATTCGCTTTATAAAACTAAATTTTAATGTAATTTTGTGGCTTGCTATTTGTTATTAGTAAAATGCAATTATAATTATGAGTGATAAAAAAGCTTTTTATATAAAGTTAAAAGGTCAGTTAGAAGATACTACAACATTTCCTGCGGATTATATGTACAAGTTTATTGTACCTACTGATGGTAATCAGTTACAAGAAGTACAAACAATATTCGATAATAAAGGAGCCGTAATTAATACCAAAAAATCTAAAACAGGTAAATACATTAGCATAACTATAGTTTTAAAGCTTAAAAATGCTGATGAAGTTATTAGTTATTATAAAAAAGTTGAAGAAATTAAGGGAATTATATCATTATAAATTTATGAAAAAGCTAGTATTATTAGTAGTTTTATGTCTTGCTAATTCAGTTTTTGCGCAAAAAAAAGACAAAGAGTTATTAAGAATTGACGGAGAAGTTACTACAGTTTCTGATTTTAAAAGAGTCTATGAAAAAAATTTAGATGCTATTGATAATGAAGAAGCAAAAGATGTAGAAAAAAACTTAGAATTATTTATCAATTATAAGTTAAAAGTAAAAGAAGCTTATCGAATTAAGTTAGATACTTTGCCTTCTTATGTTAAAGAAATGGAAGGTTATAAAAATCAACTTTCAGCACCTTATCTACAAGATACTGTTTACATAAATAAGTTGGTAAAAAATGCTTATTTTAGAACAAAGAACGAGGTTAAAGCAAAACATATTTTAATTAGAACACCAAAAATTGCAACGCCAAAAGATACTTTAGAGGCTTACACTAAAATAGTAGAAATTAGAAACCGTATTTTAAATGGCGAAGATTTTGAAGCGGTTGCAGAAGAAACTTCAGAAGATCCTTCTGCAAGAGATGATGTAAAAAGAAAACGAAAAGGGAATAAAGGTAACTTAGGTTATTTTTCTGCTTTTAAAATGGTGTTTCCTTTTGAAGAAGCTGCATACACTACAAAAGTAGGTGAGGTTTCTAAACCTTTTAGAACACGTTTTGGGTATCATATTGTAAAAGTTGATGATGTAAGACCATCTAAAGGAGAGATTGAAGTTGCACATATTTTGTTAACCAAAGAAACCAAAAATGCAAAGGCTTTAATCGATTCAATTTATAACGAATTAGAAAAAGATGTACAATTTAAAGCTTTGGCAAGAAAATATTCTAACGATACTGGCTCTAAATCTAAAGGTGGTAAACTAAGAAAATTCGGAACAGGTGTTATGGTAAAATCTTTTGAAGATGTGGCTTTTAGTTTAGAAAAAGAAGGCGAATATTCTAAACCTTTTCAAACTCGTTTTGGTTGGCATATTGTACAGTTAATTAAAAAACATCCTGTACCATCATTCAATAAATTAGCGCATGAGCTAAAAAGCAAAGTAAAATCTGGTGATAGAGCGCAATTGTCTAAAAAAGCAGTTATCGATAAATTAAAAAAGAAATATAGCATTTCTGAAAATGAATTGGCAAAAGAAATTTTTGAGAATAAAAAAATAAGATCCATTGCTAAAGATTCTTTACAATCCGTTTTATTATCAATAAATAACAAAGAAATAAAACAAGAAGCCTTTGTAGATTATATAAAAAACAGAAAAAACAAACCTGTTTTTGAGTTATATAAAGATTTTAAAGATCAAGAAATACTAACTTATTACAAAGAAAATTTAGAAAAAACAGAACCAGAATTTGCAAATACGTTGCAAGAATATAAAGATGGTTTACTGTTGTTTGAGTTAATGCAAAGAAAAATTTGGGAAAAATCGTCTAAAGATACCTTAGGATTAAAAAATCATTATACAACAAACTTAAGCAAGTATAAAAACAAAGAGTTTAAAAGAGTAAAAGGAGAGGTAATGAACGATTACCAAAATTACTTAGAAAAAAATTGGATTACAGATTTAAGACAGAAAAGCGTTATAGAAATCGATAAAAAACAACTAAAAAAACTGATTAAATTTTACAATAAAAATTAATGAAAAATTATGCAATTCTTTTTTTAATGTTGTTTGCAATTGCATCTTGCGATTATCTTGAGATACAAGAAAAAGAAAAAACAACATCAGAAATTGTTGCTATTGTAAATACAGAAAAACTTTTTAAAGACGATTTAAAAAGCATTTTACCTTCTAATATTAGCAAACAAGACAGCATTGTTTTGGTAAGAGGTTACATAAATGATTGGGCAATAAAACAGTTATTGTTAAAAAAGGCCGAAACCAATAGTTCTTTAGAAGATGTGCAACAAATTAATGCACTTGTAAAAGATTATAAAGAAAGTTTGTTAATTAACAGTTATAAAGAAAGATTAATAAAACAGCAATTAGATACTATTATTGATGATGAAGAGATAGAAGCGTTCTATTTAGAAAACAAAGAAAATTTTAAATTAAACGAAGAACTTTTAAAAATTAAATACCTTCATTTTGATAAGAATCTCATCAATAAAAAAGAAATAACAACACTTTTTAAATCAGATAGTATTGTTGATGTAGAAGCATTAGAAAAACAGCAATTAAGCTTTAAGTTTTATCAGTTTAACGATACAATTTGGACACAATTAGATAAGGTTTTGTTAAAACTACCATTTTCTAAAGAAAACCTGTTAAAAAAAACAAAATTTATTCAGAAACAAGATTCATTAGGTTTATATTTGGTCGCTATAAAAGATGTTTTGGTTAGAAATGATATTGCACCCTTAAGCTATATAAAACCTACCATAAAGCAAATGATTTTACACAAGCGTAAAATTGAATTAATAAGAGATATAGAAAAAATATTAGTAAAAGATGCAACAAAAAATAACAATTTCAAAGTATACTAAATTAACACTTTTAGCAGCCTTTTTTGGGTTAATGAGCATTGCTAATTTTGCACAGGTAAAAATAGATGGTGTTGCAGTAGTAATTGGTAAAAACATTGTTTTAGATTCTGATATCGATAAATTTAAACAAGAAATTGAAGTACGTTCAGAAGGTAAAATTAAAATTTCTGATTGCGAAATGTTAGAAGAGTTAATGCAACAAAAATTATTAGCACATCATGCTGTTATTGATAGTGTTACTGTTTCTGATGATGAAATTACACAAAGAGTTGATAGAAGTGTACAGTATTTTACACAACAATATGGTACTGTAGACAAAGTAATTAAAGCTTATGGTTTTAACGATCTAGATGATTTAAAAAAGGAATTATATTTGGTACAAAAAGAAAATGTTTTAATTGAAAAAGAACAATTAAAAATTACTGAAAAAATCGATGTAACACCAGAAGAGGTTCGTATTTTTTATAATGGTTTAAAAGAAAAAGGAGAATTACCAGAATTTTCTGCAGAAATTGAGTTGGCTCAAGTGGTTATCAATGCAAAACCATCAAAAGAAGAAATTGAAAGAATTCTTAATAAGTTAAATGAGCTTAAAAAAGAAATAGAAGATGGGGCGCCTTTTAAAATGAAAGCGATTATTAATTCTGATGATCCTGGAGTTACAAAAAATGGAGGAAGATATGAGGTAACTAAAGAATCTCCATTTATTAAAGAATTTAAAGAAATGGCATTTAATTTAGATGTGGGGCAAGTTTCTAAACCTTTTAAATCTGAATACGGATATCATTTAATGCAATTGCACGAAGTTAGAGGAAATATTAGAGTAGCATCTCATATTTTAATGCAACCAGATGTACCAAATTCTAAACTTGTAGAAACAAGAGAAAAAGCAGAACAAATTGTAGAAGATATTAAATCTGGTAAAATTACTTTCGAAGAAGCTGTAAAAAAATATTCAGACGATAAAGAAACTAAAAATAATGCTGGTTTAATTATCAATCCTTATACTGGCGAATCTACTTTCGATTTAACAGGTATGGATCCTGCTTTGTATGCTAGAGTTGCTGAATTGAAAAAAGGTGAATTTACGGATGTATTTTATGATAAAAACCAAAGTGGAGAAAAAATGTACAAGTTTATCTTAATGAGAGATAGAACCAATACACACACTGCAGATTTGGTTAACGATTATGTTAAGGTGCAAGAATTAGCGTTAACAAAAAAGAAAGAAGAAACTATAGACAAGTGGGCAAAAGAAAAAATAATGGATACGTACATTAAAATGGCAGATGCTCACAGAAAATGTACTTTTAATAAAAATTGGAAAAAAGAAACAGGTAAATAATGTCTGATGTTAAAGCTGTAGATGATTTAGTTTTAAAATACAAATCATTAAAAACCGAAATTGGTAAAGTAATTATTGGGCAACAAGAAGCAGTAAATTTTACGTTATTGTCTATTTTTTGTGGTGGCCATTCACTTTTAATTGGGGTACCAGGTTTAGCTAAAACTTTATTAGTAAATACAGTTTCAGATGTTTTAGGTTTAAAATTTAATCGAATTCAGTTTACACCAGATTTAATGCCTTCCGATATTTTAGGTAGCGAAATTTTAGATCAGAATAGACAGTTTAAATTTATACAAGGCCCTATTTTTTCGAATATTATCTTGGCAGATGAAATTAACAGAACTCCACCAAAAACTCAGGCAGCTTTGTTAGAAGCCATGCAAGAGCGTTCTGTAACAGTTTCTGGAAATCATTATAAGTTAGAATTGCCATTTTTTGTTTTGGCAACACAAAATCCAATTGAGCAAGAAGGAACGTATCCTTTACCAGAAGCACAGTTAGATAGATTTATGTTTTCTATAAATTTAGAATATCCTTCTTTTAAAGAAGAGGTTCAGGTTGTTAAAAGCACTACAAGTAGTGTTACAGAAAAGGTAAACTCAATTCTTTCTGGTGATCAAATTATCGCCATACAAAAATTAATACGTAGAATACCAGTTACAGATAATGTAATTGAATATGCAGTAAGTTTGGTTGGTAAAACAAGACCAAAATCTGATGCTGCCACAGAAATGGTAAAAAGTTATTTAGATTGGGGAGCTGGACCTAGAGCATCACAAAACCTAATTTTAGCAGCTAAAGCGCATGCCGCAATTCACGGAAAATATTCGCCAGATATAGAAGATGTAAAAGCAGTTGCCATTCCTATTTTATCGCATAGAATAGTAAAGAATTACAAGGCAGAAGCAGAAGGTATTACTATAGCAAATATTATTACTTCTTTGCTTTAGTCTTCTTTTTTTTCTTCAGAAGAATTTTCGAAAAAACTAAACACATTTCCTCCATAACGTTTGTCGTAACTATGGTTTTTATGTGTTGTTAAGTCTGTATGTTTAGAGTGTTCTATAATTAAAACACCATCATCTTTTAATAAGTTTTTTTCAAAAACTACATCTGCAATTTCTAAAAATTTTTCAACCTCAAAATCGTAAGGAGGATCTGCAAAAATAATATCAGACTGAATGCTGGTTTTATTTAGAAACTTGTAAACATCACTTTTGTAAGTATTAATGTCTAAATCTAACTCTTTTGCGGTGTTGTAAATGTATCTAATGCAATTGTAATTTGCGTCTATTGCATAAATGTTTTTTGTGCCTCTAGAAGCAAATTCGTAGCTAATATTACCTGTGCCAGAAAATAAATCTAATACAGCAATACTATCAAAATAATAAAGATTGTTTATAATGTTAAACAAACCTTCTTTAGCCATATCTGTTGTAGGACGAACAGGTAAGTTTTTAGGTGCTTTTAAACGTCTTCCTTTTAATTTTCCAGATATAATTCTCATTAGCCTAATAGTATAAAGTTAGCATGGTTTGGTGCTTCTAAATCTTTAAAAATGGCATTTTTACTTTCTAAAAAGGAAATGTTTTTTATGTATTTGTAAGCTATTTTATAAATTTCTGATGTTTCATTAATTTCACCCATAAGATACAACTTAAATTCTTCTGTATTCAGTTGAATTTGTTCGGCTATAAATAATACATAATAGATAAAATCTTCTTTAGAAGTGTAGCTAAATGAGTTTGATAAAATGAGTTTTTTATCTTCTAAGATGATGATATCAAAACTGTTTTTAGCAACATTGATATACATCACTTTTTCATCAGAAGAAGGTAGAATTAGCAGTTTATCTATTAATAAAGTTAAATGATGATTAAACTCAAACTCCCCAAAATTTTGAAACAAATAATTGTTGATGTTTACAAATGGAACATAGACATTTTTAGCATCAAGATTGTTAAAATCATCAAAGGTGATAAAATCGTTTTTTAAAGTTTTGATGTTGTGTTTTAAATAAGCGTTTAAAGTATTTTCATCAAAATATGCATTGGGTACTAATGTAGATAAATTGTTTTGATGAATGGCTTCTACTTTAGTGTATTCTAGCTGTAGATTGGCATCTTCTTTAAAAATAGTTTTGATCTTATTTAATAAATCTACAGGAGAATTTAGAGCGCCGTCAAAAAAATATTCTGTAAAAAATAAATTTTCATCAGATTCTAAATCTGAGATACAAAAAGAAAATCCATCCAAACTAAATTGGATGGATAATTTTATATCCTTTATTTTCTCTGAAGATGTTTTGCTACTCTTTTTCTGCACTGTCTTTCGCATCATAAGAAGGAGGCCAGTTACCACCAGTAGAAACTTCTTCTAAAGAACCTACAGAAACATATTCTCCTTTAATTTGTACAGATTCTATTGCCTCTAATTCTTGTTTAATTAAAGATTCATTTAATCCTTTTAAAATACCTTTTTTAGGAGTTCTAGCTCTAAATGTTGGTACCACTAAACCAGGTACTTTTTCTACAGAACCAACTTCTAATTCAAAATCAGTACCTTCTACACCAGGAACTGCAAACATATTTTTGTAATCTTTATCTTTAAAATATTTTAATACAGGTTCATAACCTATTGTATCTGTTACTCTTACTTCTTCATCAATAATAATACCACCACCTTTATTAACTTTTTCTACAACAGTTTTAGTTTCTGTTAAGGCTAATTGAGCAGTATCAATAAATTTAATTAAACCAGATTTATCTTTAGTATAAACACCATTAACTTCATAATATTTAACTTCAGCATCTCTTATTATTTTTAAATTTTTAATTACTGGAGTATATCTTTGAACTTTAATTTTAGCAAAATTAATAGGTTCCATAATCCCATCGTAAATTTTTACACCTAAAAATGCAGCTGCAGCCAGCAGTAAAATAGATGGTAGCCATCTTAACTTTAAAGGTAAATATTTAACTATAATAAAAGCGATAAGAACCGATACCAGCACAGCTCCTATAATCATTAGTATTAAATTCATTTTTTATTTGTTTTTTTAATAGTGTTACAGCAAATCTACAATTTTTTTTTAATGATAAAAATTTTCTTTGCAAAGAAATGTATCTTTACAACTTTAATTTTTTTATGATAAAATTACCCGCTGATTTTTACAAAGAACTACAAAATAAATTTCCTTATAATGCAACGCAAAAACAGAATAAATTATTACAATTATTAAGCGATTTTACCTTTAATGATGATAAAGATGAACTTTTTTTATTAAAAGGTTATGCTGGTACAGGAAAAACGACAACAATAAGTACTTTTGTAAATTCGCTTTGGACTTCTGGTAAAAAAGCAGTTTTATTGGCTCCAACAGGTAGAGCTGCAAAAGTTATTGCTGTTTATTCTAAACGACCTGCATTTACAATTCATAAAAAAATATATTTTCCTAAAAAACAAAGTAATGGAGGGGTAGATTTTGTTTTGCAAACCAACAAGCATAAAAATACTGTTTTTATTGTTGACGAAGCTTCTATGATTCCTGATAGTCGTCAAAATCAAAAATTATTTGAATCGGGTTCTCTTTTGGATGATTTAATTTCTTACGTATATAATGGTCAGAATTGTAAATTAATATTTATTGGAGATACTGCTCAGTTGCCACCTGTTAAATTAGATATAAGTCCTGCTTTAGAGCAAGAAACTTTGCAGTATAATTACCATAAAAATGTAGTTGAAATAGAATTAGACGAAGTAATGCGTCAGCACGAAAATTCTGGAATTTTAGCCAATGCAACTCAATTACGACTTTTAATTCAGAATAACGGTTCTCATTTTCAGTTTGATCTTGATTTTCCTGATATAAAAAGATTAATTGATGGTTATGATATAGAAGACGCTTTAGTTACTGCTTATGATAATGATGGAGGAGTAGAAGATACTGCTTTTGTAGTGCGTTCTAACAAAAGAGCAAATCAATACAATCAGCAAATACGAATGAAAATTCGTGGACAAGAAAATGAGATTTCTGCTGGAGATTATGTAATGGTTGTGAAAAATAATTATTTCTGGTTAAACGAATCTTCTAAAGCTGGTTTTATTGCCAATGGTGATATTTGTAAAGTATTAAAGATATTTTCTATTAAAGAGTTATATGGTTTTAAATTTGCTGAGGTAGAATTAAAAATGATAGATTATCCAGACATGCCATCTTTTGAAACTGTTTTACTTTTAGATACGTTAACTAGTGAAAGTCCGTCTTTAACTTACGATGAATCGAATAAATTGTACCAAGCTGTAAAAGAAGATTATGCTGATGAAAAATCGAAATACAAACAATTTTTAGCCATTAAAAAAAATAAATACTTTAATGCGTTGCAAGTAAAGTTTTCTTATGCAATGACTTGTCATAAATCTCAAGGAGGCCAGTGGAAAACCGTTTTTATAGAACAACCTTATTTGCCAGATGGTGTTTCTAAAGAATATTTTAGATGGCTCTATACAGCTATTACAAGAGCTCAAGAAAAATTATATTTAATAGGTTTTAAAGATGATTTTTTCGAGGATTAACGCAATAAATAGGCTATAGAAATTGTACCATATTTATGGCCATTATCATATCTTAAACCTTTAGATTCGTTCGAGTTGTAATTGTATCCGTATCCAAAATTAAAACGATTGGCGGTAAATTTAAAGCCTAATTCTATGTTAAAAACAAGAGGAACAATTTCTTTAGTAACAAGGCTATTTTTATTTAGAAAACTACCTTGAATAGTGGCATCATAAAAAGCATATCGTAATCCAGGTTTTATGTAAAAGAAAGATTCTACCTCTCTTTTAAATTTGGAGTTTTTATCATTTAAATTGGTGTTAAATGCCATAGAATTTAACATGTTTTGCAAAGGCAAAAAGCCAAATCTAATATTTAATCCAGAATTTATATTTGTAAAAACGGTACCAATATTTGCAGAATTTATCCAAGAAATATCAAAAGTATTCGATTTGTTGTTGGTTAAAAAATGAATGTATTCTGCACCAAAATTTAATCCGAAGGCATTTTTAATTTGATATTTCCATCCAATAGCTTCTTCAAAACCATATATATTATGAATAAAATCTTGTAATTCTTTGCCATAAGCATCAGGGCCAATTAAGCCTAGTTGCACAGAAGTGTTTAAAATTTTATTACTTTTGTATACTTTTTTCACACCAAAACTCGCATACAAATAACTTGCAAAAGGTCTATCATGCAAATCCATAGTTTTAACAACAGGTTTATACGCAGTATACATTTTATGACCAATTTGCCACTCAAAAATACTTTTTTCTAAAGATTCATTTTTTTTTGTAGCAAGATATCTGTATGTTAGAAACATTCCGTTTGTATAATATCGATCTCTGTTTAGCGAAGAATAGAGGTCATTATCATTAACAAAACTGATTTCTCTAGAGAATTTTTGTTGAGAAAAAAGAGACAAACAGATAAAATAAACTATAAATAAAGCCCGATATTTCATTGCAGGCAAATATAAATGAATCAATTTAAAATGATAAATTTTAATGCAATTTTAAAAAAAGGTTTTATTTTAGAGCAATCAAATTAAAGATATGATTTCTAAGGAAACCCTAAGTGCTGAAGATTTTGAAAACTTAACCAATAGCGAAGAATTATTATCGCTTATAAAAGAAAAAAACATTTCTTTTTCTAAGGTAGAAAGTACGCTAAATTATAATAGTGAATTGCGAATGCTACAAATAGAATTGGTAAAACTACAACGTTATGTATCTAATACAAACAAAAGAGTTGCCATTATTTTTGAAGGTAGAGATGCTGCTGGTAAAGGTGGTAATATTCGTAGATTTATGGAGCATTTAAATCCGCGTTCTAGTAGGTTAGTAGCATTAAATAAACCAACAGAAGTAGAAAAAGGGCAATGGTATTTTCAAAGATATATTAAAGAATTACCAAACCCTGGTGAAATTGTTTTTTTTGATAGAAGTTGGTATAATAGAGCAGTAGTAGAACCAGTTATGGGGTTTTGTTCAGAAATACAATACAAAGAATTTTTACAACAGGTGCCAGAGTTTGAGCACATGATGTATGAAGATGGTTTAATCATCATTAAATTTTGGTTGTCTATTACTAAAGAAGAACAAGCAAAACGTTTTGAAGGTAGAAAAGAAGATCCGTTAAAAAGATGGAAATTTAGCCCTGTAGATAGGCAAGGTCAAATTCTTTGGGATAAATACACGTACTACAAAGAAGAAATGTTTACCAAAACCCACACCACTTACAGTCCTTGGATGATTGTAAAAACAAATGATAAAAAAGTAGCAAGATTAGAAGCCATAAGACACGTTTTATCTCAGTTTGATTACGAAGGTAAATCTGATGCAGGCACTGTTTTAAATCCAGACCCTAACATTGTAATGCGTTATTATCGTTCTAATGTTCATCAAATAGATTAAAAAAGTATGAGTAATAACTTAACAAAATCCGATTTAAAAAACTTAAACTCTAAAAAAGGTTTATTGGCACTTTTATCTAAAGAACCTTTAAGCGTAGAAAGAGCTTTAAGGTATATAAATTATCAAAAAAAATTAAAAAAATTACAAACCGAGTTAATTCGATTACAAACTTGGGTAATTAATAATGATGAAAGAATAATTGTCGTTTTTCAAGGTAGAGATGCAGCAGGTAAAGGTGGTGCAATTAGAAGAATTACAGAAAGAATCAATCCGCGTTTTATGAGGATTGTAGCCTTGCCAAAACCTACAGAAGACGAAAAATCTCAATGGTATTTTCAAAGATATGTAGAGCAACTACCAAAAGCTGGTGAAATGGTTTTTTTTGATAGAAGCTGGTACAATAGAGCAGTAGTAGAACCCGTAAATGGTTTTTGTACTCAAGAAGAATATAAGGTTTTTATGAATCAAGTAAATGATTTTGAAAGAATGATTTTAGAATCTGGCATTCATTTGGTAAAAATATACATGTCTATTTCTAAAAAAGAACAAGCCAAGCGTTTTGCAGAAATTAAAAGCGATCCTTTAAAACAATGGAAAATGACAAAGTTAGATGAAAAGGCACAAGATTTATGGGACCAGTATACAGAATATAAAAATGCCATGTTCGAAAAAACGAATACCGAAATTTCTCCATGGAAAATTATAAGAGCCAATAGAAAAACAGAAGCTAGAGTTAACGTAATTAATCATATATTAAAAAGTATTCCTTATGATAAAACTTTAGAAATCTAGTTCTTAGTTTAAATCCCCCAATTTAAAATTATAGTATGCTAATTAAACGTTCTATAACATTATATATATTATTGTTTTGCATGCAATTAGTAATTGCACAAACTGCACCATTGGCTAGTAACGATAATGTTGTTGTTTTAATAAATACAAAGACAAATACTGCTGCTCCAGGAATTTTAGCAAATGATGCAGATGCAGATGGAGATACCATTACAGTTACAGCTTTTTCAATTAATGGAATAGAACTTACTGCAGATCAGACAGCAAGTTTTACAGAAGGTACCATCCAGATTTTTAAAGACGGAAGTTATTCATTTACTCCAACTTTAGATTACACAGGAATTGTACCAACCATAAATTACACAATTACAGATGGTACTTTTACAAGTTCTGCAAACTTAAACATTAATATTAAAGAACCTCCAATTGCCAATAACGATACAATTGTTACTGCAGCAAATACAGTTTTAAACCAAATTATTCCTGGACTTTTAGAAAACGATACAGATGCAGATGGAGATGTACTTGTAATAACCGATTTTACAATTAACGGAACAACCTATAATGCAGGCCAAACAGCCAATTTTTCTGAAGGAAGTATTTTAATTTTTCCTGGTGGTAGCTATAATTTTATACCGAGTTTAAATTTTACTGGTGATGTACCAACCATAAGTTATACCATTTCAGACGGAAATTTTACGAGTTCAGCAAACTTTAATATCTCAGTAGAAAACATACCAGAAGCCAATAACGATACAATTGTTATTCCAGTAAACACAGTTTTAAACCAAATTATTCCTGGGCTTTTAGAAAATGATACAGATGGAGATGGAGATGTACTTGTAATAACCGATTTTACAATTAACGGAACAACCTATAATGCAGGCCAAATAGCCAATTTTTCTGAAGGAAGTATTTTAATTTTTCCTGATGGTAGTTATAACTTTACGCCAAATTTAAATTTTACTGGTGATGTACCAACCATAAGTTATACCATTTCAGACGGAAATTTTACAAGTTCAGCAGAATTAAATATCTCTGTAGAAAACATTCCAGAAGCCAATGGTGATGTTAATACCACAATAGTAGATCTTTCAATTACAGAAGCAGCACCTGGACTTTTAAAAAATGATATTGATTTAGATGGAGATGCTCTTTCTGTTTCAAAATTTTCGGTAAATACTTTAGATTATAATGCTGGTCAAACAGCAAATTTTTCTGAAGGTTCAATTACCATATCAGCAAATGGTGCTTATTCGTATACACCAACTCAAAATTTTGTAGGTGATGTACCTCCTATAAATTATACGGTTACAGATGGAGTTTTTGAAAGTTCAGCAAAATTAAATCTTACAGTGTATCTACCTCCAGAGCCACCTGTTGCCAAGAACGATTATGATACAGTAGATATAAATACCACTTTAAATGTTGCTGCACCAGGTGTTTTTGTAAATGATACTGACATTAACATACAAGATATTTTAACAGTAACGCAGTTTAATGTAAATGGTACTACATTTAACGCAGGTCAAACTGCTAATTTAGCAGAAGGTAATTTAACCATTGCACAAGATGGAAGTTATATTTTTGAACCTACAGCAGATTATATAGGCGAAGTGCCAAACATCGTGTATACAATTACAGATGGCACATTTACTAGATCAGCTAATTTATATTTAACAGTAGAACCTACTGAAGATTTGTTAGAAATCTATTCAGTGGGTAGTTGTAATCAAGGTTTTAATGCAAATGGAGAATACAAAATCGTTTACAGTATTTTGCTTACCAATAGAAATAATGCAAGAGATTTGCATGAGCCTGCTTTAATTAGAAATATCGATTTAATCGATAATTTAGAAACTGCTTTTGGTACGGGTTGTATTGTAAATGTAGAAAATGCATCTGTTTATAACAATACAGTAGAAAACATTGCAGAAGGAACTGATTTTCCAAGAGAGTTTACAAATTCTGCTATTAATACAGAGTTTTTAAACGGTAATTCAAGTTCATTTTTTAATGACAGTGCTATTGCTTCTTTAACTTTATATCCTAGGCAATCTATTTTTGTTGATTTTTGTGTAACCGTAAATCCATTTTGTAATGGTAGGCCTAATCCAACTCCTTCTGGCTCTGGTATCAATTTTACAAATACAATCAGCGTTAATACAGACAAAGGTAATAATGCTGTTGATAGTATTACTTTAACAGATTTTCATACAACAGAAGCTGTTGTGTCTGCAGGATTATACGTTCCAGAATTCAATAATTTGTCTATTAATCCACCAGGATTGGTGAATTTTGATGGTACTTACGATTATGTAAATACAGTAATTTTAACTAATGAAGGACCTGTGGATGCCCAAAACATTAATTTTAATATGGGTTTAAACGATTTTAGAAATAGAGTTGTGTTTACAGATTTTTTAATATCACAAGTTTCAGGGCCAGCTGTTACTGTAAACAACAATTACGATGGAGAAACAGAAACCACACTTTTAGCACCAAATAATATTTTACCCGCAAATGAAACTATAGTTTTAGAAATTTATTATAAAATTGGTCCTATAGATAATGGTAGTTATAGTTATTTTAAACAGACAGATTTATCGCAAACACAAGAGGGTTTAGATGGTTTTAACGCTTTAACTGATCAGAATAAAAGAGAGTATTCTTTTGTAAGTTGGTCAGATGGTTTGGGTAATCATTTAGATCGTTATTATTTTGCTAATTCAGCATCAGCAGATATTACTTCTGCATTGTATTGCAATTGCACAGTTGCTGGGATGCGTTTTATTTTTGATGCAGAAACAAAAACCAATAAAGTAATTACAGATGTTGTTAAAATACCAAATGGCATTTTAGAACACGAGGAAATTACCTATCAAATTACCATAGAAAATACAAGTGATTCTGTTCAGTTAGACGAATTGCAAATTACAGATAATTTAAACAGTACTTGTGGTGGCAATGTGCTTTCGGTTTCTACACCAACAATTTTTAACTCATCAGCAACTACAAATCCTAATTTAAATCCAAATTATGATGGGGTTTCAGATACAAATCTTTTTGATGGCACTTCTGGATTGTTAAAAATTGGTGAAACAATTACAGTAGAATTTACAGTGTTGTACAGTGAGTCTTGTATTGGGTCTAATTCAGCTTTTTTTACATCAAAAGATCCTTTAGATAGGCAAATTTCATCATCAAATTCAACCAGCGTTAATGCATCTACAGATACAGATAATGATGGAATTATAGATGATTTTGATTTAGATGATGATAATGATACTATTGCAGATGTTTTAGAATATAATGGTTTAAATCCTTTAGATGATGATGATGCCGATTTTATACCCAATTATAGAGATACTGATTTTGGCCCAGATAATAATTTAGACGGAATTGTAGATCTTTTTGATTTTGATAATGATGGTGTACCAAATCATTTTGATTTAGATAGTGATAATGATGGGATTTTAGACATTACAGAAGCAGGAAATGCAACTGATGATACCTCTAACAATGGTAGAACAAATAACAATGTAGGTACAAACGGATTGGATAATTCTAAAGAAACCAATGATGGTTCTAATGCAACTATCAACTATAATTTACCGAATACAGATGGTACAACAAATCCAGATTTTCTAGATATTGATGCAGATGGTGATGGAATTGTAGATAACATAGAAGCGCAACTCACAAATAATTATGTAACAACAACAGGTGTTTTTTCTGATGCAGGTATAGATACAGCTTACCCAAATGGACTAACACCTATAGATTCTGAAAATGATACTATTCCAGATTATTTAGACACCAATTCCGATAACGATATTAGAGATGATATTTTAGAAGGTTGGGATATAAATAGTGATGGAACTGCAGAAATTACTGCTTCAAATTCTGATGCAGATAATGATGGTTTAGACGATGCTTTTGATAATAATGATGGTCTGTTAAATCCAACAAATGGACAAACACCTCAAAGTTTTCCAAATGCAGATAATACAGATACATCAGAAAGAGATTGGCGAGAAATTATGGCAATTATTGTACTTATAGATAATGTTAGTTTATCAGAAAGTAGTGATTTTATTTTTACCATAAAATTAGTAACTAAAAACAACAATTCAATTTTAATAGAAAGTGCATCTCCTATAGATATTAATTTTTCCACTGTAGATGGCACCAATTCAACTGGGCAATATGATGTTGCAATTGCTCCTTTTGATTATACAAGTATTTCTAATTCAGGTATTACAATTCCTCCTCTTGTAAATACAGTACAATTTACAGTTGCATCATTAGAAGATAATATTTACGAACTCACTGAGTTTTTTACCCTAAATGGAACAGTTACTACTGATAATACAATTACTAAAAATTTTAGTGGAATAGGCACAATTTTAGATAATGATGCTGCACCAGATATTACAATGAACAATTCTCAAGAAGATGAAAATGTAGATTTAGAACATACCATTGTTATTTCTAATCCTTGTTCTACACCTATTGAAATTGAAGTAAATACAAGCGATGATTTTGCGATAAGTCCAGATGATTATGCTTCCTTTTCTGATGTTTTAGTGATACCTGGCACTATTGATGAAAACAACGCAAATACAGAAGTTTCGTTTACAATTTCATCATTCTTAGACAATTTAAACGAGTTAGAATTAGAACCTTTAAAGGTTGTGGGTGTGGTGCAAACCAATAATGTAGGCACACAAGATTTAAATAAAACAGCTACAATTGTAGATGTAGATCCAAATCCTTTAGTGGTTATTAGTAACGAAGAAGGTATAGAAGGTAGCACATTAACGTTTACCATTAATCTTTATAATGAAAATGATGAACTCATGCAGAATTATCTGCCTATCAATTTAAATTTTGTTACTGTAGATAAAACCACAACTGCTAATTATGATTATGAATATTTATCTGAACAAGCTACAATTCCTGCTTATTCATCCACAATTACGCAAATCGTAAAAACCTTAAACGATAATTTAAACGAAGATACAGAAACCCTGTTTTTGCAAGCAGATTTATTCAGTTTTAACGTGGCAAATACAACGTCTCCAAGAGGAACAGGAACTTTAAAAGATAACGATTATCCAAATTTATTTTCACCAAATGGTGATGGTAAAAGTGATGTTTTTGAAATTTCTGGAATAGAAGATTATCCAAATTTTAAATTAACGATTTACAACAGACAAGGAAACGAAATTTACAATTATAGCAATAATGGCAATGCAAATCCTGTTTGGTGGGATGGTACTTACAATGGCAATCCTGCTCCAACAGGTGTCTATTTTTATAGATTAGATTTTAACGATGGAGTATCTGAACCAATTACTAATTTTATTCAATTAATAAGATAATGATACAGCAAATAAAAGTTATCTTAGGTAATAAAATTCAGCTCACTATAAAGTTATTGCTCATACTTATTTTTGGAGTAAGTTTAAAAACACAAAGTCAGCAAGTGCCACATTACACGCAATATTTATATAATATGCAAATAGTAAATCCTGCGTTTGTGGGGTACAGAGCTGAATTAAGTGCTTCTATTTTAACACGTCAGCAATGGGTAGGAGTGCCTGGAGCACCAAAAACCAATACTTTTTCTTTAAATGCAAGAACAAGAAATGGCCTTGGAGTAGGACTAACAGTGGTTAATGATAAAATTGGTTTATCTGAAACCACTAATATTAATTTAGATGCTTCTTACACTTTAATAACTTCTAGATACAGCAGAATTGCTCTAGGTTTAAAAGGCGGAATTACTTTTTTTAATAATAATTTGTTTGATGGAATTACTCCAGATAGCGATGTTTATGCATCAACATCTGGCAATTTTAACAATGTAGGTTTTGGTGCGTTGTTTTACAATAGAAAATTTTACGTAGGCTTCTCTATTCCTTATTTATTAGAAACCCCACAATTTTATATCGAAGACAGTTATAAAAAAGGAAGTTTGGCAACCAATCCTAATTATTTTTTATCAAGTGGAGTTTTATTTAAACTATCAGAAAATTTAATGTTCAGACCATCAACCATGGTAAGATATACAGCAGATTTACCAATTTCTGTAGATGTAAATACAAATTTCTTGTATAAAGATATTATAGAAGCTGGGCTATCTTATCGTCATAAAAGTTCTGTAAGCACCTTGTTTAGTGTAATTGTAAATAAAAAATTTAGAATTGGTTATGCTTACGATCATCGATTTTCTACATTAGGTGGTAACTTAAGTTCTCACGAAATTATATTTCATATCGATCTTAATTTTAAAAGAAACACAAGATGGTTAATTCATAATATGTGTTACTTTTAAGCAGAAAGAGTCAAGCAGAATTAAGAAAGCAATTTTTTTACTTTATCAAAAATTAAATAGATTTCGCTGGCTATTTGTGCATTAGCTTGTAAATACACTTTTTCTTGATCAGGAGTACCATCAGAATGTTTAGGGTCTACAAAAGGCAATGCAAAACGATAATTAGCTCCAGGAATAAAAGGACAGTTTTTATCTGCATCATTGCAAGTAGTAATTGCCATATAAGGCTCATTGTTTATAGGATTACTGTATAACTTAGAAAAGCCTAAAATTGTTTTTGTAGCACCATCAAAAGAGATTTGGTATTTAGGGTTTTGATGAGAAAAATCTGACAAATGAAATAAAAAACCAACTTTTTGCAAGGTTTTAACCGTTTTTCTGTAAAAAGCAGTTACTTCTGTTCCTCCAGAAAATGCATTAATATTTAAATTAAAATAATGTGCAGCATAAAAGCTCCAAACTTGTGCTAATTGACTTCTTCTAGAATTATGTGTACAAATAAAATTTAGGTTAACACTCTCGTTAATTGTGTACTCTTTTGCAATAGTTTCTGCAATTTTTAGTAATAGTTTTGTTCTATCTTCAGAAATAGAAATTTTCTTATAAGAAGTTTCAAAAAAGTTTTTAGTAGAGGTGTTAGAAGTTTTCAGCATATTCCTTTTATTTTAGAACAAAATTAGACTAAAATTGTATTTTTGTAAATTAATATAAAGTTAAGAATGCGTTTAGAAATTGGAAACAAAGTAGCTGTTTTAGATGATGTTTTAAAAGGAATTATCACCCAAATTAATGGTGATGATATTTCAGTTGAAACTGAAGATGGAATGCTTTTTATTTTCAAAAGTAATGAATTGGTTAAGATAGAAAAAGAACAACATGAGCTCACTAAATTCTCAGACATTAACAATCCTTTTTTAAAAGAAAAAATAGCTTCGCAAAAACAAAAGAAAAGTGCTTTTGTTAAAGATAAAAACGAAGTTATTTTAGAAGTAGATTTGCATATAAATCAACTTGTAAAATCTACTAGAGGTTTAGATAATTACGATATGTTAAACCTGCAATTAGATACTGCCAAAAGAAAAATTGAATATGCAATTGGTAAAAGAATATCAAAAATTGTTTTTATACATGGAGTAGGAGAAGGTGTTTTAAAAAGCGAATTGCATTCTTTACTCAACAAATATCCTGTTAAATTTTACGATGCTTCTTATAAAAAATATGGTTTAGGAGCCACAGAAGTTTATGTATATCAGAATGCGAATTAGTTGTACTTTTGCCCTATGAAAGCTATTTATTTAGACAATGCAGCCACCACAAAAATTGATGATGAGGTTTTAGAGTTGATGTACAATTCTATGCAAGAGTTTTTTGGTAATCCTTCTTCTACGCATCAATTTGGTAGAAAAGCAAAATCTGCTGTAGAAACAGCGCGAAAAAACATTGCCAAACATTTTAATGTAACTGCTAGCGAAATTGTTTTTACTGCAGGTGGTACAGAAGCCGATAATTTAATTCTAAAAAATGCCGTTTTAAATTTAGGCGTTAACAGAATTATTACATCTAAAATAGAACATCATGCAGTTTTACACACTTGTGAGTTTTTGGCAAAAACACAAAATATACAATTAGATTTTGTTAATGTTGATGAATTTGGTGATGTAGATGTAGCGCATTTAGAAAAATTACTTTCAGATTCAGAACATAAAACTATGGTGAGTTTAATGCACATTAATAATGAAATTGGTAGCATTTTACCTTTAGATGATGTTTCTAAAATCTGTAAAAAATACGATGCTTTATTGCATTCAGATACTGTGCAAGCCATTGGGCATTATTCATTAGATTTAAAAAATACTCCTGTTGATTTTATTGTGGCAAGTGCACACAAATTTCACGGCCCAAAAGGGGTTGGTTTTGCTTATTTTAGAAAGGGTTTTGGAATTTTACCCATGTTACATGGCGGAGATCAAGAAAGAGGTGCAAGATCAAGTACCGAAAATGTGCATAGTATTTTAGGTATGGATAAAGCATTGCAAATTGCTTATACCAATTTAGAAAAGGATAGAAGTTATATAGAAAGTATAAAACTTTACTTCATTTCTGAACTAAAAAATATTTCTGATAACATAGAATTTAATGGTTGTTCATCAAATTTAAATAAAAGCAGTTATACTATTTTAAATGTGCGTTTTCCAGTAAAAAATGAGATGCTTTTATTTAGTTTAGATATGGCAGGAATAGCTGTTTCTGGAGGTTCTGCTTGCCAAAGTGGAAGTAACATTGGCTCTCATGTACTTGCAGAAATTTTAGATGAAAAAGATGCAGATAATACTTCTGTGCGTTTCTCTTTTTCTAAGTTTACAACCAAAGAAGAAATTACAGAAACTGTAAAAAAAATAAAAGAGTTGCTGTAAAGCAACTCTTTTTTAATAGTAAAATATTTAAGAAAATACTTATTCTATAATTAATTTTTTATAAGCTTTTCCTTCCGGATTTTTAACTTCTAAAAAGTAAATTCCTTTGTTTAATTGCTGAACATTAAAAGTTTCATTTGCGCTAAAGTTTCCAGAAAAATCCATTACTTTTTTTCCATTCATATCAAAAACACGAACGCTGTTTGTATTGATGTTTAATTTGAATGCATTTTTTGCAGGATTTGGATAAACCAAAACTTCATCATCTAAAAATAAATCTTCTGTAGACAAAGCAGCTTTACTGTTTCCGTAAACTTTAAATTCACCAGGAGCTAAAGAAATAACATCGTTAACATTGCTTACAGTAATGGTTTGATCATCTTTTAACAAATCGTACCAAACTCCAGTTTTTTGAAACGCAGGAGTTATATTTTGCGTAGTAACTCCAAAGTTTCCAATTATGGTTACATATTGAATTTCTTGAGCAGTATCATCAGTTAAATGAATTTTCTTTAATCCATTTGTATTTGCAACATCCATGGTAAAATCAGACGTTTCAAAAATGTCAAATTTTAATTTTAACTGAATTAATTTAGACCAAGTGTTGTACACATCTTTTCTGTCTTGATCATCAAAATAATTCCATAAAATAGGTTTATTACCTGTTCTTCCATTTTGATTAATAGAAATATCATAACCCAATTCGCCAAATTGCCAAATCATTTTTGGTCCTGGAACTGTAAAATAAAAAGCAGCAGCTAATTCTTCTCTATCTAAAGCTGTGCTTGTGTTTTTTATACTATAACTTCCGCTAGAATTACCAAATTGTAAGTTTTTATACATTAAACGTTCTTCATCATGGCTTTCCATATAACTTACATTTGCAGGCACAGACCAACCTCTATTTTTAAAAGAAATCCAAGAAAAATCTGAATCGCTACCAAAACCCATTGTAGCTTGGTTGTATTGATGATTGTGGTTGCCCCAAACCATAATTCCTTTGCCTTCATTTAACCTGTAATTTACCCATTCAGTTTCTTCGGTATTTGTACCTAAATGTTCAAAAATGATGTAAAAATCAGGATCAATTTCCCATTGATAATCTGCATATTCTTTTAAAACATCCACTCTATCTTGCTGATATGCGTTGGTACAAGCTTCGCTTCCTGTACAATTTTGAGTAAATCCTTTGGTTAAATCCCATCTAAAACCATCAATTTTATATTCATTAATCCAATATTGAGAAACCCTTTTTACATAATCTCTAACATCTTGTTTAGAGTGATTAAAATCGTTAAAAACACTGTAAGAATGTCTTGCAATTGGATTAAAAAACGGACTGTCTGTACTTGCTTGTCCACCATAACCACCATTATCAGTATTCCACATTCTGTAATATGGATTTTGACCAGAAGCATGGTTAAATGCAACATCAATAATTACAGCAATTCCTCTTCTATGACATTCATCAATAAACTGTTTAAAAGCAGTTGTTGTTCCATAATATTTGTCTAAAGCCATATGGAAAGAAGGATTGTATCCCCAAGATTCATTACCATCAAACTCCATAACAGGTAAAAATTCGATAGCATTGATACCTAATTCTTGTAAATAATCTAATCTTGCTTTTACAGCATCAAAAGTATGTAGGGCATCAAAATCTCGAATCAACAGTTCATAGATTACCAAATCTGTTTTAGCAGGTTTTGTAAAATTTGTGTTTTGCCAAACATAATCTGCATCACCAGTTCTTAACAAAGTAACTGCATGATTTGTTTTTCCTGAAGGATAATTGGGTAAGTTTGGATACGTAACATCATCTATATATTGATCATTAGATTCTGTTAAAACCACAGTAGAGTAGGGATCTGCAACTCTTAAATCTGCTTCAATAATATATTGATAAGTATAATCGGTTTGTGGAGTTAAACCTGTAAGTTCTATCCAAAAACGATTTTTAGAGCTGTCTTTTTTTAATAAGTAATTGTTGTCAATTTCCCAATTGTTAAAATTACCAATTACATGTACAAATTCCTTTCCTGGTGCGTAAAAAACTAAGGTAGCTTTTGTGTTATCAGAAGCATTTAAATTAATACCATCTTTTAACTCTGCAGGTATAGAAGCTTCTGTAACAGTTGGTTTTACAATAGCCTGAAAGGTTGCACTTTTAGTTTCGCCATTATTAACAGCCTCTAGAATATAAGTTGTGTTTTCTGTAACTGTTGGTGAAAAACTGTAAGATGTTAAGTTCGATTTTTGATCTATAGTAGCTCCATTTGCTTTTAAAGTAAAGTTTGCGTTTAAAGAAGCTGTTGCATTTATAGCTATAGTTTCGCCAGCGTTTAAAATTGTTGTTGAGGTTGATGGTGCATTTAATGTTAATTGAAAAGAACCCACATTAAAAATAAAATCTGCACAACCATTGTCTTTTAATTCTTGGTTACCAGCAGCATTTCTAAATACCATACCCATATTGGTAATGCTTGTTGCTTCTGCATCTGTTAACGAATAATAGGTTTTTGGTACAAAAGTAATTTCCCAACGATTGTTAGATGAATTATAAGTCATTTCTCCAACTCCATCATCTTGTCCCCAATTACCAACAACACTTGTGCCCCAAGCATCGCTTGCATTACCTACACCAGAATGTAAATATACTTTAGACGGATTATTTAAGCCATTACAATCTGTGGCAGTACTGTTAGCATCTAAACTAATGGTAATAGATGCGTTAATATCAAAAGGATTTGGTGTTATGGTTATTTGACCAAAACCTAAAGAACTGATTAATAAAAATAGAATCGTAATTTTTTTCATATTGTATTGATTTTAAAACACAAAGGCTACCATTGGTAGCCTTTGTTAAGTTAAAAAAAAACTTAATTTATTGTGTAAGTAGGGTTATCTGGATCTGTAAAATCTAAAACAAAAGAGTACGTTCCTGCAACAGCAACAATATTATCTCCTCCTTGATCTAAAGTTCCATCAGCACCAGTATCACCATAATCTAAAGCCCAAGCCTCATTAGATCTAAATTTATATTCACCATCTAAAAGTGTTACATTGTTTAAAACCCAGATATCATCATTAGGTTGAGACCAATCTCTTGTAAAAAGAGCATCTGAAGTAGCTCCCCAATCGTTATAAGCAGAACCTACAAGACCCCAAATATGTTCAATTGGTTCTAAAGAGTATGATAAATCATTTAAATTAACAGTAACAATATATCTACCAGCTGTGGTTGCAATATTATCTCCTCCTAAATCTAAAGTTCCATCAGCACCAGAATCACCATAATCAGTAACCCATTCGTTGTTCATTCTAAATTTCATTTCACCTTCTTCTAACTTAACTGTTCCTCTAAATTGATCTGAATAAGGATCGTAAGTTAGAGCGAAATCTGGAGTTGCACCCCAATCGTTATAAGCAGAACCTACAATACCAATAGTAAAAGGTTCCATTGTGTAAGTAAGATCGTTTAAATTCATAAGAATTTTATAAGAACCAGCAGTTACAGCAATATTATCTCCACCAGCATCTAAAGTTCCATCTGCACCAGTATCACCATAATTGTTTGTCCAATCGTTATTTTCTCTGAATTTAATTTCACCATCAATTAAAGTTACATAAGCCACTAAAACACCAGAATCTGCTGTTGTAAAGAATGGTAAATCTGGAGTTGCGCCCCAATCATTTGCAGCAGAACCAACTACACCCCAAGTTGTAGATAAATCTAAAATACTAGAATATGGAGTTACATTGATGGTTTTTGCTTCAGAGTCAATTAATAATTGTCCACCAACAAAACCTTGTAATTTTATTGATAAATCTGAAGCCATATCTGCTTCTGCACCTAAACCTAAAGCAATTGCATTTAGTTCTATTGTGGTAAATGATTTTTCTAAATCATCGCCAACATCGATACTTGCTGCACCAGTAAAATCTCCTGAAGCTAAATCTACAAGTAATTTATAAGTTGGTGCTGCACTAAAGCCATAATCTGGTTCTGCCCAATTTGTATTTAAAGCAATATTATCTTGATTTGCTTCTAAAAGTATAATTGGTGTAGTTTCTGCAACAATTAATTCTGTTGTAGCGTTTACGTTTTCATTTACTATTACTCGATCACTAATATCTTCGCAACTGGTAAAACCAATTGATACAATAATTAGAGCGAATAATGAATTTAATATTTTTTTCATGTCTTTATTTATTAGTATCCTGGATTTTGAGTTAAATTAGGATTGGTTGTTATAATATTATTTGGTAAAGGAAAAATGTTTCTGTAATCTTCTACACTAACACCATCTCTAGAATCTCCTTTAAAAGGCCATAAATAAGAATCAGTTGTAAAATAATTATATCTTACTAAATCTGTTCTTCTTTGTCCTTCCCAGTACAACTCGCGAGATCTTTCGTTTAACACAAAATCTAAAGTTAAATCGCCACTGGTAATGTTTCCACTTGTGTTACCAAAAGCTCTTTCTCTAAGTTCGTTAATTTTAGAAACAGCCAAACCTAAATCTCCACCACCACCTCTAAGCACAGCTTCTGCGTAGTTTAAGTAAATTTCTGGCAATCTAATTAAAGGTAAATCTGTATCTACAAAATCTCCTGCAGCATCAGAACCTTGGTTACCATTAGAGTCTAAGTTTTTAAACTTTGTAACAGCATAACCGTTTTCGAAAGTTGGTATTTCATCAATTTCTAAAGTTTGTCCGTCTTTATAGAACATTCCTCTACTATCACCTACAAAAGGACTCATTGTGTATGTAAATGAATTTAAATCTAAAGTGATAAAATACGTACCAGCTGTTGTTACAGGAATATTTGCTCCACCAGCTTCTAAAGAACCATCTGTATTATCATCACCATAATTATTACCCCAATCTTCATTGAATCTAAATTTCATTTCTCCCGTATTTAAACTCGCATATATAGCGTAAGTATTGCTACCAGTTTCATACATTTCCATATCAGGACCATCCCAGCCATTGGTTGTAGCATCACCTACTAATCCCCAATCAGACATAGTGCCTAAGTTGTTGTTTAAAGCTGTAACATCTACATCAAACTTAGTTACCAAACTTTTTGTAGTTCTTAAGCCTCCCCAGCCACCATTTACACCAAATTCTGTAGCGTTCATAGTACCACCAATTGCAGCGTGAACTAAAAATGTTGACCCTCCATAAGTTTGTGATCTTAATCCATCGAAATTTAAAGTGAAAATAAATTCGTTTTGAGCACCATTTACATCATTATCAGCTAAAAATAACTCGTCATAAGCAGTTCCATTTCCATTTGCATCATTGGTGTTAATTGAATAACTAGATGATATTACATTGTTAGAAAATGTTACAGCATCTGCATATCTTGGAGTACCTGTAAAAACTTCTGCGTTTAAGTATAATTTAGATAATAAAGCCCAAGCAGCAACTTGATCTACTCTTCCATATTCATTAGAACCACTAGGCTTTAATTTATCTTGGATGTCTAATAATTCAGATTCAATAAAATTAAAGATTTCTGTTCTTGTTGCTTGTTCTGGTAATTCTGTTGTTACTGTTGTAACTAAAGGTACACTACCATATAAATCCATTAAATTAAAGTACGCAAATGCTCTTAAAAAACGAGCTTCTGCAATATAAGCTTCTACTTCTGTATCTGATAAAATTGCGGCATTGTCTATAAACGAGTTACAAAAAGAAACTTCTTGTGCTAATCTGTAGTACATAGCTTCTGTAAAATCGTTACTACCAGACCAATATAAACCATGTAAATCTGGTAAACCTGCATCTCCCCAACCCACAACTGCATGATCTGTAGTTAATTCGTTTAGGTTAAATAACATTCTTGAGTATTGAGAAAAACCTTCGTCAATATCAGCAATATCTGCTTGACCAGCAGGACCTTGTTGACCTGTTAAAGCCAAACTTGCATATAATTTAGCAAGTGCACCTTGTGCATCTGCTACATTAGAAAATACATCTTCTTCTGTAAAACTATCTGGATCAATTGGAGATTGATTCAAGTCTTCATGACATGATATTACTCCTAAAGAGAATAACATGATTACAATTAAATATTTAAATTTTTGTTGCATTATTTTTTATTTAAAAGTTAATGTTTGCACCTAAGACAAATGATCTTGGTCTTGGGTAAAAATTATTGTCTATCCCTAAATTAATTTCTGGGTCTAAACCATCATAATCTGTTACAATTAAAACATTCTGTAAAGATCCGTAGAATCTGAATGTTGTGTTTTTAATCTTATCTAAGGTATAGCCAATTGAGATGTTATCTATCTTAAAGAAAGATGCATCTTGTACATAATGATCACTTAATGCAGTTTTATCGCTAATTACGGTAAATCCACTATTGTAATAATCTGAATGTAAGTTAGATAAAATGTTGTTGTTTGTAGCGTTAATTTCTATTCCTCTGCTAGCAGCTACATCATTGTACATATAGTTACCAAAACTTGCTCTTGTTTGAATAGAAAAATCCCAATTTTTATAATTGATATTAGTGTTAAAGCCCATTAAAACATCAGCAAAAGGATCTTCGTTAATATATTTGTCATCGTCATTAATAGTATTATCATTATTTCTATCAACAAAAACACCTTCTAAAGGCTTACCATCTGTGCCATACACTTGTTGAAAAACGTAAAAACTATTTGCAGTTTCTCCTTCTCTGTGAACTTGTACGTTATTACCCACACCTGTTGATATACCTCCTTGAGGTTGATCTACAGATAATTCTGTAATTGTATTATCATTTAAAGAAAGGTTGTAGTTTATAGACCATTCAAAATCATCGGTTCTAATTGGAGTTGCATTTATGTTGAACTCTAAACCTTTGTTTTCCATGTTACCAATATTGGCATTAATTCTGTTTCCAAAATTTGTAAATGGATCTACAAGAGAACTCGCAATTAAGTCGTTTGTTTGTTTTATGTATGCATTAACAGAACCAGAAATTCTTCTGTCTAAAAAAGCAAAGTCCATACCCACATTAAAGGTTTTACCTACTTCCCAACGTAAATCTTTGTTGATAGGTTCTGGTCTAAATGTTTGATAAAAAGCATTACCAAATTGATAATTAGCAGTATCTGTACTACCATTGTATCTTGTTAAAAATTGATAATCTCCTAAACCGTTAATATTTCCTATTTCTCCATAACCAACTCTTAATTTTAGTTCGTTAAAGAAAGAATCTTCCATAAAATCTTCTTTATGAATGCTCCAAGCTGCAGCAAATGATGGGAAAATTCCCCAACGATCATCAGGATTTAATTTAGAAGATGCATCTGCTCTTAAAGTTGCAGTTAAATAGTATTTACCTTTATAATCGTAATTTGCTCTACCAAAATAAGATAACAATACATTTTTAGATTTGTCTATAAATTCGAAAGTATTACCATCTTCTTGTGCCTCACTATCAAAACTATAATTGTCATATTCAAAAGATTGATAAGCATGCCCACCAACTACAGTTAAATTATGTGCTTCGTTAAATGTTTTGTTATAGGTTAAATAAGCATCAAAAACTTTGTTGTCCGATTTTTGAATAAAACTGGTTAATGAACCATTGAATGTTGCGTCTGAAGTTGGAATAAACTCAGAAGTAATTGTTCTACCATGACTGTTAGAAGTATCGAAACCAATATTAACAGTGGCCGTTAAATCTTCTAAACCATGAATTTTATAGTCTATTTTTGCGTTGGCAACCAAACGTCTAATTTCTGCGGTATCATCTATTAAATCTAATAAAGCAATCGGGTTTGTTGGTGCTAAATTATTTTGGTTTCCAGTACCAGCATCTAACCAAGCAAAATAACCTCCATATTGCGAATTAGGGTCGAAAACTGCTTGTGTAGGATCAAAAGTAGTTGCACCACCAATAGCACCTCTATTTGCAAATTTGTTTTCGGTATACATTCCTTTTGCATTTAAGTCTACTTTTAAATGATCATCTAGAAAAGAAGGAGATAAGTTTACAGAAGCAGTTGTACGTGCTAAATTATCACCTTTTAAGATACCTTCGTGTTCAGAATAACCTAAAGAAGCTCTTACTGGTACACCATAAAGGTTACCTAAAGCACTAAAGTTATGATCTTGCCCAATTGCAGTAGTATAAATTTCATCTTGCCAATCTGTATTTGCATCACCTAATAAAGCAATTTGAGATGGCGTACCAATATCATTAATTAATGTTCTAAATTGATTAGCAGAAAGTACATCAACTTGATCTCTTAATGTATAAACCGTAGTTTGAGAGCTAATGTTGAATTTAAAATCTCTATCCTTCCCTTTTTTAGTGGTAATTAAAATTACACCATTTGCTGCTCTAGAACCATATATAGCAGTAGATGATGCATCTTTTAATACTACAAATGTTTCAATATCATTTGGGTTAATAAAGTTTAACGGATTTCTAGATCCGCCAACGCCTCCATTATCTAGAGGAATACCATCGATAACATACAATGGTTGACTAGTTAAAGATAAAGAACCTGTACCACGAATATTAATCGATTGACCATCTCCAGGAGCACCAGAACCAGCAATTACATTTACACCTGCAACTTTACCACTAATTAGTGATTGTGCAGATACTATAGGCCCTTTATTAAAGTCGTCGCTAGTTAATAAATCTGTTGTACCTGTTAAATCTGTTTTTTTAACAGTACCATAACCTACTACAACGATTTCTTCTAATTGTTCAGAAGATTCAATCAGCTCAATTTCTAAGTTATAAAGAGTACCAATTACTACTTCTTTATTAGCAAAACCTAAATAGGTAAAAACTAAAACATCTCCAGAGTTTACTTTATCTAAAGAAAAGTTTCCATCAAAATCGGTTTGAGTACCTTTTGTTGTACCTTTAACCAAAATACTAACACCAGGTAAAGGTTCACCTGTTGCTTTTTCTTTTACTACACCATTTATTGTTTGTTGCGCAAACATTGTAAATGACGAAGTCAAAAGAATTCCAATTAACAATAATTTAAATTTTTTCATGTATAATTTGTTAAATAATAACTGTAAATTTGATTTTTAACTTAACAATAAATTCACATTCCACATTGTAAATATAGATACAAGGTTGCTGTTTTCAATATGATAAAAATCACGAAAACGGTTTCGTGTTAACAAGTTTTTTTGTTAAAAATCATTAAATAGCCAATATTTAACATCAAAAATTGCCTTTTTATAAAAAAATGAAGCAAAAAATTACCATAAAAACAATCGCTAAAGAATTAGGTGTTTCTACTTCTACTGTCTCTAAGGCTTTAAAAGATAGTCATGAGATTAGTAAAGAAACAAAAGAAAAAATACAAGCTTATGCAAATCTTTACAACTATAAACCCAATAGTTTAGCGCTGCAGTTAAGAAATCAAAAAACAAAAGTTATCGGTGTAATTTTGCCTAAAATTGTACATCATTTCTTTTCTACAGTAATTACAGGAATAGAAGAAGGAGCTATAGAAAAAGGATACCATATTATGGTTTGTTTTTCTAATGAATCTTATGAAAAAGAGGTAGAAACTTTAAAAGTTTTGTCTAATGGTAGTGTTGATGGTATTATTGTGTCAATAGCCAATGAAACCTTAAAAAACAAAGACTTTAGGCATTTTATAGATTTGGTTTCTGAAGAAATTCCTTTGGTTTTATTTGATAGAGTAGTAGATGATATTTTATGCGATAAAGTAGTTGTAGATGATGTTGGAGCAGGCTATAAAGCCACAAAACATTTGTTAGATAATGGCAGAAAAAGAATCGCATTAATCACAACACCCAAACACGTTAATGTAGGTACACTAAGAAGGCAAGGTTATGAAAAAGCGTTAATAGAAAATTATATTAAAACAGATGCCAAATTAATAGTAGAGGTAGATGAAAACCTTGATATAGAAAAACAAATAAAACCATTATTTAGTGAAGGAATAGATGGTGTTTTTGCGGTTAATGAGATCTATGCTGCAAACGCTATTAGAATAGCCAAAGATAAAGGCTTAAAAGTGCCTGAAGACTTCTCTGTTATTGGTTTTACAGATGGTTTAATATCAGAATATTCTTCTCCATCTATCACAACAATAGCACAACATGGTTACACCATGGGTAAACAATCAGTAGAACTTTTAATAGAAAGAATAGAGAAAGAATCTGAAGTGTATAGCCCTAAAAAAATCGTTATTTCTAGCAACTTAAAATTACGAGAATCTACGAAACCGTCGTCGTAGAAATTTGTATTCATTTTTATCAACTTGATAAAAATAATATATCTTTGTTACATTATTAAGATTTATCAATAAATTACATTCCACAAAATTTATTAATTGATAAGTCAAAGCACTTATCGTATAAACTAATAATTACGATAATGGAAAAGCGTAAATTAAGCTTCTGGCAAATCTGGAACATGAGTTTTGGATTTCTAGGAATACAAATGGGTTTTGCTCTTCAGAATGCAAACGCTAGTAGAATTTTACAAATTTTTGGTGCAGATGTACATGAGCTTTCTTGGTTTTGGATTATAGCCCCATTAATGGGTTTAATAGTACAACCGATCATTGGACATTATAGCGATAAAACTTGGGGTAAATTCGGGAGAAGGAAACCTTATTTTTTAGTAGGTGCTATTCTGGCTTCTATAGGATTAATTTTAATGCCACAGGCAGATTTATTTATTGCATTTTTACCAGCTCTTTGGGTTGGTGCAGGAATGTTAATGATTATGGATGCATCTTTTAATATTGCTATGGAGCCTTTTAGAGCGCTTGTTGGCGATAATTTAAGAACAGATCAAAGAACTTTAGGTTTTAGTGTGCAAACGGCATTAATTGGTTTTGGTGCTGTTGTGGGGTCTTGGTTGCCTTATGCACTTACCAATTGGTTTGGTATTTCTAATGAAACTTCTTCTGGTGTTGTGCCACAAAACCTTATTTGGTCTTTTGTAATTGGTGCTGCAATTTTAATCATTTCTATCTTAGTCACTATTTTTACTACTAAAGAGTATTCGCCAGAAGAATTGGCGAGTTTCGATGAAAATTCTGATGCCAATTCTGAAGTAGAAGAAGAGAATTCTAGTTTAATGGATATTTTTGAAGATTTCAGAAAAATGCCAACTACAATGCGTCAATTAAGTTGGGTGCAATTCTTTTCTTGGTTTGGTCTTTTTGGTATGTGGGTTTTTGCTACTCCTGCAATTGCACAACATATTTATGGCTTGCCATATACAGATAGCAGCAGTACAACCTATCAAAATGCAGGAGATTGGGTGGGTATTCTTTTCGGAATTTACAATTTAGTTTCAGCACTTTACGCATTTGCTTTACCTTTTATCGCCAAAAAAATAGGAAGAAAAAGAACACATTCTTTGTCTTTAATTATTGGTGGTTTAGGTCTTTTATCAATTTATATTATGCCAAATGAAAACTGGCTAATCGTTTCTATGATTGGTGTCGGAATCGCTTGGGCAAGTATTTTGGCCATGCCTTATGCTATTTTAGCAGGTTCCATATCTGCCAAAAAAATGGGAGTTTACATGGGTATTTTTAACTTCTTTATTGTAATCCCACAAATTATTAACGCCTTAATTGGTGGTCCATTAGTAAAATACGCTTATAACAATCAAGCAATTTTTGCTTTACTTATTAGCGGAATTAGTTTCTTAATCGCAGCAGCTTTAGTCTACAAAGTAAAAGACGTAGATGATGTAGTAAAAACAAATTAGATGAAAAAAGGATTTATATTCGATTTAGATGGTGTTATCGTAGATACTGCCAAATATCATTATTTAGCTTGGAAAAAATTAGCTAACCAATTAGGTTTCGAATTTACTGAAGAACAAAACGAACTTTTTAAAGGCGTGAGTAGAAAACGCTGTTTAGAAATTTTATTAGAAATTGGTAAAAGAGAAGCAACACAAGAAGAATTTGATAAATGGATGATTGACAAAAATATCGATTATTTAGAATTTATAAGAAATATGGATGCATCAGAAATACTACCTGATGTACCAAAAATATTAGAATATTTAAAAGAAAATAACATACCAATTGCTTTAGGTTCTGCAAGTAAAAATGCAAAACCCATTTTAGAAAAAGTAGGTTTGTTACCTTATTTTGATGCAATTGTAGATGGTAATCACGTTACCAAAGCAAAACCCAATCCAGAAGTATTTTTATTAGCTGCACAGCAGTTAGGGGTAAATGCTAATGATTGTGTGGTTTTTGAAGATGCAGTTGCAGGTATACAAGCAGCCAATGCTGCAAAAATGATAAGTATTGGTATTGGAGATAAAAATGTGCTTTCTGAAGCGCAATTCAATTTTAATGATTTTACAGAAATCAGTACTCGTTTTATAAAAGATTTAATAGAAAATTAAGATGAATCAAGTTTATATACAACCAAATGAGTGGTCAATTCTAGAAGAAGGATTCGATACACAAATGGTAAAATCTTCAGAAAGTTTGTTCAGTATTGGTAATGGAGCCATGGGACAACGTGCCAATTTTGAAGAAGAATATACAGGCCCAACTTTTCAAGGAAGTTATATTGCAGGGGTTTATTATCCTGATAAAACTCGTGTAGGATGGTGGAAAAATGGATATCCAGAATATTTTGCAAAAGTTTTAAATGCACCAAACTGGATAGGAATTAACGTGTTAATTAACAATGAAAAATTAGATTTATATACCTGTAAAGAAGTTGTAAACTTTAAAAGAGAGCTCAACATGCAAGAGGGTTGGTTGTCTAGAAGTTTTGAAGCTGTTTTACAAAATGATGTAAAAATTAAAGTAGAAACCAAACGTTTTTTAAGTTTAGATTTAGATGAAATTGGTGCCATTTCTTACAATATTACTCCTTTAAGTAATGATGTAACCATCACTTATATTCCTTACTTAGATGCTGGTATTACCAATGAAGATACCAATTGGGATGACCAATTTTGGGATGTTTTAGGAGTTTCTCAAGACAATCATCAGTCTTTTATAGAAGCAAGAACCATGAAAACACATTTTTACACGTGTACTTTTATGGAGTCTAAAATATTTATTGATGGTAATGAAATTACAACGAATAGCACAAATGAGCAATCAAGTAATTTTATAGCCAATAAATATCAACAAGAAATTAAAAAAGATCAAACCTATTCCATTCATAAATTTGGTGGTTATGTTGTAGATCGAAATCACGATAAAAACGAATTGGTTGCTGCAGCAAAAACAGCTTTAGATAAAGCTGTAAGTTTCGGTTTCGATGCTTTATTAGCCATGCAAAAAGAAGCTTGGGCAAAAATCTGGAGCATGTCAGACATCACCATAGAAGGTGATGTAAAAGCGCAACAAGGTATTCGTTTTAATATTTTTCAGTTAAATCAGACTTATTTAGGTACAGATGCTTCGTTAAATATCGGTCCAAAAGGATTTACAGGAGAAAAATACGGAGGAAGTACGTATTGGGATACAGAAGCGTATTGCATTCCTTTTTATATGGCCACTAAAGATCAATCTGTAGCCAGAACTTTGTTAGAGTACAGATACAAACATTTAGAGAAAGCCATTGAAAATGCTGAGAAATTAGGATTTACAAACGGAGCAGCATTGTATCCAATGGTTACCATGAATGGTGAAGAATGTCATAATGAATGGGAAATTACTTTCGAAGAAATTCATAGAAATGGTGCTATTGCTTTTGCCATTTATAATTACCATCGTTTTACAGAAGATTATTCTTACATCCCAGAAAAAGGTTTGGAAGTTTTAATCGGAATTGCACGTTTTTGGCATCAAAGAGTCAACTTTTCTACAGATAAAAATAAGTTTGTAATGTTAGGCGTAACAGGGCCAAATGAATATGAGAATAACATCAACAATAATTTTTATACCAACTATATTGCAAAATGGTGTATCAATTACGCTTTAGAAAATATTGACATTGTTAAAAGCGATTTCACTGCTGATTATAGCAGAATTAAAGAAAAAGTAGCTTTTACAGATGAGGAATTGGCTTCTTGGAAAAATGTTGCAGACAATATGTATTTTCCATATTCAGAAAAGCACAATGTGTATTTGCAACAAGATGGTTTTTTAGACAAAGAATTAATTACTGTTGCAGATTTAGATCAAAGCCAAAGACCTATCAACCAAAAATGGAGTTGGGACAGAATTTTACGTTCGCCTTACATCAAACAAGCGGATACTTTGCAAGGTTTTTACATGTTCGAAGATCATTTTACAACAGAAGAATTAGAGCGTCATTTCGATTTTTACGAGCCATTTACTGTACACGAAAGTTCGCTTTCGCCTTGCGTGCACAGTATTCAAGCTGCAAAATTAGATAGAATGGAGCAAGCGTATACCTTCTATTTAAGAACCTCTCGTTTAGATTTAGACGATTACAATCACGAAGTAGAAGAAGGTTTACACATTACTTCTATGGCAGGAACTTGGATGAGTATTGTTGAAGGTTTTGGAGGAATGAGAATAGTAAATAACACACTTTCTTTTGCGCCAAAAATTCCTGAAGGATGGAATTCTTATTCGTTTAAAGTGAATTTTAGACAACAAGTAATTACGGTAAACGTAAGTCAGAATGATACAAAATTTAAACTAGAAGGTACTAAAGCCATTGACATTTTAGTAAACGGAGAAACAGTAACTGTAACACCAAATTAATTTATTTTAGTAGAGATCATGAAACATTTCAGAAACATTTTTTTAGCAGTATTTACATTCATTTTAATTTCTTGTAACACTACAGAAACTCAAAAAGATGTTTCTGAAGTTTCGGTTTCTAATTCGTTTTTAGAGCGAGTAGAACCTTTGCATTGGTGGGTAAATATGAAAAATACTTCGCTGCAATTGTTGGTAAAAGAAACCAATATTGGGCAAGCAACACCTACAATTTCTTATGCTGGTGTAACTCTAAAAGAAGTTAACAAAGCAAAAAGTAACAATTATTTATTTTTAGATTTAACTATAGATCCAAATACAAAACCAGGTAAATTCGACATCGTTTTTACTTTTGATGATCAAACAAAAAAAACACATACTTACGAGTTAAAACAAAGAGAAAAAAAGGCTGAAGATTATGTTGGTTTTAATAATACTGATGCCATTTATTTAATTACTCCAGATCGTTTTGCAAATGCTGATGAAAGCAATGACGTTAACAAAAGTATGAATGAAACTGATGTAGACAGAACTGATAATTACAAACGTCATGGAGGAGATTTACAAGGAATTACCAACAACCTCGATTATATTTCAGATTTAGGTTTTACTACAGTTTGGCCAACGCCTGTGTTAGAAAATAACATGTACAAAGGCTCTTATCATGGTTATGCAATTACAGATTATTACAAAGTAGATCCTCGTTTTGGAAATTTATCTGACTATAAAAATTTAGCAGATGAATTGCGAAAAAAAGGAATGAAATTAATTATGGATCAGGTTGCAAATCATTGTGGTTTAGAACACTGGTGGATGAAAGATTTGCCTTTTGAAGATTGGGTAAATCATCAAAAAAACTACGAAGACAATATTGAGAATTGGGATTATAAAACCAATATCAACTCAAATCATAGAAGAACTACAAATCAAGATTTGTATGCTTCAGAAGCCGATAGAAAAGGAAATAATGAAGGTTGGTTTGTGGCAACAATGCCAGATTTAAATCAGCGAAATCCGTTTATGGCAAACTATATCATTCAAAATTCTATTTGGTGGATAGAAACTTTGGGTTTAGGAGGCATTCGTCAAGACACTTATCCTTATCCTGATAAAGATTTTATGGCAAATTGGGCAGGTGCAATTATGAACGAATATCCAAATTTTTCAA
The DNA here is from genome assembly GCF_054968445.1 of Polaribacter sp. M10. Classification (NCBI taxonomy): domain Bacteria; kingdom Pseudomonadati; phylum Bacteroidota; class Flavobacteriia; order Flavobacteriales; family Flavobacteriaceae; genus Polaribacter; species Polaribacter sp. M10. The sequence continues at coordinate 65,957 of NZ_JBSSBG010000015.1, forward strand.
TTGTTGGAGAAGAATGGAGCTACAATCCTTTATTAATAGGTTACTGGCAAAAAGGTGCTAAAAACAAAGATGGTTACGAATCGAATCTAAAATCTACTATGGATTTCCCTATGGAAAAAGCAATCATAGAGGGAATTAACGAAGAAGAATCTTGGGACAAGGGTTTGGTAAAATTATACGAAGGTTTGGCAAATGATTTTCATTATGCTTCTCCAAAAGACATCATGATTTTCTTAGACAATCATGATAAAAGTAGGTTATATACAGAAGTAAAAGAAGATGTAGCAAATGCAAAAATGGCATTAGGTTATATGTTGCTATTACCTAGAATTCCTCAAATTTATTACGGAACAGAAATTTTAATGGATGATACTGCAAATCCTGGAGATCATGGATTAATAAGAACTGATTTTCCTGGTGGTTGGCAAGGTGATCAAGTAAATGCTTTTACAGGTTTAGGTTTGTCTGATGATCAAAAATCAATGCAAAATTTTTTGAAAACCGTTCTAAATTATAGAAAAAATAGTAAGGCAATTCAAGAAGGAAAAACAATTCATTTTGCACCTTTTATGGGAACTTATTTTCTGTTTAGAGTTTTAAATGATGAGGTTGTAGTGCACATCATCAACAAAAATGACAAACCAATTAGTATCGATTTAAAACGTTTTAAAGAAGTTGGTTTAGAGGGTAAAACTTTAAAAAATATAATTACAGGTGAAGCTTTTTTATGGAAAGATGCTATTCAGCTGTCAGAAAAAGGAAGCGTAATTTTAAGTACAAAAAATAATTAATTTACAAGACCTTTCAGGTTTTTAAAACCTGAAAGGTTTATATTTTTTAATCATGAAAAAAATACTCATCTTACTAGCAATCACAATTTGTATTTCTTGTCATAAAACTGAAAAAGATCAAAAGCAAGAATCATCAAAATCAGCTATAAAAGCACACGAATTATCAACAACAACTTTAGCTGCAGGAAAATTAATAAGAGTAGATTCTTTTCCGAGTCAATTTATAAAACCAAGACCAGTTGATGTTTGGTTGCCAGAAAACTATTCCGAAGAAAAAAAATATGCAGTTTTATACATGCACGATGGCCAAATGTTATTTGATGAAACTACGACTTGGAACAAACAAGAATGGAAAATTGATGAAGTGGCTTCAAAATTAATGAAAAATGGAGTTACCAAAGATTTTATTGTAGTGGCAATTCATAATATTGCTGAAATTAGGTGGCTAGATTTGTATCCAGAAAAAGCAATGAATTTTCTAACCCAAAAAGAGTTAGAACTCGTAAAAAGTTTTTCGAATAATGATGTGGAATTGTCAGATTTAACTGGAGATGAATACTTGAAATTTTTAGTTGAAGAACTTAAACCTTATATCGATAAAAATTATGCTGTTTTTACCAATAAAGAAAACACTTTTGTGGCAGGTTCTTCTATGGGCGGCTTAATGTCTATGTATGCAATTACCCAATATCCAGATGTTTTTCAAGGCGCTGCATGTATTTCTACACATTGGGTGGGTGCACAACCTGTAGAAAATAATCCATTACCAAAATCAATATTTACCTATTTAGAAAACAATGTTCCTGATGCAAAAACACATAAAATTTATTTTGATTACGGTAACAAAACTTTAGATCAATTTTATCCACAATATGCACCAAAAGTGGATGCTATTTTTCTAAATAATGGTTATACTTCAGAAAATTATAAGAATTTATTTTTTGAAGGCACCAATCATTCAGAAATTTCTTGGCAACAAAGAATAGACATTCCATTGACTTTTTTATTAAAAAAATAAACTATAAATCCTGCAAGATTTTTAAAACCTTGTAGGTATCAATCATATGAAAAAATATATAATCCCTTTCTTATTTCTTTTTCTAGTCAATTTTACAATTGCACAAAATTCCAAAAGAGTATATAAATCTCATAATGAGGAGAATGGTGTTTTTACAGTAGTTACAAATGATGGTACCTATAAATTTCATTTTTATACAGATGATATTGTTGAAACAACTTTTATCCCACTAAATGAAAAAGTAAATAAAAAAAGCCATGCAGTTATTTTAGAACAAAAACCAATTAAAACAACGTATAAATATAGTGGAAATATAATTTCATTTTCAAGTGAATCCATCTCTATTGACATTACTACAGAGCCTTTTCAAATTTCCTATTCTGATAAGAATAATAATTTGATAACCTCAGAAAAACAAGGGTATTACAAATCCAAACACATTCCTTTAGATTTGGTTAGTGGAAATATTGTTGCAGATGAAACCGAAAAAATCGAATTCAATTTAACGAATAATGAAATTTTATATGGAACAGGAGCAAGAGCTTTAGGGATGAACAGAAGAGGTTACAGATTGCCTTTGTACAATAGAGCACATTATGGTTATGAAACAAAATCTGAGTTGATGAATTTTACAATTCCGTTAGTGATTTCATCAAAAAAATACATGATTCATTTTGATAATGCTCCAATTGGATATTTAGATTTAGACAGTAAAAAAGACAATACGTTAACTTACGAAACCATTTCTGGACGTAAAACTTATCAAATTATTGTTGGTGATTCTTGGCAAGATTTAATCGAAAATTATACCAATTTAACAGGAAAACAACCTTTGCCTCCAAGATGGACATTAGGTAATTTTTCGAGTAGATTTGGATATCATTCTCAACAAGAAACAGAAGCTACAATAGCAAAATTTCAAGAAGAAAACATTCCTGTAGATGCAGTAATTTTAGATTTGTATTGGTTTGGAAAAACAGTTCAAGGAACTATGGGGAATTTAGAAGTGGATAAAGATTCTTTCCCAGATATGAAAGGGATGATTGCTCGTTTAAAAGACAAAGGCGTAAAAACAGTATTAATTACTGAGCCATTTATTTTATCGAATTCTAAAAAATGGAAAGAAGCAGATCAAAAAGGAATTTTGGCTAAAGACAGCATTGGCAATTCAGCAAAATATGATTTCTATTTTGGTAACACTAGCATTGTTGATATCTACAAAAAAGAAGGAAAAGATTGGTTCTGGAATATTTATAAAGAGATTCTAAACCTAGGTGCAAAAGGATTTTGGGGAGATTTAGGAGAGCCAGAAGTATTGCCTTCTTGGGTTACTTTTAACCAAAATCTAAAAGCAGATGAAATTCATAATTTGTATGGTCATGATTGGGCAAAATTAATTTTTGAAGGTTATCAAAAAGAATTCCCAACAGAAAGACCTTTTATTTTAATGCGAGCAGGAGCTGCTGGTTCGCAACGATTTGGAATGATTCCTTGGTCTGGAGATGTCAATAGAACTTGGGGAGGTTTGCAATCGCAACCAGAAATTGCCTTACAAATGGGGATGCAAGGTTTGGGTTATATGCACTCAGATTTAGGCGGATTTGCAGGTGCAAATTTAGATGATAATTTATACACTCGCTGGTTGCAATATGGCGTTTTTCAACCAATTTTTAGACCTCATGCACAAGAAGATGTACCAAGTGAACCTGTTTTTAGAAGTGATAAAGCTAAGAAATTAGCTAAAAAATCTATTGAATTACGTTATCAATTATTGCCTTATAATTATAACTTGGCGTTCGAAAATAATCAAAAAGGAATGCCTTTAATGCGTCCTATTTTCTTTGAAGAAGATGATGAAAACTTAATGACAAATTCATCGACTTATTTATGGGGAAAAGATTTTTTAATCACACCCATTTTAAAAGATTCAGTAGAAACAAAAGCAATTTATTTTCCGAAAACTGCCAATTGGATTGATTTTTATACGGATGAAAAAATTGAAGGAGGACAAACAAAAAGTGTTCAAGTTCAAGAAAATTCCATTCCTACTTATGTAAGAGAAGGCGCATTTATTTTAATGACGAATCTAGTGCAAACTACAGACAAGTACAAAGCAGATCAATTAGAAGTTCATTATTATTACCATAGTTCAAAACAAGAAACCGAAAGAACGTTTTATAATGATGATGGTTTAACAGCCAATGCCTTTGAAAAAGACGCTTATGAAATTTTAGAATTTGAAGCAGAGTTTGATAAAAAGTATCTAGAAATAGATTTTGAAGCTGAATTTGGAGAAAACTGGAATCCGTCAGAAAAAGAAATTAAATTGATTGTTCATAACATTCATCACAACCCTAAAAAAATAAAAGTAAATGGAAAAAGAACACGAATTTCATCAAAAGAAAACACGCTTACAATTCCGTTAAAATGGAATCCTAAAAAAGAATTAAAAATTAAAATAGCATTAAAATAAATCAATTATGAAAAAAATACATTCGTATGCATTAGCTGTAATTTTATCAATTGTAATTGGTTGTACATCCGAAAAAGTATCAGATAAAAAAATGAAAAATCCTAGTGTAAAGAAAAAAGCAGTGGTTTATCAGGTTTTTACGCGTTTGTTTGGAAATACAAACACCACCAATAAACCTTGGGGAACCATTGAAGAAAATGGCGTTGGTAAGTTCAATGATTTTACAGATAAAGCATTATCAGAAATTAAAGATTTAGGAGTTACACATATTTGGTATACAGGTGTGCCACATCATGATGTAATTCGTGATTATACAAAATATGGCATTTCTAATGATGATCCTGATGTGGTAAAAGGTAGAGCAGGATCTCCTTACGCTGTAAAAGATTACTACAATGTAAATCCGGATTTGGCTGTAAATGTAGAAAATAGATTAGAAGAATTTGAAGCTTTAATAGCGCGTTCTCATAAAAACGGATTGAAAGTAATTATAGATATTGTACCTAATCACGTGGCCAGAAATTACAAAAGTCTGTCTAATCCAGAAGGAGTTAAAGATTTTGGAGCAGAAGATGATACTTCTGTGGTTTATGATGTAGATAATAATTTTTATTACAATCCTGAGAAACCTTTCCAAGTTCCAGAATTTTTAAATGATTATGCACCTTTGGGTGGAGAAAATCATCCTTTATCTGATGGAATGTTTGATGAAAATCCATCGAAATGGACAGGAAATGGAGCAAGATCTGTAAAGCCAAATTTTTACGATTGGTACGAAACTGTAAAAGTGAATTATGGAATATCACCAGAAGGTAAAAAAGATTTTTCTGATTTACCAGAAGGTGCAGAAAACCTAGATTACAAAAAACATTTTGAATTTTGGCAAGATAAAAAAATACCCAATTCTTGGATTAAATTCAGAGACATTGCCTTGTATTGGTTAGACAAAGGTGTGGATGGTTTTCGTTTTGACATGGCAGAAATGGTGCCAGTTGAGTTTTGGAGTTTTATGAACTCATCTATCAAAATGAAAAATCCGGATGCATTTTTATTGGCAGAAGTATATCAACCGCATTTATACAGAGATTATATTAAAAAAGGAAAAATGGATTATTTATACGACAAAGTTCAGTTGTATGATACCCTTAAAAACATCATGCAAGGTCGTGGTTCTACAGATCATATTGCGCCAATTCAAGACGATTTAAAAGATATAGAACATCACATGTTGCATTTTTTAGAAAATCATGATGAGCAAAGAATTGCAAGTCCAGAATTTGCAGGCAATGCATTAAAAGCCAAACCAGCCATGGTAGTTTCTGCCACTATTTCTACAGCACCAACCATGATTTATTTTGGTCAAGAATTTGGAGAAGATGGTTCTGAAAATGCCGGTTTTGGAACGCCTTCTAGAACATCTATTTTCGATTATGTTGGAGTGCCATCTCTACAAAGATGGGTCAACAACAAGCAATTTGATGGTGGGCAATCTACCCAAGAAGAATTGGACTTGAGAGATTTTTACAAAAGATTGCTAAACTTTACATTACAAAGTGATGCATTGATGGGCGAATACCAAGACATACATCATCATAACAGATACAATACAGAATGGTACAATGATAAAGTAGTGTCTTTTGTGCGTTATAAAGGTGATGAAAAATTGATTATTGTTGCTAATTTTAATGCAGAAAACACCTATGGTTTCGAGTTGAGTTTACCAGGTGATATCATTACAAAATGGAATTTAAAGGATGGTGAATATCAATTAAAAGACCAATTGTATAACGAATATTCATCAACTTTAAAAGTAGAAAACAATCAAGCAAAAGTTAGGATAGATATAAAACCTTTGGAATCTTTTATTTTAAAACTTCAATAATATCTATAAGTAACTTTCAGGTTTTAGAAAGCTGAAAGTTCTACTATTTACACCATATAATTATGAAAAAAATATTTTTATTCTTAAGTCTAGTAGCATTTTATAGTTGTGCTACATCAGAAAAAAAAGATGATAAAAAAACGACCCAAAAAGAATTTGTTTGGGAAGGAGCAAATATCTATTTCTTGTTAACCGATCGTTTTAATAACGGTGATACAAAAAATGATATTAACTTTAATAGAACCAAAGAAACAGGAAAACTACGTGGTTTTGAAGGTGGAGATCTCAAAGGAATTACTCAAAAAATTAAAGAAGGCTATTTTACCAAATTAGGAATCAATGCCATTTGGATGACTCCGATTGTTGAGCAAATTCACGGAAGCACAGACGAAGGAACAGGCGTTTCTTACGGTTTTCATGGTTATTGGGCCAAAGATTGGACCAAAATCGATCCAAATTACGGAACCAAAGAAGATTTAAAAGAATTGGTAGCTGTTGCACACAAAAACGGAATCCGAATTCTGTTAGATGCTGTCATCAATCACACAGGGCCTGTTACCGAAAAAGATCCTGTTTGGCCAAGCAATTGGGTAAGAACAGAACCAAAATGCGAATACAATAATTACGAAAATACCATTAGTTGTACTTTGGTAAACAACTTGCCAGATATTAAAACAGAAAGTAATGAAACTGTAGATTTACCTCCGCAATTAGTTGCAAAATGGAAAGCAGAAGGACGTTATGAGCAAGAAGTTAAAGAATTAAATGAATTCTTTGAAAGAACTGGGCATCCAAGAGCACCGCGTTTTTACATTATGAAATGGTTGACAGATTATATAACCGAATTCGGAATTGATGGCTACAGAGTAGATACTGTAAAACACACAGAAGAATATGTTTGGCAAGAATTTAAGCAAGCATGTGATTTTGCTTTCGAGGAATTCAAGAAAAATAACCCTGATAAAATTTTAGATGACACCCATTTTTATCTAGTTGGTGAAGTGTATAATTATGCAATTTCTCACGGAAAAGCTTTTGATTTTGGTGATAAAAAAGTCAATTATTTTGACAATGCTTTCAACAGTTTAATCAATTTTGAAATTAAATGGAATGCCAAACAAATGCCAGCAGCCGCTGTTTTTAAGAAATACGATAGTATTTTACAAAATGATTTAAAAGGATATGGCGTTTTAAACTACATGACTTCTCATGATGATGGGCAACCTTTTGATAAAGAAAGAAAATTACCTTACAAAACAGCAACCATGCTATTTTTAACACCAGGAACTGCACAGGTTTATTATGGTGATGAATCTGCAAGACCTTTAATAATTGAAGGTACTGTTGGTGATGCCACTTTACGTTCTACGATGAATTGGGATGCTATTGATGCTGATGCAGAAACTCAGAAAATTATGCAACACTGGCAAAAATTAGGTCAGTTTAGAGCCAATCATATGGCTGTTGGTGCTGGTAAACATCAAGTAATTTCAGAAGAAAATGGATTGGTTTTTTCTAGAGTTAAAAATGATGATCAAGTTGTTATCGGAATTGATTTGCCAAAAGGAAACAAAGAAATAGAAGTTTCTTCAATCTTTAAGAATGGAACGCAATTGCATGATTTTTATTCAAACCAAACCCTTGAGGTAAAAGACGGAAAGGTAGCACTAAACTCAGATTTTGATATGGTTCTTCTAGAAAAAAAATAATGATAAAAAAACAGTTTTAATTATTTTATGTGCTGTAAATACTTTTATTGTTTTTGATGTAAAGTCTTTTGTTATATCATAAAAAGATTACGAGGAAGATAATCATAAGTTGTAAAATTTGGTGTTGAGTTTTCATTTAGCTGAAGGTGGTGGCTTAGCAATTAGTATAAAAAAGAAAGAATAACTGAATAATTTTAGCATAAAAAAACCGAGCATTTGCTCGGTTTTTTTTACTCTTAAAGATATTTGTTTACTTTTTTTCTGCAGCTTTTATACTGTTTACATATTCTTGAAAACGTTTACCATAATCAGAATTTTTAACTCGTTCAGAAAGTTTATTATTTACAGTATCTAACATTTGTAAGCTAGCATCGTACATTTCTGTTAATCCCAAATAAGGAGCAACCTCAGAATCTGAATTGGTAAGAGCAAAATTGGTGGTATACAATACACGCCTTTTTACCAATCTTTGATAGTCTTTTTCTAATTGTTCTATTAATTTTTGATCTTTTGCTTTCTTTGCATCAAAATCTTTTTTGATAAAATCTAAACGTTGGTTTTGAAACCTTCTACTAACCACCATATATTTATCTAATATTTCTTGGTTTTTAGAGCCAGATATTTCTGGGGAAGATCCAAAATTATCAACTTTATCATTGATGGTAATTGTACCTTTTTCGCCAAAAAATAAAATTCTTTTATCAGTTGTGTTTCCATCAAAAGTTAAGTAATATAAAACAGGTGATTCTACATTGTCTGTTAATTTGAAGGTGTCTTTACCTAATAAAGCTACAGAATCTACAGAAACTAAAACAGTATCCACCATTTTCTGTAAATACAATTTTCCTTTTTTAAGGCCTTTAATTTGTCCTTGTACAATCATGTTTCCTTCTTTTTTTGATGAACAAGCAAAAAGGATTATTGAAAGTGATAAAATTGTGATTATATTTTTCATTTTTTTGTTTAAAATTAGGAATGCAAATATGCATTTTTATTAAGATAAAGTCCAAGAAAAGTTTAAAATTAACTCACCCATTTCATCATTAGTGCACAAAAGAAAGCGCCATATGTTCCTAATGCGTAACCTAAAACTGCTAATAAAACGCCTACAGGAGCTAAAGAGGGGTGAAATGCACCTGCAACAACTGGGGCAGAAGCTGCACCACCAATATTAGCTTTAGAGCCCACAGCTAAAAAGAAATAAGGAGCTTTAATAATTTTTGCAACTAAAAATAATAACCCCACGTGAATAATCATCCAAACAAAGCCAATGGCAAACAAACTAATATTTTCTACAATTGCGTTTAGGTTCATTTTCATTCCAATTGAAGCTACTAAAATGTAAATAAAAACGGTACCTATTTTACTAGCTCCTGCACCTTCGTAATTTTTTGCTTTTGTAAACGATAAGAAAATACCAATGGTTGTGGCAGAAATTATCAACCAGAAAAAAGAACTTCCCAAACCAAAATCAACTAAAAAAGGAACATTATTAGCAATATAACTTCCTAAATTATCACCAACAATATGCCCTATGGAAGTCACACCAAATGCAATCCCTAATAAAATAATTAAATCATTAAAAGAAGGAACGCGAGCTGTTTCTAAAGTAAATTTTTCCATTTTATTTTTTAAAGTAGTGATGGAAGAATTATCAGCTTTAAACCAACGATCAATAGCATCAGATTTTGCAACTCCTATTAATAAAAATGCCATCCAAACTTCTGCTACTAAAACGTCTACAACAGCCATAATGCTGAACAAACTATCAGAAACTTCCCACTGTTCTTTCATAGCTAATTGGTTTGCACCACCCCCAATCCAGCTTCCTGCAACTGTAGAAAGCCCTTTCCAAAGTTCAGTGCCTTCTACTTGAACTAAAATATCTGGAGCCACATATTTAAAAAACAAAATTGCAATTGGTCCACCAATCATAACTCCAATTGTTGCTGTTAAAAACATTATTAATGCTTTTGGCCCTAATTTAAAAACTCCTTTTAAATCAATACTTAGTGTTAATAAAACTAATGATGCTGGTAGTAAAAAACGAGAAGAAACATAATATAATTTACTGCTTCCTGTAAATTTAGAATACACAGTACTATTAATATTATTTGCTGCAATGTATTCTTTTAAAGAGTTTAAATCAGTAACATTAGTAAGGTTACCATATAATGAATTTAGATGTGTAATTGTGGCATCAACATTTATCCATTTATCTGCAATAATGCCTAAAGAACTAAAAATTGAAGGAATAAAATAGCACAATAAAAGTGCTGGTACAATTTTATAGAATTTTTGATAAGATTTTAAGGTTGATGTATAAAAAATACCTGCCAATAGTACGCACAAAACACCAAAAATAATAGTGTCATTGGCAAATAATGGAATGTCGTTGTTTATTTCTGAGATATTCATTTATATATTTCTAATATGATTCGTATTTAAAATGATTCCTAGTTGTAATCTATGCGATTTTGAGTTACTAAACTGTGTATACATATAGCCTATTTTTAATTTCATTTGGTTGCTTAGCTTTTGTAAAAAGCCAAAACCAGTTCTGTTTTGACCAAACGTTTTTTTTGCAAACTTTATAAAAATTTCATTAAAAATATATGTGGTTAATTTTTTTGATAAAGGATGATTCATAAACAATCCATATCGTATTCTATGTGTTGTCTTATTTACAAAATTTTGTCTTTTAAAACGTTGCGCCAATCGTACTCTATGCTTTACTCCAAAATTTCCCCATTGATCTTTGATATTTAAATCTTGATAAAATCTGTATTCATATAAATCTGGTAAATCTTGTTGATATGAATTATCTGTAATAGAATATACACTACCCAAGGTAAAATTAGTATTTGGATTGATTTTATAATTCAACCCCAACCTATAAATTTCTTGTTGATAATCTGTAATAAACTCAAAGTATCTAAAATGTATTGCACTTTTTATTGTAAACTTTTCAGAGATTTTATGAGCTCCATTAAACATGTACCAAGTACCTACTTTGTTATCAGAAGAATTTTGAGCTTGAATCTTATAAGATAAAAGAATCAAGCTCAAAATCAATAGGATATGCTTCATAAATAAATTAATTCGCAGAATAAATTTTAGTTTCTTTAAACGGAGATATATTAATATTTTCTACCGATTTTTTATAGTTTACCCAATCTTTATTAAAAAAGCTATTTGTTGCTGCTAATGCTTTTTTAAACTCATCAATAAATTGATTCATTAAAACTGTTTCAGTTTCAGTTTGTTCTCCAAAACGAGAACGGATATATCTACTTGCTTGTCCAAAACGTTGGTTTACAGTAACCTCTGGGTTTCTTGTAATTCCTTGCCTTTTGTCTATTGTACCTAAATACATGGCAGTTAAACTATCAATTTTTTTAATAATTTCTGTTGATGATTTAATTTCTGATTTGTATTTTTTCTTGTCTTCTTTAGATAGATCAGATTTTATAGAAGTTGCTGTATTTTTACTTTCTACCAATTGTTTTACAACATTGGCTATCTTTTCTTGATACTTTTCTAGCTTTTTACTAGCCTCATATTTTTGATTGATAGCTGCTTCAGAAATTTCTAATCTAGGGTCGAATTCAACTTTTATATTTTGTTCAGAAACTGCATCACCAAAGGTCATTTTTAATTTATATGTACCTGGTTTTACAGAAACTCCACCTGGTTCTCCTCTAGATTTACGAATTCTTCTAGAAGCTCTAGCCACACCTTTTTCTCTTAAATACCAAGTGGTTTTATGAACACCATTTTCTTTAGGAGCTTTAAATTTTAAGGTTCTAATTTGTCGATCACCATCAAAAATTTCTAATTTAATAGAATCGTATTTTACTTTTTTAGCCTTAACCTCTTTGTTGTCTTTTGCTGCTTTTTTATCAACCTTTGGTTTGTTGATGTAATAAGAAATAATTGCGCCACCTTTTCTGTTTTCTCCTTGGTATAAAGCATCTGCTCCAAATCTGCTTCCAGTTGGTTGTTGCGTTGCTGCTTGATAAGCAGTTGGTGGTTCAAATAATTCTAATTTTTTTGCAATTACATTTTCTGATGCCATTTTTCTTAAAGGACGAATGTCATCTAAAACCCAAGCAGCTCTACCAAAAGTACCAATTACCAAATCATTTTCTCTTGGATGAATTACTAAATCTTTAACAGGTACAGTTGGGAAACCTTCTGTCCATTTTGTCCAAGTCTTTGCAGCATCAATAGAAATATATAAACCATCGTCTGTACCTAAAAATAATAAGTTTGCATTTTCAGGATCTTCGATAATACATAAAGTGTAGCTTTGTACATCATTTTCATCTACAATACGTTCCCAAGTTTTACCATAGTTTTTGGTTCTGTATGCATAAGGCGTGTAATTAAAACGTCTGTAATCGTTAGCAATTAAAAGCGCTTCTCCTTTGTTTTTGTTTGATGCTTTAATTTGTGTAATCCAACTATTAGCTGGTAAATCTTTAATGTTTTTGGCAACATTTGTCCAAGTTTCTCCACCATTTTTAGTGATATGTACTTGGCCATCATCTGTAGCCGCCCATAACACATCTTTTTCTAAAACAGTTGGTTCTATTACTAAAACTGTACAGTGATTTTCGGCACCAGTTGCATCCATAGTTAAACCACCACTTTCAGATTGTTTTAATTTTTCTGGATCGTTGGTAGATAAATCAGGAGAAATAACTGTCCAAGTTAATCCTTTATCTGTAGATTTATGAACATATTGGCTACCAAAATATAAAGTAGAATTATCAAAAGGATCTATATTAATTGCGGCATTCCAGTTGAAACGTAATTTTACATTTGGGTCTTTATGCGTTGGTTTTACTCCGTAATTATTACCTGTTAAATAATCGAATCTAGAAACAGAACCTTGCTGACTCATAGTCCATCCATATCTTGAGTCGTCTTTATCTGGTACTACATCAAAACCATCACCAAAAGAAATTTCTTGCCAATAAGAGTTTCTAATTCCTTGTGCTTTCCAAACATAAGCTGGTCCTCTCCAAGAACCATTATCTTGCATACCTCCATAAACATTGTAAGGAAATTCATTATCCACATTTATGTGATAAAATTGAGCAACAGGAATGTTCCCTATAAAACGCCAAGTTTTTCCTCCATCTTTAGTAATGTTTAATCCACCATCATTACCATCAATCATAAATTTACCATTATTTGGATGAATCCACCATGCATGATGATCTGGGTGAACCCCATTATCTACACCATAAGCAGGCATTAATTGTTTAAAGTTTTTACCTCCATCTTGCGAAACATTTACATAAGTAAATACAGAAAAAACTCTATTTTCGTTTTGTGGATCTACATAAATTTCTGAATAATAAAAAGGTCTGTTTCCAATACCTGGTTTATCGTTAATTTTTTTCCAAGTAAAACCTGCATCTTCACTTTTGTAAAGTGCATTTTTTTTAGCTTCTACTAAAGCGTAAATTATTTCTGGATTACTTGGTGCAATTGCTACCCCAATTCTTCCTAAATCCCCTTTAGGGAAACCTTCTTTATCTGTTATTTTTTTCCAGTTATCTCCACCATCATGAGTAATGTATAAACCACTTCCTTTACCACCAGAATTAAAAAACCAAGGATCGCGTTTGTGCTCCCACATTGCAGCAATTAATTTATTAGGATTCTTTGGATCCATAATTAAATCTGCAGCTCCTGTTTTTACATTGTTAAATAAAATTTGTGTCCAACTTTTACCACCATCTGTCGTTTTGTATACTCCACGTTCTTTGTGTTCTCCCCAAGGAGAACCAATTGCAGCCACATAAACCACATCTGGATTTGTTGGGTGAATAATTACTCTGTGTATATGTCTGGTTTTTTCTAAACCCATAGCTGTCCAGGTTTTACCAGCATCTAAAGATTTATAAATACCAAAACCACCATTTAAACTATTTCTTGGGTTTCCTTCTCCTGTACCTGCCCAAACCACACTTGGGTTAGATTGCTGAATGGCAATTGCACCAATAGAAGCCGTTAATTCTTTTTCGAAAATTGGTTCCCATTTAATACCACCAGAAGTAGATTTCCAGATACCACCAGAAGCTGTACCTACGTACATAATTTCTGGATTAGATTCTACAACATCTATGGTTGTAACACGACCAGACATGCCTCCAGGACCAATGTTTCTAGGTTTCATGTTTTTTACTAAATCCATAGAAAACTCTTGCGAAAAGAGTAGGGAAGTAGTGCATAAAAAAAGTAAGGTTAGTAGTTTTTTCATTGTGTATGATTTATTGAATTTGAATTTAGCCAACAATATACAAAATAGAAAACGCTCAATAAAAATTGAGCGTTTTTTTAACAATTAAAATAGGTGTTTTAAACTATTCTTCTTTCTTTTTAGGTTCTCTTTTGGCTTCTTTTAGAGCTTGCATTAACATCCATTCTATTTGTCCGTTTGTAGAACGAAATTCATCTGCAGCCCATTTTTCGATAGCCTTTATCATATCTTCATTTATTCGCAATGCGAAAGCTTTCTTTTTTGCCATTTTATTTTTTTACAAATTCAACAATTATTTGGATGAGTTGTTTTGAAATCGAAAAATTTGGATTTGAATACGATGCTAAATTATCTTCATTTTTTTGAATGCTTTTAAGCACATGATTCATGTTTTTTATGATTACAATTTTTGCGTCAGGTTTTGCAGCTTTTAAAATTTCTGCATCAGTTACCATAACCTGAAAATCTTTATCACCATTTACAATTAAAGTAGGTATTGTTATTTTTTTAATTTCTTCTGTTGGATTTATTGCAATCCAAGAGCTTAGAAAAGGTTGGTTTTGAGGTGCAAAAAGCGACATTAAGTTTGGGTCTACTTCTTTAATTTGCCCTGTTTCTTTTAACTCTTTCAAGTATTTTTCTGTTAAGGCACCATAAATAGGACTTTGTTTTGATATTTGTTTGACTAAAGTTTTATCAATAGTTTCTCCTGCACCAGCAATAGAAATGTATTTATCTACATTTTCTAAGGCTAACATTGCAATTAATGAGCCTTGACTATGACCTGCTAAAATAATTTCTGTAAAACGATTATCGTTTTTAAAATGATTCACCACTTCTTTTACATCACTTACAAAATCATTAAAAATAATTCCATCTTGTTGTAAAATGGTACTATTCTTTGGGTTGGCAGTTCTTTTATCGTAACTAAAAAACGCAATATTTTCTTGATTAACAGCTTTTCTAAATTGTTTGATGTATTGTGCTTGATTTCCATCTCTATCTACACCACCAGAACCATGAACCCAAATGATTAAAGGTGAATTTTCTTGAGCATACGTTAAAGTTCCTGGCAATTGAATGCCAAGATTATGTATCATAATTTCTTCAGAATTCATTTGTGCCAATGAAACCGAAATTGAAAAAACAGTAAAAATTAAATAACTGATAAAACGTATCATGATAAATTTATTTTTGATGCATAGGTGGCCAAAACGCTTTTTGCATCGTTTTCTTTTTGAGTGCCTATTAAGAGTTTTTTACCTGTTTTTAGTTCTAGTTGAATGCCAACATCTCCAGAAACATTGATGGCTTTGCCTTTCTTTGAGTTCCAAAGTGCACCTCCTTTAAATCCCCAACCACCATATTCTCCAATTGGGTCGTAATTACGAACATAAGCTTTAGAAATATCTTGCCAAGCAATTAATTTTAACGTTATATGAAAAGGAAAAAACTGGTAGTAAATTCCTTTTTCATCGATTCTAGTGGTTAACTTAAAAGTAAAAATTAAAAGCGCAGTTAGTAGAATAACAGTAATAGTTAGGATTAATTTATTTAAAGATAAAGAAGATTCAGGTTTATTGTATTCCTGAAAAAGAATAGTAATAGGAACAATTAAACTAACTGCCATTAAAACAATTAACCACAATTGTGTAAAACGTTGTTCTTCTTTAAAAACTTTCATCTTATCTGTTTTTATCTCTTTCTAGAACTATTCTTGCTGTGTTTTCTGCAAGATGTTTTAAAACCCAACCTTCTCTTGCATACTGATTTAGAGTGTCTTCAAGTTTTTGATTGTTTTTGGATAACCCCATTTTCCAGTTCACTACTTTATATTCTTTCATGATTTCGCTTTTTTATTTTTATTAGAATCATATATAACTCCTAAAATCAATCCTAAAGAAATGCCTATTGCAATATTACCAAGAGCCACACCTATTGCTGTTCCAGTAGCTATTCCAATTGCAATTCCATTTCCTTTTTTATAGGTTTTCTTATCTTTCATCTTAATGACTTAAAGTTCCTGCATTTACAACTGGCGAAGCTTCTTTATCACCACATAAAATAACGAGTAAATTACTAACCATTGCTGCTTTTCTTTCTTCATCTAGTTCTACAATTTGTTTTTTGTTTAGTTCTTCTAAAGCCATTTCTACCATTTCTACAGCACCTTGTACAATTTTATGTCTTGCAGCTACAATTGCTGTTGCTTGTTGTCTTTTTAACATGGCAGAAGCAATTTCTTGTGCATAAGCCAAATAGCCAATTCTAGCTTCTAAAACCTCTATACCAGCAATAGACAAACGTTCTTCTAATTCTTTTTCTAAAGCTTCAGAAACCTCGTTAACGCTAGAACGTAAGGTAATGTCTTCATCATGACCTTCATCAGCAAAATTGTCATAAGGATACATACTTGCCAATTTACGCACAGCAGCATCTGTTTGTACACGTACAAAATTCTCGTAATTATCTACATCAAAAGCAGCTTTGTACGTATTTGTTACTCGCCAAACTAAAATGGTTGAAATCATTACAGGATTACCGAGTTTATCGTTTACTTTTAAACGCTCGCTATCAAAATTACTAGCTCTTAAAGAAATTGTTTTTTTTCTGTAAAGTGGATTTGCCCAGTATAAACCATTTTCTTTTATGGTACCCACATATTTACCAAAAAGTAAGATAACTTTAGAAGTATTTGGGTTTACAAGAATAAATCCGAAAAAACCAATAAATCCAAGAATAGAAACCAGAATAAAAATGGGAGATTTAAAGAAAGACATGGCAATTCCGCCAAAAAACAACAATAAAACGATAAACAACATTAAGTAACCGTTTGCTAATTTAATAATTTTCTCTGCTTTCATATTATTTGAATTTATAATGATATTAAAAT
This sequence comes from Polaribacter sp. M10, assembly GCF_054968445.1. Taxonomy (NCBI): domain Bacteria; kingdom Pseudomonadati; phylum Bacteroidota; class Flavobacteriia; order Flavobacteriales; family Flavobacteriaceae; genus Polaribacter; species Polaribacter sp. M10. The sequence goes on from NZ_JBSSBG010000015.1 coordinate 83,000, forward strand.
GATATCACAAAGATATAATATTTTTTAATGATTTAACAAAACTTCTGGTAAATATTTTTATACTTTTGTCGAAAATTAAATTTAATTCGTAAAAATGAACATCAAATTATTATTGTTAATTCCGTTCTTTTTTTTAACCAATTCTTCTACAGAAGAAACTGTAGTTTGGGGTAAAAATGGCCATAGAGTAACAGGTAAAATTGCTGAAAAGTATTTAACCAAAAGAGCAAAAAAGAAAATTGATAAAATTTTAAATGGGCAAAGTTTGGCGTTTGTATCAACGTTTGCAGATGAAATAAAATCAGACAGAGCTTACAGAAAATATTCGCCTTGGCATTATGTAAATATGGATTTAGATCAGACTTATGAAGAATCTGATAAAAATCCGCAAGGAGATTTGGTTACTGGTATTCAAAAATGTATTTCGGTTTTAAAGGATGAAAACAGTACAGCAGAAGATAAAAATTTCCATTTAAAAATGTTGGTTCATTTTATTGGCGATTTACATCAACCTTTACATATAGGTAGAAAAGAAGATAAAGGAGGTAATGATGTACAAGTACAATGGTTTGGTAGAGGAACCAATTTACACAGTGTTTGGGATAGTAAAATGATTGACGATTATGGTATGAGTTATTCAGATTTAGCTGAAAACGCTAAAGACTTATCAAAAAAACAGATAGAATTAATTGAGCAAGGATCTATAGTAGATTGGGTAAATGAAGTACATGAAATTTCTGCAGAAGTATATAAATCTGCAAAAATTGGAGAAAATTTACGTTATAGATACAATTATGATCATTTTGGAACTGTAAGAAATCAATTGCAAAAAGGAGGAATTCGTTTGGCTAAAGTTTTAAATGATATTTTTAATTAATAGTTAATTTAGGAAAAGTTAAAAAGGTCTTCTAATTGAATAGAAGACCTTTTTTTATTTTATAAATAAAATAATATTTACTCAGTAACGATTATTTTTTTGATTGCTTTTTGTTTGCCATTGCTTAATTCTACAAAATATACTCCAGAATTTAAGGCAGATACATCAATCTTATGAGTTGTAGAATTAGAAATTAATTTTGTTTCTAATATTTTTTGACCTAATATAGTGTAGATATTTACTTGGTTAAAATTAGTTGACGCTGTTTTAATAAATAACGAGTGATTATTTACAGGATTAGGATATACACTAAAGTCTTTTGTAGAAAAATCATTTACACTTAAAGCTGTAGATTCTCCATAAAACTCTATTTCTGTAATTGCAGTCCAAGCACTTTCTCTATTATCTCTAGCAGCATTAAATCTACCAAAACCAATTATTTTTACGTATTTAGCATCTGTGTCTACTTCGTAATTATTAAAATCGGTTGTGTTTGTTGCCGAAAATAATAAATCTCCTGATGTTGGTAATATTTGTGTGAAATCTTCATTTTCTGTTCCTGTTGTAGAAACCCAAATTTGAACCCCAAAAGCATCAGATTTATTAGTTGTGTTAAAACGAATTAAGTCTAAACTATATTCATCACCCAAATCATAGATAACATATTCACCATCACCTTTATAATCACCAGAAAGAATAGCCCCATCATCTGCTGTCCATTCAGTATCTAAATCTTTGTCTAAAGAATGTATTGCCAATTCAGGTGGAGATTTAGTGTCGTTTTGTTTAGAAAAAGAATGTACAGTTACTTTGTCTGTATCTAAACCTGTACCTGTATTTATTAAGGTGTATAAAGATGTTAAATCTGCACCTTCTTGAGTTACTGTTAAGGTTTTTATAATGTCATCTCCACCAGCAACTTGAGTAAAAGTTACTGTGCCAGTTCTACTTTCTGCGCTTTCGTTTTTAGTAACTGTAACAGAGATAGTTGCATCTCCAGAAGCAGTATTTACATTAATGGTTATCCAATCGTTATTAGAAACTGCTGTCCAACCCACATTAGCAGTTACAGTAACATTGTAACTACCAGCTTCTGCAGATAAAGGAGATAACCCACTTACGTTAATAGATTCGCTAATTTCAATTACACAATTACCATCTATAATACTTGCACCTGTATAATCTGTAAAACAAGCTCCAATTCCATAACCAACCATAGCATCATTTATTGGAGTATTGCCACCTAAATCTGCACCTTTGTTGGCAGCAGCAGTTCCTGAAAATGTAAATATTTCGTCAGCTGCTGTTGCTGTAATTCCAGTTTCTTCTGTAAAACCAGTGTTTGTTGCTCCTAAAGTTGTACCTGTAAAAACATTACCAGTATACGTTAAAGCTGTACCAAGATTGTTGAAAGCAGAATCTGTATCACCAGAAATTACAGGAGTAATGTTGGCATTAGAATCTTGGAAATAAATTAAATTATCTGAAATAATACCTGTTGGATCTGTAGAACCTTTATCTGTATTGTAAAATAAAGGAGCGTTTGTATTTACAATGGTATTTCTAGAAACTGTTATGTTTTCTGTTTGTTGATATCCATTAGAAACATCATCAGAAGTACAAGCAACATCAGCATCTTCGCTACCACCTATAAATGTAATTCCGTTATTCCATTTGGCATTACTTAGCACAGTAATGCAATCTTGTATGTAATTATTTGTAATAGAATGACCACTGTCTGTAATTCTTATACCACCTGTTCCGTCTACATTTTCGCCTATAAAAAAGTTGCCATCTACGGTTGCATTAGATCCATGTCTTAAAACTAAAGAACCTCTAGATCTTCTAAAAGTGTTGTTTAAATAAGAATTTCCTTTACTTTTATTGGTGATAATTTCGTTTTCACCATCAGCTTGAACAAAATAATTGTTGCTTACAGTAACGTTACTATTTACCATTTGATAAGAGCTAGTTCCTATACGAATGGTTTCGCTATCACCAGCATTAGACAAAGCATCACCATTTGCTTTGGTTCCGTATTTTTCTGTAAGTTTTTCGAAATTATAGAAATAATTGTTGGTTATAGTGTGCCCAACTTCTAAACAACTGTTGTTTACACCATCATCTCCATCAGGAAAAGCGTTGTAAGAATATTCGCCTAAAATTAAGGCTCCAGCAGTTGTTTTGTTTAAGAAAGAACAGTTAATTACAGTGTTGTATGTGCCATAAAGAACAATCCATCTGTGTTTTGTAATTTGCTCATCAGCTAAATCTTCTGCTAATTCACTTGGTTCTGCAGCCAAACCATCTATAACACAATTTTGTATGGTACTGTGGTGTGCAAAGTCTTGACCATTTCTAAATTCTATAAAGTTACTAGCTCCATAACCACCTTTCCAATGAAAGCCATCTACTATTAGATACTCACCAGTTGCCACTTTTACATTGTCTTCGGTTTCACCACCAATGGTTAATCTTGGACCGTTTGTAAAAATTACTCCACCAGGAGTTTCAGCTCTAAAAATAACGGGATTTTCTTTAGTACCAGAACCTAAAAATATCATTCTTTCGTCTGTGGTATAGGTTCCATTTTTTAGGATAATTTCATCTCCAGGACTGTAAATTACGTTTCTTAAATCTTCTGGATCATCAATATTATATGTAGTCTGAGCAGAGGTAGACAATGCAGAAATAAAGCATAATACGATTGTTAAATGCTCAAAAATTTTGTTTTTGAAATAGTTTTTTCTCATAATTTATTGTTTTTAGTTAATTGGTCAACCAAATTGGTTTACCAAAAGTATAAATTTAATAATCTGTAAACAAGAATTTTAAAGTCATATAATCTTATATAAATGTTAATTATGAGTTAATTTTAAGATACAATTTGATTTAATATGTATTTTTATGATATGATAAAAAAGACACTATTTTTCCTTGCCCTTTTATTAGTAGTTTCTTCTTGTAAAAAAGAAGTTACTAAAAAAGTTTCTGAAGACGTATCCTTAGAAGAAACACAACAAGTTACATCTGTAAAAACATTTAATTACGAACAATTAAAACCTTTATTAGAAAAGAAAGACGATAAAGTTTATGTTGTAAATTTTTGGGCAACTTGGTGTGCACCTTGCGTAAAAGAATTGCCTTATTTTGAGAAAATTAATACAGATTATGCAGATAAAAATGTTGAGGTTATTTTGGTGAGTTTGGATTTTCCGAAACAAGTAGAAAAAAAATTGATTCCTTTTATCAATAAAAGAAAACTAAAATCTAAAGTGGTGTATTTAAATGATACCAATGAAGATGTTTGGATAAAAGCGATTGATGAAAGTTGGAGTGGGGCAATACCAGCAACTATAATTTACAATAAAGAAAATAGAAAATTTTACGAACAATCTTTTGATTATATTACTCTAGAAAACGAATTAAAAACATTCTTAAATTAATACATTATGAAAACAATTAAAAACATTTTATTACTTGTAGTTGTTGCTATAACTGCTACAGCATTTACTTTAAAATCGGATGCTGGCTACAAAGTTGGCGACAAAATAGAAGATTTTAAGTTAAAAAATATAGATGGAGATTTCTTATCCTTATCAGATTATGATGATGCAAAAGGATACATCATTATTTTTACTTGTAATACGTGTCCTTATTCTGTTGCTAACGAAGATCGAATTATTGCTTTAAATGATAAATATGAAGACGAGGGTTATCCTGTAATTGCAATTAATCCTAATAATCCAGCAGCAGTGCCAGATGAAAGTTTCGAAAAAATGAAAGTTAGAGCTGAAGAAAAAGGTTTTAACTTTCCTTATTTATTAGATGAAGGTCAAAAAGTGTATCCAAAATTCGGTGCTACTAAAACTCCACATGTATTTATAGTTACTAAAAATGATATGAAAGTGAAATACATAGGTGCTATAGATAATAGTTCTAGAAATCCGGATGCTGTTACTGAAAAATATGTAGAAAATGCTGTTGATGCGTTATTGGCAGGTAAGGAAGTAGAAAAAACAGAAACTAGAGCTATAGGTTGTACTATAAAAGTATAATAACGTTTGTTAATTGTTATAAAAAAAATCCCTAGGAATTAATGTGCTAGGGATTTTTTTATTTATTTACAATCTGTTTTGCCATATGACAGAAAAAATCGATGGCTTCTGATTTTTTAGGAATAGTATTAGATAAAAATACTATACTATCTCTAAATTTCTCTTTTGCTAGTTGATTTGCTCTAAATTTATGATACGCCATATTCCAATTTGGATACATTCTATCTTCTACAAAATCTTCTGCAACTAGCGTAACATTAAAGTGTCTTTGATCTTTCTTTATTTTTGCATAAAGTTTATCAATATCTTCTTGTTTACCTTCTAAAAGTTGTAAAAAAACATTGTCATAATAAAGCAAACAACCTGTAATTTCTTTGCTAGAATTGTGTTTTCGAGAAGTTTCTAAAATATCATCAATAATTTTATCAGAAATAATTTGATTAGCTATAGAATAATATACTAATTGCTTTAACATAACTCGAATTTTAAAGCAATATAAAATAATTTTTAACCTCTGTAAATTTTTTCATACAAATTGATGTATATTTTCTTGATAATTTCTCTTTTCATTTTCATGGTTGGGGTTAAATGACCACCATCTATAGACCATTCATCTGGAGTAAGTTCAAAACGTTTAATTTGTTCCCATTTTCCAAAATTCTTATTGCATTTATCTACTTCTTTTTGAATACGTTTTATAACAATATCAGAGGTAATTATTTCTTGGTTTGTTAAGCCAATGTCTAAGTGTTTGTGTTTAATCCAGTCTCTCATAAACTCAAAATTTGGTTGAATAATAGCAGCAGGCATTTTTTCGCCTTCGCCAATAACCATTACTTGTTCTATAAAAAGAGATTGTTTTAATTCGCCTTCTAATAAAGGCGGAACAACATATTTACCACCAGAAGTTTTAAACATTTCTTTGGTTCTCCCAGTAATTTTTAAGAAACCATCTTTGTCAAATTCTCCTTTATCACCTGTACAAAAATATTCGCCCTGCATAACACTAGCAGTTTTTTCGGCATCTTTATAATAGCCCAACATTACATTAGGGCCTTTTACTAAAATTTCTCCATTATCAGCAATTTTAACTTCTACATCATCTATAGTTTTACCAACAGTACCGATTCTAAAATTACTATCTTTTTGATCGTTTACAGCAATTACTGGAGATGTTTCTGTTAAACCATAACCTTCCATAATTGGCATTCCTGCAGCAGCAAAAACTCGTGTTAATCTTGGTTGTAAGGCAGCACTTCCGGAAACCATCAATTTTAATTCGCCACCTAAAGCAGCTTGCCATTTAGAAAAAATAAGTTTACGAGCTAAGGTCAATTGCTTTTCATACCACCAACCATTAGCACCATTTGGCTCGTATTTTAAGCCTAAATTTACAGCCCAAAAAAACAAGCTTTTTTTAATACCAGATAAATCTTCGCCTTTTAAAATAATTTTGTCGTAAATTTTTTCATAAAGACGAGGTACAGCTGTCATTACATGTGGCTTTATTTCTTGTGCATTTTCTGATAATTTTTCTATAGATTCTGCAAAGTAAATATCTACACCACAATATTGATATAGATATAAAATCATACGTTCAAAAATATGACATACAGGTAAAAAGCTCAAGCCTTTAGAGTTACCATATTCTAGAGGTACTCTTTTTTCTGATGATAAAACATTAGACACAATATTGCTATGAGAAAGCATTACACCTTTAGGTTTACCAGTGGTACCAGAAGTGTAAATTATAGTAGCCAAATCATCAGGTTTTACATTAGCTTTTCTTGCTTCAACTTCTGTTTGATTATCTTTATTTTTACCTAATTCTAAGATTTCATTCCAATTCTTTTCTCCCTTTATATCATTAAAAGTGTACACCGCTTTTAGTTTGGTATTGCCTTTAATTTTATTTAATTTTTCTACAATACCTGCATCAGAAACAAAACAATAGGTAGATTCTGAGTGACTTAATACATATTCGTAGTCTTCTTTAGATATTGTTGGGTAAATAGGAATTGTTTGTGCACCTGTTTGTAATATACCAATATCGCAGATATTCCATTCTGTTCTATTTTCTGTAGAAATGATGGCAATTTTATCATTAGGTTGTATACCCAATTTAAGTAAGCCTCTGCTTAATTGGTTCGATTTATCTATATATTCTTGTGTAGAAATTGATTGCCAATTTCCATTGTATTTTGTAGAGAATGCTTTTTTAAGATTGTATTTTTCTAATTGATAATAAGGAAAATCAAATAACCTTGTAATTTCTGTTGGCATAGAGTCTATTTTGTAGCATTGCAAAATACTAAAATAACTTGAATTTACAAATACTAATTAATACACTTATTATTTTATGAAATATATATTTTTTAGCGTTTAATATTATATTTTTCTTTAAATTCTTGTTTGCACGATCTTTTCAAGTATTTTGTTTTAAAATGTTTTTTAATCTTTTAGATGTAAATTTTAAGAACTTTTAAAATAACTGATTTTAAGATTTTAAATCCACAAAAAAAGGTTGACATATAGCCAACCTTTGTATTTATGTTTTTTGATTTTTAATCATCACTCAATAAATATTTATTAAAACTCTTGCCATTTATTTTGGTGTATTTAGAATCGATGTCATAACCAACTTTCATTTTAGAAATATCGAAATCACCTGAAACCTGCATATATTTAATATTTAAATCTTCTTCGAAATTGGTGTTGTAAAAAGATACACCATCATTAAATTTTGTGTATTTAAAAACAGCAGAGTCTTCGAAAACAGCATTTGCAAAACTTACTTTTCTGTTGAATTTAGCGTATTTAAATGTAGATATTTCAGCAAATTTTGTGTTGGCAAAACTGATGTCTTTATCAAATTGAGCATATTTAAAAGTGCTATCATCATCAAAAGTAGAATCAGAAAAATCAGCTTCTCTTTCAAAACGAGAATATTTAAACATTGCTTTTCTTTCAAAATTACAGTTCTTAAAAATAGCGATATCTTCGAAACTTGCCGTAAAAGTGTAACCAGAATATTCATCTGGTATGTAAGCTAAAACATCATCTTTAAAAGTACAGTTTGTAAATGAAATTTTAACTTCAATTAACTTTTTAATCTCATTGGATGAACTTCCATTTCCCCACCAACTACTTTTTCTTTTAGATGGTAGTTTTTCCAGGGCTTCATCCATATAAGTAAAATCTAAAGTACCAACTATTGTTGCATTTTGGTAGTTAATTGATTTACCATTTTTAATATCTTTTAAAATATCTGATGCTTCAATTTTTTTTTGCGCAAAAAGTGATATCGATAAAAATAAAGCAGTGAATAGTGTAATTTTATATTTCATATTTAAAAAGTTTTGGTGTTTTATTTAAAGACCAATCAAAACCTAAATTGTGACAGTTTTTATAAAACAATGTTTATTTTAATAAAAATTTGATGAAATATCTTATTTACAAAATCCTTAATAATATTTTTTCTTGAACATTTTATTGTTTAATTACTTGATTATCATTTATGAAAAATATAGGTTAATGTTCTATCTATAAAGTTAATCTCTTTTATTCCTTTTTTCTCTAAAGGTACCCGCAAAAAGTAAACCGCCAATTATCCCCATTAAAATAAAAGCAACTTCTCCAAATAAGTTAGCAGAAGCAGTAATAGAAGGATTAAAAAAAGAATTACTTAACCCCATAAAAGATTTGCTTCCGGGTACCAACATAACAATACCTTGCGTTAAATAAACAGATTTAGGAGTTTTAGAAATTCGACCAAATATTCTACTAATTCCAACAACGGCTAAAGTGGCTATAAATGTGCTTCCTAAAATGCCCAAACCTGAAGATAAAATAACCGTTAAAAAAAAGGCTAAAATACCAGTTAAAACACCAAAAAACATCTCTTTTTTTCTAACCTGGAATATAGGTAAAACAGTAATTGAAAACATCGGAATTGCCAAAAATATAGTCCATTTTGGTAGATTCGAAGCATAATATGTTAAATCAATATCTATTAAAGAAGTCATTAATCCCAAACCGAGTATTACACCAAAAAATTGTTTAAATAAAACCACGATAGCATCAAAAAGTTTTGCGCTACCAGCAACTAAACTTTTAGATGTTATTTCTTCTAAAGCAGTAGTTATAGCTAAACCGGGTATAAAAATAATGATAGATGCTAGAATGGTTAAACCTAAATTAAAATTAGGAAAGATGTAGGTTAGTACACAAGAAATAATTGTAATTACTAAAGCAGATAAAGATTCGAAAACACTTTCTATATATTTAGATTTAGTTGATAAAAAAACTAAAAGATAAGTCAATGCTCCTAATAACAAAGCAAATCCAAAAGAAATCCAGTTAGAACCAATCATCATACTAAAAGAGCCAGCAGCAAAAGCATGAGCTAAGGTTAAATAAAAATGATTTACCTCTTTAGTTTTTGCGTGTATAATTTTTAATTCTTCTTCTATTTCATCTTCATTAATTGCTGTATCAATAACTTTATTGGTTAATTCGTCAATTCTAGAAAAGGCACCTAAATTTAAAGATCCAGGTGGAATGGATTCAATGTAATTATAAGAATTTTTATCTTCATAAAATACATAATTTATCCAAGTAGGTAAGTCCATAAAACTTCCAGTAATCCCTTTTGTTTTGGCTACCTGTGTTAGGTATGATTGAATTTTGTAGGAAGGAATTCCGTATATGTGTAAGGCTTTTCCAATGTCTACTATAAATTGATATTTCTTTGGAACTTTCATTTTTAATTACGTAATAATTTGATTTTTTTTTTGATTAAAACCCAAAAAAGGGCTTTTTGTAAAGCCCTTTTTTATTGTATTATTACTAAGGACAATATTATTTTGTTAACCAGTTTTTGGCGTTTACAAATGCTTCTAACCAAGGCGTAACCTCATCCTTTCTGTTGGCTGGGTAGTTTGCCCAATTCCACTGAAAAGTAGAACGCTCAATATGTGGCATTGTAACTAAATGTCTACCAGTTTTATCACATAGCATTGCAGTATTATAATCAGAACCATTAGGATTATTTGGGTACCCTTCATAACCATATTTTGCTACAATATTATAGTTTTCTTCAGCTTCTGGTAAACTGAATTTTCCTTCTCCATGAGAAATCCAAACTCCTAATTCTGTACCTGCTAAAGAAGATAGCATTACAGAATTGTTCTCTTGAATTTTTACGGATGTAAAAGAACTTTCGTGCTTTTGAGAATCATTATGAACCATTTTTCCATGAACTTCGTGTTCTGGATTGATTAGGTCTAATTCCATCCAAAGTTGACAACCATTACAAATACCAACAGACAAAGTATCTTCTCTTTTAAAGAAGTTTTTTAATGCCGTATTTGCTTTTTCGTTGTATTTAAAAGCACCAGCCCAACCTTTTGCAGAGCCTAAAACATCCGAATTCGAAAAACCTCCAACAGCACCAATAAACTGAATGTCTTCTAAAGTTTCACGACCAGAAATTAAATCGGTCATATGAACATCTTTTACATCAAAACCAGCTAAATACATTGCATTTGCCATTTCACGTTCTGAGTTAGAACCTTTTTCTCTGATGATTGCAGCTTTTGGACGAGATTTCTCAACTGCGTTCGAAATGACAGGAAGTTTACCTGTAAAATTCTCAGGGAATTTATACGTTAAAGGCTGATTTTTATAATTATCAAAACGATCTTGAGCTAAATTATTAGCAGTTTGTTTTTGATCTAATAAAAAAGAAGTTTTGTACCAAACATCTCTCAGTTCTGCTACATCAAAAGAGAAATTATCTTCATTGTTTTTGATGTTTATAGTTCCTGAATTATTTGCAGTTCCAATAGTAAAAAATTCAATGTTATTTTCTGATAAAATTGTTTCTACAGAAGCATCTGCTTGAAAAACAATTCCTGCATTTTCTGAGAACAATACTTTTATAGAATCTTCTTCCTGTAAAGAAGAGATATCAAAATCCGCTCCTAAATTTACATCAGCAAAACACATTTCTAGTAAGGTTGTAATCAATCCACCAGAAGCAACATCATGACCTGCTGTAATTTTATCTGCTTTAATTAATTCTTGAATTGTATTAAAACTATTCTTTACAAATGCAGTATTTGTTACATCTGGAGTTTCGTTACCAATTGCGTTTAATGCTTGGTTAAAAGAACTACCTCCTAATTTATATTCGTCTTGAGAAATGTTGATGTAGTAAATATTTCCTCCATCAACTTGTAAAACTGGTTCAACAACTTTAGTTATTTCGTTACAGTTTCCTGCTGCAGAAATAATTACAGTTCCTGGAGAAATTACATCTCCATCAGGATATTTTTGTTTCATAGATAACGAATCTTTTCCTGTTGGAACGTTGATTCCTAAATCAATAGAAAACTCTGAAACTGCTTTAACAGCTTTGTATAAACGTGCATCTTCACCTTCATTTTTACAAGGCCACATCCAATTTGCTGATAAAGAAATTGAATCTAAATTATCTTTTAAAGGAGCCCAAATAATGTTGGTTAAACTCTCAGTAATGGCATTTCTACTTCCAGCTTCTGGATTGATTAATGCAGAAATAGGAGCGTGCCCAATTGAAGTAGCAATTCCTTCTTTTCCATTATAATCTAAGGCCATTACACCAACGTTATTTAACGGAATTTGCAAAGGTCCAACACATTGTTGTTTGGCAACTTTCCCCCCCACACATCTGTCTACTTTATTTGTTAACCAATCTTTACAAGCCACAGCTTCTAGTTGTAAAACTTGCTCTAAATAGATTTTTAAATTCTTGGTTTTATAACGCGGGTTTTTATATTTTCTGATGACAGTTTTATCTGTCATTATTGTTTTTGGTGATGAACCAAACATATCCTCTAAAGCCAAATCCATTGGTTTTTCGCCAGTAGTTTTAGACTCAAAAGTAAAACGATCATTTCCTGTAACTTCACCAACATCGTAAATAGGAGAACGTTCTCTATCTGCAATTTTATGTAAAGTTTCTAGATGTTTGTCAGCTATAACTAATCCCATTCTTTCTTGAGATTCATTACCAATAATTTCTTTTGCTGATAGGGTAGGATCTCCAACTGGTAATTTATCTAAATCGATGTTACCACCTGTATCTTCTACCAATTCAGACAAACAATTTAAGTGTCCACCTGCACCATGATCGTGAATAGAAACAATAAAGTTTTCATCACTTTCTAACATTCCACGAACAGCATTTGCAGCACGTTTTTGCATTTCTGGGTTAGAACGTTGTACTGCATTTAACTCAATTCCTGATGCAAATTCTCCTGTATCAGCAGAAGAAACTGCAGCACCACCCATTCCAATTCTGTAATTTTCTCCACCCAGAATTACAATTTTATCACCTTCTTTAGGGGTGTCTTTTAATGCTTGTGCTGCTTTTCCATAACCAATTCCTCCAGCTTGCATTATTACTTTATCGAAACCTAATTTTCTTGCAGCAGCATCACTAGAAGCAGCATTTTCTTCGTGCTCAAAAGTTAAAACAGAACCAACAATTAAAGGTTGCCCGAATTTGTTTCCAAAATCTGAGGCTCCATTAGATGCTTTAATTAAAATATCCATAGGAGTTTGGTACAACCAATCTCTTGCTTCAAATTTTTGTTCCCAAGGTCTGTTTTCTTCTAATCTAGAATACGAAGTCATATAAACAGCTGTACCTGCTAAAGGTAAAGAACCTTTTCCACCAGCCAATCTATCTCTAATTTCTCCTCCAGAACCAGTTGCAGCGCCATTAAAAGGCTCTACAGTTGTAGGGAAATTATGTGTTTCTGCCTTTAATGAAATTACAGATTCAAATTCTTTAGTTTCGTAAAAGTCTGGTTTGTCTGCTGTTTTAGGTGCAAACTGTTCCACTTTTGGTCCTTTTATAAAAGCAACATTGTCTTTGTATGCAGAAACAATGTCGTTTGGATTTTTTTGAGAGGTTTCTTTTATCAATTTAAATAAAGAAGTTGGCATTTCTTCTCCATCAATTACAAAAGTTCCGTTAAATATTTTATGTCTACAGTGTTCTGAGTTTACTTGGCTAAAACCAAAAACTTCAGAATCTGTTAATTTTCTTCCGATTTTAGTAGCAACACTTTCTAAATAAGCAACTTCTTCATCACTTAAAGACAAACCTTCTTGATTATTATAAGCTGCAATATCATCAATCTCTAAAATTGCTTCTGGTTGAATGTCAATTGTAAATGATTCTTGATCTAATTTGTTGAATTTTTCTGAAATCATTGGATCGAAATCAGTGAATTCTTCAGAAACTGAAATAAATTCTTCAATTCTTATAATGCCAGAAATGCCCATGTTTTGGGTTATTTCTACAGCATTTGTACTCCAAGGAGTAATCATTGCAGCTCTTGGGCCAATAAAAAAAGCATCAATAGATTTTTGCTCTATTTTAGGTTGATTGGCAAAAAGCCAGACCAATTTAGAAATTGTTTCTTGTGTTAATTCTGTTGCAGTTTGTACAGCATATACTTTGCTGTTTTCGTTTCCAAAGAAATGAATCATTTGTTGCGAGTTAGATTTTGTTAAAGCTGTAAATTTAGAAATATTAGGTCTAATAGGCTATCAAAAAAGAAAAATTGTTTATCGATTTGTAAACGTTGTTATCAACAAAAAAAGACGACTAAATTAGTCGTCTTTTAAAAGTGTTTTTAGATGTAATTTATTTTACAATGATTTTTTTAGTGATACTACTTTTATCATCATTAATTTTTAAAAGATACATTCCGTTATTTAGATTCTGTATTTTTATTTTGTTATTGGTAATTACTGGTTTTTTAGCTTCGTAAATTTTAGCACCAATTACAGAATACAACACTACAGAATTTATTGTTAAATCAGCAGGAATTGATATAGTTATGCTATTAATTGTTGTTGGATTTGGATAAACTTTAATGTTACTAATAGAAGAAAAATTTTCTGTTGATAAAATTGAACCCCAAATTTCTGCAACATATTCTGGATGATCTATAAACGGATTCCTGTTACCTTGAAACTTATACGCTTCATCATTTCTTACAGTTTCTCTAATACTTACAGGATCGTTTGTGTGCCATTTGTATAATAATTTAATGTACCAGTCTTCGTAAACCTGATCGTTTGTGCCATCTAAAGGGTTGCTTATAGAACTATCATGATTATCCCAAGAACTGTCTGTAACATCATTTTGATAACGAGTTGCAAAGTAAAACAACATCCTAGCAATATCACCTTTAAATTCATCAATAGGTTCAAAAACAGTTCCAGTAAACGAATCAAAAGTATTAGAACCAACTTTAGAACCATTGTTAGAGGTGTAACTTGCAGAAGAAACTTCGCCAAAAGGATAATTGCTTCTTCTCCCATTTACATAGCCATCTGAAGGCACAACATGATGAATATCTGACCTCATAGGATATTGACTATTGAAGAATCCTTGGGGAAAAATATGCTCTCTATTATAACAGTCATTCTCTGAATTGTAATTACCACAATTTCTAGAAAAATGCTGATAATTATATGCATCTGTTCCTGTTGGATTTTCAGAATACATATCTAAGACAGAATTATCATTTTCATAAAAAAGATCTGTATCTGATGTTTCGTAAGCCGTATATAAAGCACTATAACCTTGGTCTGTATGACCATTGCTAATTATGGCATTTAATTGAGTTTTTAATGTGTAACCATTACCAGTGGCAGTGCTATAATAATCTGTAGGAATTTGAGAGAATCCTGATAAAGTATAGAAAATAGTAAGTAAAAAAAGTAATGTTTTTTTCATTTATTTTTTGATGATTTTAGTTGAATATATTTTTCCATCAACTTGAAATTGAAGAATGTAAATACCTTTTGTTAAATTTTGAATGTTAATTTCTTCTGATGGATTTTGCTCAGAAACTACTTTTTTGCCTAAAACATTAGTAATACTTAAGTTTTTAATAACTTTATTAGCGTTGTTTTGTATTCTGATATAATCGTTTGCAGGATTAGGATAAAACTTAATGCCTTCTAAATAAAACTGATCTGTAGAAAGTACAATTGCACTGTGCGTACCAATATTTTCTACATTGTCTTTGGCGTATACATCCCATTCATTATCTAAATCGAAAGTAGTATTTGGTTGAGAAACACCACTTTTTCTGCGGATGGTTTTGTCTTTTGCAAAATTAGATGTTCCTGCATTGTAAGTACCAATAATATCTATTAAAATATCATTTTTAAATAAACCAACAGGATCATTTCCGTTAAAATTAATAGGAGCTCCAAAATTTGTATCTCCATCATGAATTTGAATAAAATCGGCTTGCTGAATTAAAAATTCGCCAGCTTCTTTTACAGATTGCGATGTGCTTGAAGTAGATTCGCCAGCAGCTTCATTAACAATTGCATACACATCTTGAGATTTTATTGTACCAGTAAGAGGTAAATTAAATTCCCACTCATCACCATTTACACCACCATTAGTTTGTCTTTTTATGCTATAAATAGACATGTCTATGTCTACATCTGTTAAATTTACAATTTCTAGGGCTTTATTGTTACTAGAACCTTCTACATATTCAGAGAAAAATAATTCGTTTGCTGTAGTACTACCATTTGTTGTAGATGCGTTAACTGCGTTCGATAAATTTGATTCATTACCAACTTCATCAACCGCCAAAACCTGAACTTTATATGTTGTAGAAGGCGTTAAATTTGTAGCTGTAAACATTTCATTTTCGGTAGAATTTACAAAAACATCATCAATATAAACCTTGTACTCATCTACTTTTGTATTATCTGTTGATGCAGACCAAGAAACGATAAAAGTAGTTTCAGTTTCGTTGCTTATTGTAATGTTTGTAGGTACTGTAGGTGCTTCGTTATCAGCTAAAGTAGAAACATTTAATGCTGTACTAAAGTCAGATGAATTATTTACAATGTCTTTCGCTAAAACTGTAAAACTATAATTTGTATTCGATGTTAAGTTAGATATAGTAACAGATGTATTTGAAGTTGCCGTAACTAAATTGCCATCTACATAAACATCGTAACTAGTTACCTCAATATTATCTGTTGCTGCATCCCAAGATAAATCCACAGAAAAAGTAGTAACATTGGTTGCTGATAAGTTTGTTGGAGCAGTTGGAGCTTGTGTATCTGAACTTGTGTAAATTCCCCAAGTATCTTCTGCTTTTGTACCTCCCCAAATTCTTGTGGCTAAGATAGGATTGTCTATAAAAGGATTTCTGTTACCTTGTGCATTTAGATTGGTTGTGTTTTCGTGATACATGTTTCTTTGTTTTTCAAAATCAGAAACAGGATCTTCGACATTCCATTGTAAAAACAAATCAATCATGTCGTCTGGAGTAGAGGAGTTGTCTCCAAAACCAATGTTTGTTGGCAAACAACGATCTCCATATCTTACATACATATACATCATCATTCTTGCAACATCTCCTTTCCATTCATCACCTGGATACCAACCACCATCAGTTTGTATGCCAGAATTACCAGAACCTAAAGTAAATTTTCTATTATTTCTAGAAGAGTTTCTTTGGGTATCTGCAGGTCTTAAATGATGAGCATCTGAACCAGGACCAGAATCTGATAATGCTGGTGTACCTAAAGATTGAGAGTAAACGTGCTCTCTATTCCAATCGCCTGTACTACCACTATTGTCATTTATACCACGTTCACGATCGTTAGTTGCATCTGTATCAGAACCATCTTCATAACCATAAATTAATAAAACTTGGTTGCTATTATTAGGGTTTATGTCTGTAGCTTTACTTGCATCCCAAACTTGGTCGTAAAACAAAAACTGAGTGTGGGTGCTTATAATTTTAGTAGCTAATTCTTCTTTTAAGGTTACACCTGTTAGATTTAAATTAACATCATTATAATAACTTTCTTGCGCTAATGTGTTTAGGGTAATACTTAAAATGATAAGTACATTGAATAATCTTTTCATTAATACCTTTTAATTTGAAATGATTTCTTTTTCAATATCACTACAATTTTATACCAGCAATTCATGTATAAAACTTACTTTTTTTCTAAAAGCGCCATGTAAAATCCGTCAAAACCAGATTTATGAGCCAATACTTTTTTATCTTTTACAAAAGTAAAGTCTTTTCCTGCCTCTGATGTTAAGAAAGTATTAACTTGATTTTGATTTTCGGATGGTAAAATAGAACAAGTAGCATATACCATTTTTCCACCAGGTTTTACCATTTTAGAATATAGTTGTAAAACATCTTGCTGTACTTTTTTAATGTTGTCGATAAATTCTGGTTGTAATTTCCATTTAGAATCTGGGTTTCTTCGGATTACACCCAAGCCAGAGCAAGGAGCATCAATTAAAACACGATCTGCTTTACCATGTAATTTTTTAATTGGTTTAGTGGAACCAATAACACGCATTTCAATATTATGAGCCTTATTTCTTTTGGCTCTAACTTTTAATTTGCGCAATTTACTTTCGTAAATATCCATGGCAATTACCTGGCCTTTGTTTTCCATTAAAGCAGATAAATGCAACGTTTTACCACCAGCACCAGCACAAGTATCTACAACTTTCATCCCTGGTTTTACATCACAGTAAGCTGCTACTAATTGAGATGAAGCATCTTGCACTTCGAAATACCCATTATGAAAAGCTTCTGTTCTAAAAACATTGGCTCTTTCTGGTAAAATTAAAGCATCTGGATGATTAGGTAAAATTTGGGTAATTACATTTTCTGATCTTAATTTTTTCTGAAGAATTTCTCTAGAAATATTTAAGGTATTGGTTCTAAGAATAACTTTGGCTTGTTCGTTTAAGGCAGCAATTTCTTTGGTCCACACTTCTTCACCTAATTCAGAGGCACAAAGCTCGTCCATCCAATCTGGTATCGATTCTCTAAATTTTCTAGTTTTAGATAATTCAGCAAAACGCCCTTTAATTCTTCTTTCTGGTACATCACCAATTTGGTTCCAATCTGGTAATGCAATTCCTCTTAAAATACACCAAACAGAAAATAATCTCCATATATTATCTCTATCATAAGGTACCTTAACTTCGGCAATTTCTGCGTACAAACGATTCCAACGTACAATGTCGTATATAGTCTCTGCCACAAACTTACGATCTCTAGCTCCCCAACGTTTGTCTCTTTTAAGTGCTTTTTCTACAGCTTTGTCTGCATAAACGCCTTCGTTAAATATATCTCTAATGCTATCTATAACTGCAAAAGTTAAATTTCTATGTAGTCTCATTGGTTTAATAATAATGGGCTGCAAATATACATCAAAATATAAGCATAAATGTTTTCTTTTGTTAAAGATAAAATAATTGTAAACTATTTGTAATTATTGATATATTTATTTAGGTTTGCAATTCCTCAATTTATTTAGTACTAGTTCTAGTTTTTAGTGTTATTTATTAGCTAAAAATGCTTTGTAAAGCGAATAAATCTTTAATTTCCAATAGATTACCTTAAACTAACCCCCGTAATTCTGAATTTGAATTATAGTTATAGATTCACTTTCTGTAGCAGGTATTGTCCTAATTTCCTAACCTTTTAACTAAGTATCAATGCAGTTCATCTATATTCTAAAAAAAATAGAATAGTGTAGAACTATATTTGTTACATAAAAGTATAATTAATAAAATCACCTAAGAAATAAATAATAAACCTAAGTAACCCTAATTCTAAAAAGAAATCACCTAAAATATTTCATTTTTTTATCAAACAACAATTTATACAACACAAATTGTTTTTTTATAGTTGAGCTTAAAAAATGAAAATCAAATTAAAAACAATCAATCAAATGAAATCAAAATTACTTTTATCAACTCTTTTCATTTTTCTATTTTCTGCAATTGTAAAAGCACAAACTTTGTATGATGTTGTTTTGGGTACAGACAATATAGAAATTACCGAAGTTCAAATAGAATTTAATGGAGACGTAATTACCCAAACAACTGGAGGTACAGATCCTACGCCTGCAGCGAACCAAACCTCACTTCCAGTTTTAATGAATTACATTAAAATTAATGATGGAGGTACCATTAAAACGCTAGATTTTTTAAATGCAGAAGGCGCTTATTTAGCTAGTAATAATTTTACAAATGCTACAACAGGAGTAGGGATTTATAATGAAGGTACTGAAACCTTAATATCAGATGGTGTTGCTGCTTGGGAAGATGCCATGCAAAACATGGTAACAAACCGAAATGCTTTAAGCTACATGTTTTACGATGCTTCTACTAATACACCTCCAGCTGATGATTTTGACATTTACTGGTCTAAAGCATTAACAAATGATGATTATTTAGTAGTTAGTGAAAGAGATGGTAATACGTTTTTTAGAATGATTCCTTTAGATGAAAATGGTGATCCTATTGGAACTGCAAGACAATTAAGATTTGGATTTCAAAACGGAACAACTTCTAGTAATGGTAACAAAAAATATGATTGGAATATTGGGTATGGTTCTGAAGGAAGAAATGCAAATCAACCGCAATATTTTTCTGTTGTAGATGTATCTTTATTTAATACAAGTCAACCAATTTATGGATTTAGAATTGATAACAATGGAAATGCAGACGTTAAGTTTTATGGTATCTCAGATGATACTTTCGATAATAACCCTACAAATCCAATAGTACCAGGAATTACAGGTAATGTTTTTAACGATTTAGATCAATTAGATGATAACACTGTAGATGGTTCAGGTATTTCTACGCCAAGTGGAACACAATTATATGCAAGTTTAGTAGATAGTTCTAATAATATTATAGATACAGTACCTATTAATAATGATGGTTCTTACGAATTTTTAAATAATGTTGAACCAAATACAGATTATACAGTAGTATTACACACAACTCCTTCTGGCAGTACCACTCCTAATTTACCAGCTAACTGGTCTAATACTGGAGAAAATCAAGGTACATCTGCAGGAAATGATGGAAATACAAACGGAATTATTTCAGTTTCTGTAGGTACAGTAATAGAAGCAGAAGTGAATTTTGGAATTATTCAAGTTGGTTCAATAGGAGATACAGTTTGGTATGATGCTAATAACGATGGTTTACAAGCAGGCGAAAACGGATTAGAAGGCGCAACTGTAACTTTAGATCCAGGAACACCTGGAGATGCAAGTGATGATGTAACTACAAC